>NZ_CP010546.1:300000-600000 GCF_001272835.1 Mycoplasmoides pneumoniae FH
ATGCCGTTAAGGGTTTACTAGTTGGCATGAGTAACCAGTACGGTTATGCACACTTAACTATTCCAAGCAATATTGGTGGGCGTTTTTCAACTCTTTCACCCGCCGGTTTACTGTTAGCTAAACTTTGTGGTCATGATCCGAAACAGCTCTTATTGGGTACTTTGACAGCCAAACAAGAGTTAGCAAACAGTGATTTAAACACTAATTCGGCTTATTATTATGCTGCTTTGCGTCACTGACTTTACACGACAAAGAAGCTCAAAATAGAAGTGACGGTAGCATACCACAGTGCTTATGAGTACCTCTTGTTGCAACACCGCCAACTGTTCGGTGAATCAGAGGGTAAAGGTGGTAAGTCCCTGTTCCCTACCTTTTCGCTATTTACCACTGACTTACACTCAATGGGGCAGTTGTACCAAGAAGGGGAAAAGAACTTCTTTGAAACAGTGATACAAGTGCAAACACAATTTCACGACTTGGAACTACCACCATCAGACTTTAACAATGATGATCAGCTAGATTACTTATTGGCTAAAAGTATGAATGAAATTTCAAACACTGCCCTAGAAGCAGTTGTGGAAGCTCATTTTCAATCAAACGTTAACATCATTAAGTTAACGCTCAAAGAAAGAACAACCTTTATGTTTGGTTACTTTTACTTCTGGTTATCAATGGCCACAATGATGAGTGGTTCACTGCTGGGACACAACGTCTTTGATCAACCAGGGGTGGAAGTGTACAAGCAGTTAATGTTTGCTAAACTTGGTCGTGAATAGGGAAATTGCCTTTTCGCTTTTACCACTGTTACACCAGTTTGACCGCAAGTTGTTAGAACAATTCTTTGCGGACGGCTTGCGCTTAATCCACTATGACGTGATGGACCATTTTGTGGACAACACTGTCTTTCAAGGGGAACATTTAGATGAATTACAACAAATTGGTTTTCAGGTCAATGTACATTTGATGGTACAAGCATTAGAACAAATCTTGCCAGTATACCTCCACCATCAAGCCGTTAAGCGTATTTCCTTTCACGTTGAACCGTTTGATATCCCTACCATCAAACACTTTATTGCGCAAATTAAACAAGCGGGAAAACAAGTCGGTTTAGCGTTTAAATTCACCACTCCGCTTGTAAATTACGAGCGCTTGGTGCAACAACTGGACTTTGTTACCTTAATGAGTGTCCCCCCAGGAAAGGGCGGGCAAGCCTTTAACAGTGCTGTTTTTAATAACTTAAAACAAGCCCACAAATACCACTGCTCAATTGAAATCGATGGTGGGATCAAATTAGATAACATTCACCAAATCCAGGATGATGTCAATTTTATTGTCATGGGAAGTGGCTTTATAAAATTAGAACGATGGCAGCGCCAACAGCTGCTCAAAACCAATCAATAACTTTATATGTCTGCAACTGCTATTAGCGATCTCTTTGAAAAACCAGCCCAATTTAAAAACAAGAAAATTAAGCTAACGGGTTGATTGAAAAACAAACGTACTAGCGCCAACATTATCTTTTTGGAAGTTAATGATGGATCAACGCTGTTAAACCTACAAGCGGTGGTTAAACAAGACCAACCGGAGTTGTTTGCATTAGCTGAATCAATTAGTTTAGCGAGTGCTGTAAGTGTTTCTGGTACTGTAGCGTTAACACCCAAATCCAAACAACCCTTGGAATTAGTAGTCAAACAAATTAATGTATTGAGTACTGCGCGAGCAGACTATCCACTCCAAAAAAAGGAACACAGCTTGGAGTTTTTCCGCAACAACGCCTATTTGCGCGTACGAGCCCGTACCTACTTTGCCATCATGAAAGTGCGCAGTCTGTTGTCACAAGCCATTTTTGACTACTTCTTTAAGAATGACTTTGTTTTAGTGCACAGTCCAATTCTTACTAGCAACGACTGTGAGGGGGCAGGTGAGACCTTTGAATTAAAGCAAGGTAAGGAATTCTTTAATAAGACTACTTACCTTACTGTCAGTGGTCAGTTTGGTGCGGAGTGTTACGCCCAAGCCTTTAAAAAAGTGTTTACCTTCGGGCCGACTTTTCGCGCTGAAAAATCACACACTTCACGGCACCTTAGTGAGTTTTGGATGATTGAACCAGAAGTTGCTTTTGCCAACCTCAAGGACTTAATTAAGCTAATTGAAAGCACTGTCAAAACCGTGATTAAACAGGTTATGCAAAAAGCCAAGCAGGAACTCGACTTTTTAGAAAAGCAGTTTGATGTCAAATTAATGGAACGCTTAAAGCAAATTACAAGTACCAAAAACTTCCATGTTTTGGAATACATCAAGGCCTTAGAGATTTTAAAAACAGCCCAAGCTAGTGGTCAAGCTAACTTTGAGGTACAAGACTTTAACTTCGGTTTAGATCTCAAAACGGAACACGAACGCTTTTTGTGTGAACAGCATTTTCACAACCAACCGGTGTTTGTAATTAACTACCCCAAGGACCTTAAGGCCTTTTACATGAAGCAAAATGCTGATGGTAGAACTGTTGGTGCGGTTGACCTTTTATTTCCCCAAATTGGTGAGATCTGTGGTGGGAGTGAACGGGAAGGTAATCTAGAAAAACTAGTGGAACGTTGCCAAGCAATGCAAATTGATACCCAAACACTTAACTGGTATTTAGATATGCGTAAATGGGGTTACTTTGCCTCAGCTGGCTTTGGTTTAGGGTTTGATCGTTTACTAGCTTACATCTGTGGATTGGAAAACATCCGTGATGCGATCCCCTTTCCCCGTGCCCATGGTTCCATTAACTATTAAAACTTGACAGAAAAAGTTACCTAATTGGTTAACCATTTACCGCATTTTTATTGCTGTACCTACCATTATTTTTTTGGGATTAAATCACTTACTTGGTAGTGTTGCTAGTTTTACAGTGTTAGGCAATGTCACCATTCACCTACAGGTTAGCCTTTTTATTGGGGGAGTCTTGTTTATTACCGCAGTTATTTCTGATTATTTAGATGGGTATTGAGCGCGGAAGTGAAGGGTTGTGTCTAACTTCGGTAAGCTGTGAGATCCGTTAGCTGACAAGGTGATTATTAACGGTGTCTTAATTGTCCTAGTAGCATATGGCTACTTTCACTTTAGTTTTTTAATTGTGATTGTGCTGCGTGATTTAGTGCTAGACGGATTGCGCTTTTACGCTCAGGAAAAACAGCTAATTATTCCCGCCAACCAATGGGGTAAGTGAAAAACCACTTGACAAATGATAGCAATCTTAATGAGCTGTTTTGTGTTTAGTTTTTCTTTGAAGGAAACCAACAGTGCTAACACAAAAATCTTTTACTGAGCCATAGTGCATTTGCCCTATTATTTAGCTACAGCCTTCTCCTTGGTCTCGTTTGGTATTTACGCCCAACAAATATATAAAACCATTAAGGTTAAAGTAAAGTTATAATTTTGGAACTTTCTTATTGTTGTGTACGCGCGCTTAATTGCTGAAAAACTGCTAAATCATAAGCTCACCATTGCCACTGCAGAGTCAGTTACTGGGGGCCTTTTGAGTAGTAGCTTAACCGACATCGCTGGTGCTTCTCGTTTCTTTAAGGGTGCCATTGTGGCATACAGCAATGAATTGAAAAAATCACTTTTAAATGTCAAACAATCAACCTTAATTAACCACGGTGCTGTTCGCGTTATTGTGTTCGTGAAATGGCGTTAGGTTTAATGCAAAAATTCAATGTTGATATTGCCGTGGCCTGCAGTGGGTTAGCGGGTCCTGATGCATTGGAAAACCAAGCAGTTGGTAGCTTGTTTTTCTGTGTGATTGTTGCCAACAAGGCTTATGACTTTGAAACAAAACTACCAGCTGGCTCTAGAAACGAATTGCGCCAGCTTTTTGTGCAAAAAATCTTGCAAACAGTTGAACACATTTTAAGTGAAATTTCTTAGGTTAAATAAGGTTTAAGAGAACAAGATGCAGCGTACTTTAAATGTTGGGGTGATCCTGTGTGAAAGCTTTATTTCCAACGCCCAAAACCCAGTTAACTCCTACATTAAGATTTACGAAAACGTGAGGATGTTTGAGTTTGCGATTAAGCTACTTCAAGAATCGCGAATTAACTTCCAAAAGATCCTTTTATACGTTTTGGAAGAGCAAATTCCACTTGTGGAAAAAGTAGTTGCCAAGTACGAAAACTGCTGGGTCTTTCGTTCCAAGCACAACGAGGTTGAGGACATTTATGAAGCCAAGGGCTTTATTGAAGACAAGTACAAAATTGGTTTAAAAAGTTCTAAAAACCAAGCCTCTTCGTATTATGACAACTGTTGTTTTGTTGTCTTGGAAGCATGTCGACCTTTAACTTCCAAGAAGGTTGTTAAAAACGTGTATGAAAAGGCAATGATTGACGGTGCCGCTGTAGCTGTACTACCGTTTGAAAGGCAGCTTGTTTGTGGTGATAATACTAAGGCGGTGCGCCAGTTAAAGGACAAGGGCAACATGAACTATTGGCGTCAAAGTAGTACTTGGGAGTTGCAATTTCCCCAGGCTTATACGCTCAATAAGTTAAACCAGTATCATAAAAACCTCTTTATGAAGGCGCGGAACATGCTTGATTTAATGAACATTTCCGCTAAGAATCCCCTAAGCATTGTCGATGGTAGTGCTTACAGCTTTCGTGTAGTTACTAGCCTGGACTTTGAAATTTTGTTAGGTATTTTGCGCAATGGATAGAAAAATAGTTCAACTAATTCATAACTTTAGCGGTACAGAAAAACTAAAAGCAGCTGTTTTTTCACACGACGAACAGTGTTTCTTTGACTTTGTTAGCTTCGATGAATTAAACAGTAAGCTAACTGGGTTTCTGTTATTTGACAGCTTGGAGAAGCTGTTCAAACTAGTAGAAACAATTCAGCAAAAGCGCAGTTGGCTTTATGTTGATGAATTGTGACTGATCAATACTGCAACTGACAACCAACAACTCAATGAAGTGAGCGTTTGGTTAGTGAAAAAGGAGCTTGCGCAAGTCGGTGTTTTAACCCAATTGGATACTAGTTTAGTCAAGCTTTTAATGGCTTCCAAAAATACTGACAGTGCCCTTTACAACACTTACATTAAACCAGTGGAGTTGCAACAGTTTACCCAAACACCAGCTCCTGATAACGTTAATGCAGAGCAATCGCATTTAACCTTGGAGTCTACCACCGACTTGAACAACAGTCAACTAGCCAATACTCCAGCGTTGTGGGAAGTGGAACAAACGACCCAGGAATTGTTACCAACCATGGACTTTTCTAAGTTTATTGATGAATTAGATCAAATTACCAAAAACTTTTCTGATTTAGAGTTAGAACCACTTAGTTTTAACGAAGGTTTTGATGAGTGAAACCAAGAGTAAAGTACTCGTTTTAGGCGGTTTAGGTTACATTGGGAGCTGTTTTATTGACCAGCTTCTAAAACAGTACCCTGATGTAACTGTTAGTGTAATTGACATTAACCACACTAGTCTGGCGCTACAACTGTTACCAAGACAGGTCAACGTTCACTTTGTTAACTTACTTGACCGTGCACAGTTAACAGATACGATTGCTCAAATTAACCCTGATGTCGTGTTTCACTTTGCGGCAAAAACAAGCGTAAAGGAATCGACCGAACAACCACTTACATATTTTGACCATAACCTAGTCGGTACGCTCAACTTACTCCACGCTTTAAAAGAACTACAAAAACCGATCCAGCTGTTCTTCTCCTCCACTGCTGCAGTCTTTGGTAGTGCTAGTACACTTCCAATTCCAGAAAACTTAGTTTTAGAGGAAACACTCGCTTCCAATCCGTATGGCATTAGTAAGTTTTTAAGTGAAATAGTACTGCAAACACTTACCCGTAGCCCCCATTTTCAAGTAATAGCGTTGCGCTACTTTAACGTAGCGGGTGCTAGTAATCCCTTTGGTAACTTCAATAAAAACACGACCTTACTGATTCCTAACCTGATTAAAGCCTTTATGGAAAAGCGCACCTTCTTTCTGTATGGTGATGACTATGACACTAAAGATGGGAGCTGTATCCGTGATTACATCCATGTAGTAGACTTGTGTGATGCCCATTTGTTGGCGTGAAAGTGGTTGCAAGCCAATCCTAAAGTGCGCTTTGAAAGCTTTAACTTAGGTAGTGGTCAGGGCTTTTCCAATTGGGAGGTCATTAATACTGCTCAAGCAATCTTTGCGCCTGAACAATTACAGCTCAAAATTGAATCACGAAGGGCTGGTGATCCACCTGTTTTAGTGGTTGATTGCACGAAGGCAAAACGCTTACTCAACTTCCAACCAACCCGCTCATTACACAAAATGCTGAGCGATGAAACAATTTTTTATCGGGATTTTTATAATAGGCTTTAAATTCAATTTTGGCAATGTCAAAAATAGCCTTCAGGATGGAAAATATCTGCAAGAGTTTTGACAATGGTAGGGTCAAAGCTAATGTAGATGTTAACCTCACGGTTTACGAAAATACTGTCCACACATTGCTGGGTGAAAATGGTGCGGGCAAATCTACTTTAACTTCCATTTTGTTCGGTTTATACCAACCCGACAGCGGCAAAATTTTTATTGGTGAAGAGGAAGTACACTTCAAGTCCTCCAAGGATGCCGTGCAGCACAAAATTGGGATGGTGCACCAGCACTTTAAGCTGGTTGATAACTACACCGTCTTAGACAACATTATTTTGGGCAATGAAAGTAGTTTTTCCATTCCTTTTACCAACGGTAAGCTTAAACTACCTTTATTGCACCGTAAAGCTAGCGAAGCCAAAATTCAAGCAATGATGGAACGGTATGACCTCCATGTGAACTTGCACCAAAAGGTAAGCCGCTTAACGGTGGGTCAGCAACAACGGGTCGAGATCTTGAAGGTGTTATTCCGTGACAGTGACATTCTCATCTTTGATGAACCAACCGCTGTTTTGAGCGACCAGGAGATCAAGAGCTTTTTAAACATCATTAAAAACTTCAAGAAGATGGGTAAAACGATTGTGCTCATCTCCCACAAACTCAACGAAATTAAGGAAGTAGCGGAGACTGCTACCATTTTGCGTCAAGGTCACTCCGTTGGCACCTTCCAAATTAAGGACACTTCAATTGATGAAATGGCACGCTTAATGATGGGAAAGGAGTTGAAGAAAACCAAAAACAATACTCAGTTTACCGCCAAAGGTGAGCCCGTTTTAAAGGTCGAAAACCTCCATCTTTATTTAAACCAAAACTGGTTTTACAAGTTAATTGCGCGCTGGAACCAAAAGCGAATTAATCAACTCCAAAAACAGGGTAAGCCAGCGAAAACACTGTGGTTAAAGAGTTGACTAGAAGGGTTGGCAGCTATTGAAAAAACACCCCGTTTTATTCGTGGAATCGTTAATAATTTAGGTTTTGGTAGCCAACAGGTGTTTGATAAAGGGATTAGTTTTGAGATCCATAAGGGTGAAATTTTTGCCATTGCCGGGGTGGAAGGTAACGGTCAAAACCAATTAATAGATCTTATTTGTGGCTTGGAAAAAGCAGCACCAAAAAAGGTCTTCTTCAATGGTTTTGACATTTCACGTTATTCCATTCGCAAGCGGATTAACGCTGGTATTGGTTTTGTGTTAGAAGACCGCCATAAATACGGATTAATCTTAGACCAAACGGTGCGTTTTAACGCGGTGAATAACCAAATTGATCGTAAGCAATTTAGCAGTTGAAATTTTTTAAATCAAATGCAAATAGCTGTTTACACTAACCAAATCGTCGATAAATTTGATGTTCGTGGAGCGGTACAAGGTACAGCAATAGTGCGTTTACTTTCCGGGGGTAATCAGCAAAAGCTGATTATTGGTCGGGAACTGACAAAGCAGAACGAGCTGTTAGTGTTTGCTCAAGTAACCCGGGGTTTGGATGTTGGTGCCATTTCGTTTATCCACCAAAAGATTTTGGATGCAAAGAAACAAAATAATGCAATCTTGTTAGTGTCATATGAGTTAGATGAAATTTTAGCTATTGCCGATACCATTGGCGTAATTAACAAAGGCAACCTGTTGGAAGTCAATAAACGTGATGTAATGACGCGTGAACGCATAGGCAAACTAATCATGCAATAAGAAAAAACTGGGAATTATGAATGCTTTAAATTACCTCAAACACCGTTTTCTGTTTAGTAAAGACAAGTTTTGGTACGCCCCTTTTAAACAAAAGCAACGTCGGAGCATCTACTCCACCTTTTCGTTGATTGTTCTCTCCTTTATTGTTTCGTTCTTTTTAATAGTCGCCATTCCCGGCATTAAAGGCGGTACCTTCTTAGAAATCTTTACCCGTTTATTTAAAGATAGGGTTAACATCGAAAACTTTGCACGACAAATTGCGATTTACACCCTAGCTGCTTTGGCGTTTAGCTTTTGTATGAGTGTTGGGGTGTTTAACATTGGGATTTCGGGACAAATGATGGCTGGCGCTAATTTTGGTTTCATGATGATCCTCAAGGTTTTCCCCGAGTCATTCCGTCCTGCCTTTGGTGGTCAGATCATTACCATCCTCTTAATGATTCTAGGTAGTGTGACCGTTGCTATGGTGGTAGCTGCTTTAAAGGTCTTCTTTAAGGTTAATGAAGTGGTTAGTGCCATTATGCTCAACTGGGTAATTGTGCTGGTTAGCGCTTATCTAGTGGGTACTTACATTAAACCGGAAAAAACTGATACTTCCCAGTTTTACTCGATTGAACTACCGGATGCCTTTGCGCTGTATAACTTCTCTGATGTTCAACAAAAGTATGGTTGATTAACCTCGTTGGTTATTGCCATAGCAGCTGCCATATTCATTGCAGTTTTAATGAAGTTCACCGTTTTTGGACACAAACTCAAGTCCACGGGTTTAAGTGTGACGGGTTCGCAAGCCGCTGGTTACATTGTTAAGAAGTATCAGTTCCTCTCGTTTGTGATTTCAGGAATCCTTTCTGGTTTACTAGCAGCTGTAGTTTATACCGCATCCTTTGAAAAGCAGTTAACGTTCTCAGATGTGGGTGACTTTGGGATTACATCGGTACCGATTACTGGGTTTGATGGAATTGCAATTGGTTTAATTGCGCTCAACAGTCCAGCGCGAATTGTAATAGTTTCCACCATTATTTCATTTGTAACCATTGGTGCTAAACCAGCGGGGTTAAACGCTGCTACTGCGAGCTTGGTGTTGGGTATCATGATGTATTTCGCTGCCATTTATAACCTGATGATTTACATCAAGCCATGGCGCATGATTGTCAAGCTCAATATTGGTAAGATGAACGAAGCGGCATATGATGAATTCCAAAACGAGATGGCTGCTAATTTAGAAACGCTGTCGTTCCAGCGCTTTTTAGATAAACAAAAACGGAAGCATGATAAAGAGCGAATGGTTTGGTTTGACACCAAGCGCTTTGAGGAGTACCAGAAAAAGAAGCAAGCAACTCTACAAACCTTCCATGAAAATTCCTCGCAAAACTTACTGCAGTACTGAAAGCAACAGTTACTAGTAGCCGATGTAAAGCGATTAACTTTCAAATGAGACTTTCTTACCTTTAAACACCAGCAAAAGTACATCTTACGCTGGTACAAGGGCAAGAACAAAAAGCAAACAGCACTAGAAAATGAGTTTGCTAGTTTAAACGAAGCTATTAGTCAAAAATTGGAGGAGAAATAATGTCACAGTCTTTAATTTCTTTTAGTAACTTAGATAACTGGTTGTTTGTCGCTCCTGCACTGCTACTCGCTGTATTGAGTGGTTACTTATCTGAGCGGGTTGGTATTGTCAATATTGCCATTAACGGGGGCATGGTGTTTGGCGGGATGTTCTTATCCTTAATGTCTTATGCCTTTGTGCCCAATGCAAATGATTCTGCACCATCTTGATCACTAGCAATAAGCATCCCTTTAAGTGTTATCTTTGCCTCAGCTGTTGGTTTTCTGTTTGGCATTGCCGCCATTAAACTCAAAGCCGATCACGTGATTGTTGGCACAGGGGTTAACTTACTGGGCACGGGAATTAATTTCTTTGTGGCACAAAATGCCCGCTCATTGCTTAACGATACTGATTTAAGGGTACGATACAGCTTTGTAAGAACAGGAAACTCTGTAAGTATTGAGGGTATAGCAATCTTTGCCTTTGCAATTATCTTTGTTTTATTAGTGTGGTATTTGATGAACTTTACTAAAACGGGCTTGCGTTACCGTGCTGTTGGGGAAAATCCTAATGTGATTGATACCCAAGGTATTAGTGTGTATAAATACCAGTGGTTTGGGGTAATGGCTTCGACGATGGTAGCAGCTTTAGCGGGTTGTTGTTTTGCTTTAAGTCCACAGGTACCTAGCTTTTCTAGCGGGGATGTGAGCGGGTTTGGTTTTATTGCCATTGCCATTATGATCATTTCGATGTGACGAATTATCCCAAGTATTGTGATCTCGCCCTTGTTTGCACTAGCTTATGTGCTTACTACCGGTGTGGTAGGTAATGCTAATAACACTTACTTATTGAGAACTATTCCGTTTATTATTTCGCTGTTGGTAATGATGGTATTTGGATATCTCAATGTAGGGCCGAAAAACGTTGGTAAGCATTTCGATAAGGGTTTGCGATAGGTTAACCTTTATTTATAGTTATAGTCAAGCCAACAAATGAGTAAAAATCTGGTGGTGATTGAATCACCCAATAAAGTTAAAACGTTGCAAAAATATTTACCGAATGACTTTGAAATAGTTTCTACCATTGGTCATATTCGGGAAATGGTGCACAAAAACTTTGGTTTTAACGAAGCCGATTACTCACCAGTTTGGGAAGACTGAACTAAATCAAAAAAGAAGTTTTCTAGCCTTAGCTTTAAAGGTAATCTTAAGGGCAAAAAACTTTTAAGTAAGTACGACATCATCAAAAGCATTAAAGAGAAGGCTAGTAAAGCCACTAACATTTACCTAGCAACCGACCCAGACCGTGAGGGAGAGGCAATTTCCTGACATGTTTACGATGTTTTGGATGAAAAGGACAAGTCGAAGTGCCAACGCATTACCTTTAACGAAATTACCAAGAACGCCGTTTTAGATGCACTGAAAAACCCACGGGAAATTGATCAGAGTTGGGTGCAGAGTCAGTTTGCGCGCCAAATTCTTGACCGGATGATTGGTTTTCGCCTTTCAAGGCTGTTAAACAATTACCTCTCAGCTAAGTCAGCGGGACGGGTACAATCAGTAGCACTGCGTTTTTTAGAAGAACGTGAACAGGAAATTCGTAGCTTTGTACCACGGTTTTGGTGAACGCTCGATGTGTTGTTAAATCCCAAGGCTGAAGGTGTTAGGGAGGCGTGTGCTAATCGTTCAATTCCAATTGTCTTGCGTGAAATTAATCCTGCTTTACGTGCTGGCTTGAAATTTGAAGAGGAGAAGAGCGTATCGGGAATTGACTTTTTAGATGAAGCATCAGCTAAAAAGTTTGGTGAACAGCTCAAGGGTGTCTTTGAGGTGTACAACATTGATGAAACCAAACACTACAGCAGTTCGCCCAATTCCGCTTACACCACCGCTTCATTGCAAAAGGATGCCATCAACAAACTAGGTTGGTCTTCCAAAAAGGTAACCTTAATTGCCCAACACCTGTATGAAGGGGTGAGTATTAATGGAGAACAAACCGCTTTAATTAGCTATCCCCGTACCGACTCAACTCGTTTATCAGCGCAATTTCAACAAAGTTGTAAAGAATACATCTTAAACCATTACGGAGAAAAGTACCTCTCTAATCGGATTGTAAGCGCTAAGGGAAAAAAAGGTGAAAAAATTATCCAAGACGCCCATGAAGCAATTCACCCAACTGACATGAACATTACCCCGGAAATGGTCAAGAATGCGATTAAGAAGGATGAGTTCTTACTGTACCGCTTAATCTGGATCCGTACGGTCGCTAGTTTAATGGCGGATTGTAAAAAATCACATACCCACATCCGGTTTATTAACGATGGTAATAAGTTTTACGCTTCTTCCAAGTCATTAGTATTTGATGGTTATCGCAAAATTTACGAACACTTTGAAAATAAGGAAAGTAATGATCTCTACATTGATTTGGATAAGATTAGGGTTGGTGATCGTTTCATGGCTAAAGACATTAAGATCACAGCCCGCCAAACCCATCCAGCAGCCCGTTATACCCAAGCTAGTTTAATTGAAGCGTTAGAAAAGTCCAATATTGGTCGACCTTCCACCTATAACACGATGGCTAGTGTTAATTTAGACCGGGGTTATGCTAGTTTAAATAAACATGCTTTTCACGTAACACAACTAGGGGAGCAGGTTAATGAAGAATTGTCCAAACACTTTGGTAAGATCATTAACAAAGAGTTCACTAAAAACATGGAGAAGTCTTTGGATGAAATTGCTGAAAATAAAAAGAACTACCAGGAGTTTCTCCGTGATTTTTGGTCAAACTTTAAGGAAGAGGTAAAGCTAGCGGAGGGTTCGATTCAAAGAGTGAAAAAGGAAAAGGAATTTGTTGGTCGTGATTGTCCAAGCTGTGCTAGTCCCTTGTTGTACCGCTATACTAAACGGGGTAATGAAAAGTTTGTTGGGTGCAGTAACTTTCCCAACTGTAAATACAACGAGTTTAGCCAAAATAAACCGAATTTAACTTTGGAAAAGCTCGAAGAACTGTGTCCGGAGTGTAACAGCCAACTAGTGAAAAGACGCACTAAGTTTAATCCCAATAAAACCTTTGTTGGTTGTAGTAATTTCCCTAGGTGCCGCTACATAAAGAAGGATAATGCTAGCTAGTTTAACGAGCAGAAGTGCCACTTCCTTCTCAATAATTTGAGCGTTGGTAAGTGCCATTTTGATCTTAAGTATCCTCATTTGGCTTATTATCACCATTTTCTTTGCTTGAAATTTACACCTCAAAAACAACAAGAAACGAACAAAGTACCACTTAGAGCCGGAACAAATTAAGCACAAGATCATCCAAAATAAGACTAAATTGGGCAAAATGTTGGACTTTTACCAACAGCAGATTAACACTACTGCAACTGAGCTGAAGTGGTTGGATGGTCAGTTTCAGCAAATTGATGAAACCGATAAAAAGAAAGCGCATCAAATTACAATTAGACTAGCGCGGAACCAACTGTTACAACAGCTTAGTGTAAAGTTAGACCAAAAGCAGTTTAGTCAACGCGCTAATAATGAACTGCAAAAGTTAAAGTTGTCTAACTTAGAGAGCTTTACTGACCAAAAGATTAAATGAGACCAGGAGGGGATGAAATCCGCTGTATCCCGCGTTACCATTAACGAGTGAACCTTTAACCATTTTGCTGGTAAAAACCGTGTTTACTGGGATTACTTTAAACAAGTTTGTGATGTGGATTGCTCGATTAAACCACTTAAAGATCAGTTAGAGATTACTTTTTCGAGCTGAAGCTTATTGAAAAGACTGCAAGCAAAAAACCTGTTTAATAAGTTAATTGCTCAAAGTAGCAGTGTCAAGATGAGCGAAAAACTGATTAACAATGCTTTGCAATTAGTTCAGGACAATTTGGCATTACAAGCGAGTGAAAGTGGCAATAAGCTGCTCAAGGAGTTTGAATTATCGTGCACTAACACACAGCTAGTCCAACTGTTGGGCTTTCAGCAGTTTTACTTCGGTACAAACCTGCTTAGCTTACTTGATTTGAGCCGTTCAATCGCTGTTTTAGTGCGCTTTTTAAATGAGCACTGTAAGTGAGAATTAAACGAACGCTTACTAGTGGAAACTGCTTTGTTTAACAACTTGCAATGGGTTAATAACAACGACTTCTTTTTAAAGTCACACAATGATTTAAAACAGCTGCACCTCTCCGCTGAACAGTTGGCGATTATTGAACAGCAAAACCGTCCCTTTTACATTGATGCTTATGCTTTATTGATTGCTGGCGTAAAGCAAATGCTGATGGAGCACGATGCTGTGGAACCAAAACAAATTCACTTTCATAATGCCAAAAAGGTAATGGAAAGCTTCCAGCTGTTTGGCATTGACCAGTTAGCGTTAATAGAGTACAACAACTGTCTCTATGGCTTTGTCACCACTAAACTCTATGAGATTAAACAATTAGATGATTTAGCTTTATTTAAAGTTTTGTTTAAAAGCTTTTTGAACAAGCATTTGAAACAAAAATTTGCAACAATCAGTTTATTTGTAAATACCCAAACACTCATGATCTAACACTTTAGATCATGGAAACAATTAGCGAACTTTTAGAATATAAAACAATTGAAAACAAATAGTTTATGGTAACTGAAATTAAAAGTCTCAAACAACTCGGAGAGTTATTTGCTAGCAACAATAAGGTAATTATTGATTTTTGAGCAGAATGGTGTGGGCCGTGCAAAATTACTGGACCAGAATTTGCTAAAGCTGCTAGTGAAGTGAGCACTGTAGCGTTTGCCAAGGTAAATGTCGATGAACAAACTGACATTGCCGCTGCTTACAAAATTACCTCACTACCTACAATTGTTTTATTTGAAAAAGGCCAGGAAAAGCACCGTGCTATTGGTTTTATGCCTAAAGCCAAGATCGTGCAACTTGTCAGCCAATAAAACTTCGTTTCATGATTGACTTGCTCGGGTTAGATCTTGATGGCACTTTGTTGTCTAGAACAAGGCAAATTAACGATCCTACTAAACAAGCTTTGGCTAATTTAATCCAAAAGAAGCCTAGCTTAAAGGTAATGATTCTAACCGGTAGATCATTATTCTCCACCTTGAAGTACGTTCAAGAGCTCAACGAGCTGTGCAAAAAACCGCTAGTGGAGTACTTTTGCTGTTATGGTGGGGCTAAGTTGTACCAACTCAATAACAACCAACCCCAAGAACAGTACAAGTTTTTAATTGACAGCCGGCAAGTTAAAACAGTGTTTGAAATTGTGGAACAACACAAGGGTTTGTTTTTGGCATACCTCGATAAACCAAAGGCACCCTACATTATTTTGGGGGCAAACCAGTTTTATGCTTGACTGATTAAACAGTTTTGGTACAAACAGCGTTGTGAGTACTTTAAAAATGATCATTTAACCGATGGCATCTTAAAGATTAATGTGTACTTCGCGTGTCCTTTAAGGTTGAAGAAGGTGTACCAGATCATTAAGCGTCAGTTTCAAGACACGCTTAACGTTGTGAGTTTTTCCAAGCACTTAATTGAAATTACCCACAAGGATGGAAATAAGGGCTATGCAATTGAAGCAATTGCCAAAAAACAAGGACTTTCGTTAAAACGGATGGCGGTGATTGGTGATTCCTTAAATGACCGTTCGATGTTTGAAAAGGTACAGTATTCGTTTGCAATGTCGAAATCACCCGATGAACTCAAACTGTTAGCCACTGAAATTGGCACTAAAACAAACCGCTTTCGTTTCAGTAGTTTAGTTGATTTAATTACCGAAAAAATTATTAACTAAAACTTTTTTACTTGATGTTTTGGCTTCCTAGTCCAAAGCCATCATAGAAAAGTGCTAGTGTTGTTCTGGCCGTTGCTTGGGCTTGATTTTTACCCGCCTGGAGGCAGTTAAAGACCTGTTCACGACTAATCTGTTCCCGTTTTCTCTGAATGTTAACTAGCAGATTAACGGTTGCTTCTGTAAGTGCGTTTTTGAGATCTAAATAAGATTTAGTACTAAAGTAAGCTTCTAGATCATTCCCTAACTGATTGGTTAAGGATTGATTGACAGGCTCTTTTAAAAGTGCCTTGAGAATTGTGAGCATATTGGTCACCCCTGGCTGCGTTTTGGAAGCAAAACGGATTTTGTTAAAGCTGTCAGTGGTAGCTTGACGAATTTTTTTAACCACTACTTCTTTTGGGTCATCCAAGTAAATTACTCCGTTTTGGTTCTTTGAGGACTTACTCATCTTTTTGGTTGGGTCAAATAAGTCCATAATACGGTTGGTATCTTTGTTTTGGACAAACTGGGGTAGACGCAGCTTGAGCTTAAACTTCTTTTGAATTCGCTGCGCTAAATCACGAGTAAGCTCTAGGTGTTGTTTTTGGTCATTACCAACGGGCACAATGTCAGGTTGGTACAGCAAGATATCTCCCGCCATTAGGGCTGGATAAGTTAACAGTCCGGTGGGAATGTTTAAGGTGCCGTTTGGGTTACGGGTTTGTTCCGCTTTTTTGGCCTTGAACTGCGTCATCCGTTGCAGTTCACCGAGATTGCTTTGCACCATCATTAAATAACCCATCATACTGTGCTCCAAAAGATCGCTTTGTAAAAAGAGACAAGCTTTTTGTGGATCTAGACCAACCGCTAATAAAGTACGTACCAAATCAAAGTTATTTTGTTTCAGTGCTTGGGGTTGAAAATCAACGGTAATTGAGTGTAAATCAGCGACAAATACAAACAGTTGGCATTGCTCTTGGAGTTCAATTAACGACTGCATTACCCCCAAATAGTTGCCTAAATGCTGTTTGCCCGATGCTTGAATCCCGGTAAGAGCGCGTTTCATCATATGATTGCAATTTGTAGAATCTATTACAGATAGACAAACGTTATTTTAAAAGAAAAATGCTTAAGAAAAAAGTTAATAATGATGCTGGTAAGACGTTTATCTTAATTTCATCATCTTGCTCGTCTTGCCAAAAGGCAATCGAATACTTTAAGGAAAATAATTTGAGTTATACGATCGAAAACTTTTACAAAAAACCGATAAGTGACAAGCGCTTTCGTGACATTTTAAGTTTGAGTGAAGATGGCACCGAAAGTCTGTTTTCCAAGCGTGCTGACCAAATTCGTAGTAACACTAATCAATCAGTGGAAGATTTGACCATTCCTGAATTGATTAAGTTAATTCGCGAACGTCCTTCAATTTTGCGTCGACCAATTATTATCCAGTACAACTCTTCGGGGATTCCCAAGCGGATGCGCATTGGTTATAACGCCGCTGAAATTAAGGTATTTGAACGCAGCTTAATGGAACCTAAAGTGCGTACAGTAAAGAAGTAATGAAGTACAAGATTTTTGCATCAACAACACCACAAACCGAGCCAGTTTTGCAAAAGTTAAAGCAGGTGTTGAAAGGTTGTGAGGCAGTTGAAAAGGGCTTTGATTATCTCTTTGTATTAGGTGGTGATGGTTTCTTTGTTTCTACTGTGGCCAACTATAACTGCCACAATTGTAGGGTAGTAGGGATTAACACTGGTCATCTAGGTTTTTACACATCGTTTAATGAAAAGGATTTGGATGATAATTTCCTCCAAAAGCTCCAGCAATGTCACTTTCAACGGATTAGTTTGTTGGAAGTTAGTGTCAATGGCCAGCAGCACTTGGTTTTGAATGAACTGGCAGTTTACACCAACACAGCTTACCCAATTAACATCTTTATTGATGGTGAAGCGTGGGAGTTTTACCGCGGTTCAGGTTTATTAATCGGTCCGCGTACTGGTTCGACTGCACTGGCTAAATCTGCTAAAGGGGCGGTGATTTTCCCTGGCATTGATGTGCTGCAAATTATTGAAATGAATCCACTTTTGCACCCCAATCAAGTTACTATCCAATCACCAATTATTTTGCCCAAAGAAACGCAAGTGGAATTTGTGGTCAAAAAAGCCTTTAACCCACAACAGTTTCCCACCTTTTACTGTGACGGGAGAAAGTTGGAATTGCCAAACGCTGACACAACTTTAGCGCTTAAACTAGTGCAATCCACACCGATGTTTAACATTTCACTCAAAACACAGGACTTTATCAATAAACTTAAGTCCACTTTTATTAAACAAAGCTAATGAAAGTATTGTTGTGAATTGGTTATGTGTTGAGCTTTGGCTTACTTTACCTTTATTTGGTAAAACGTGCTAAGAGGGCCGCGCTACAATTAAACAACAAACTAGTCGAATCACACACAATTCCTTTTGCTGTACGTGACTTTATTGCCGCTTGCGGGGGTAGAACTAACTTTGTTAGTTTACGCACCTCACCCACCCAATTAATTGTTAGTTTTGCCAAGCCAGAGTTAGTTCAAATTGCCGCTTTGCAAAAGCTTGGAATTAAAGGGATTAATAAGAGTCAGAACCAGTACCGCTTTGTATTGGGCAATTTTGTCAATCAATTAAAACAGCAAATTGAAAATGAGCGCTAAGTTAACGTTAGAAAGCATTGCAAAAACATTTGCCGAAACATCGATCTTTGCGATCTTGTTTTTAATTATTGTCATCCTCAATTTAGGTTTACTTGTTTTTTTAGCGTATCAGTACCGTGTTTACAAAAAGAAGCAAAGAGCAAACCTCACCAAGCAGACTTATAACAATGACTATGGCCAAATTGTTAATTTAAAACAGCAAAACGCTGCCAAGATAAAGGAGCTTGCTAACTTAAAAGATCAGTTAAGTGAATTAGGCCAAAAATTTAACACCACACTGAGTGAAATCATTAACAAACCACTTGTCAATGTGATTGATGAATACTTGGATGAACAGTTTAAACAAGCTGCTAATTTTCGTGAAGCAGAACTTAATGCCGTTTTAGATAGTAATGACCAGAAAACAGTGTTCCATAAGCGTTTGTTCAATAAATTTCACTTTGGTGTCGACAAGCTAGCTAATATTAATGTCAAAAATCCGCTCAATTTATGCTGGGTTGACAGCGCTAGTTTTACCGTGATTGAAAGTGATTTCCGCAAACTTAATGGTGTTGGCGGGATTAATAAAAAGTTGTTAATTGAAAAGTTAAGGATTGAAGATATTATCTTTACCAATATCGATAAGAAGTACTATGAGGTACAGATACTATCTGACTCGCCAGTAAAGGTACAAAAAACAGTGTTAACTATTCGCAACATCTTGATTAATGATTACGTGGACAATGAAAAAATTGAGTCATATGCTAGGGAAGCTAACGGTTACTTCAATGACCACTGTAAACTGATTGGTAAGCAGGTGTTAGAACGACTCAATATCTTTGAAATTAGCCCTAAACTACACAAGTTTTTTGGTTTATTAGCGTTTCGTTATTCTTTCGGTCAAAACGTTTTATCACACTGTCTGGAAACTGGTTTTCTCACCGCTTACCTAGCGCTTTTAGTTAACTTTAAACCTGATGTTGCATTAAAGTGCGGTTTGTATCATGATATTGGTAAAGCGGATGATGAAAACGGGAAGAAGAACCACACGGTTACAGGTGCCAAGATCGGTGATGAATTTTACTTTGAAAACGATGTCAAATACACAATTGCCAACCACCATAATAAAAATGTCGATAACGTATACTGTCGTTTAACTCAAATTGGCGATAAGCTTTCAGCAGGGCGTTTGGGTGCGCGCTCTGACAGTTCGGTTTTATTTAACCAACTCAAACAAGAATTAAAGCAAATTGTGGAAGAAACACTAGCACAATTTAAAACAACCATCCTTTTAGGACAAAGTGGACGCCGATTAGTAATTTGATTGGAAACCAACCAGCACAATAACATTATTGACAACCAACAGTTAACTGATTTGGCTACTACCATTAAAAGCAAAATCGTGCAAAACAACATTACTAATCGCTTTCCAATTAAGGTAGTATTACGCTATAACTTCGAACACAGCTTTGATACAAAGGACAAGAACTAGTTATGCAATACACCGTTTTAATTCCACTGTTTATTTTTATAGGAGCCATGGTGTTGTTTGGTTTTAGCTTTCAGAAAAAGCAACCACAACGCCGCATCGTTCAAATTCTGTTCTTAGCTTACTGTGTGGATTTTTTAGCACTAATTATTGCAGTGATGATGCTCACATTCTTAAGTTATGATGACTTAATGCTGGGCGTTTTAATTCCAGTATTAATCCTTTCAATCATTATGTTCTTTGTGATGATTATTGCCCACTATCCACTAATGAAACGCTTGTTTGGACATTAGACAAAACGTGTCTCATTCAAGTTGTGCACAAACTTAGGTGTTTTAAGTAGATAGTCGAAGCGTTAAAAAAGTATTTTGGGTCTTCTACTTTTTCCCTAAGTAGATGTTTTTTATTGATGTAAATAAAAGGCCAAATTTAACTCTTATGAGTTAAAAAGTTCATTTTTTAAATAACATTAAACCGGAAATTTCAATTAGTTTCCTCTTCTTCAAAAGGATTTTCCAAAAAAAGCAAAATAATGCAATTATTTTTTACTGTTAATGCGTAAAAAGAAGTTTTTGTCAAGGTTTTCTTTTAGTTCTCTATTTTTATTATGTGGAACATTGTTAAGTGCTTGCACTGGTATCCAAGCTGATCTTAGAAATCTTATTAAAGAAACCACTGGTAAAGACATTGATTTGTCTAAAGCAATTAAAACTAAAGAAGGCAAAAAGAACATAATAGCTTCTTTAAAAAATCTTACGAAGTTAATCCGAAAGATACAACAAAATTGTTGTTAGACGCCTGAAAACAGAGTTTTGAAGAGGGTAAATTAGGTATTGCGGATTTTGATTTTGACCATGTAGCTTATCCTCAAACAAATGATCCTTTCACGATGGAGCGAAAGGTTGATCATTTTCAAATGACATACCAAAGTTTTAAGGATTTGTTAGTTGAGGCTAGGCTGAGCTATACCTTTAATTGATTTGGGGATTATTCTTCAGGTGATTTCACTGCTAAGAGAGGTGACAAGCATTATTTTTATCTTTTCCTTAAAATTAAATCTGATCCAAAAAAACAATTTTCAGCAAAAAAATTTCTTACTGAAGGAGAAGCGTTTACTGATCAAGAAGGAAAACAAACTACAAGAAATTTAGAGTGAATTGAGTTTAGCGCTTCGATTAGCTGATGAACAAAAGGCAAAGATGATGTTAGTCAAAAAAGTTTGAAGAAATTTTTAGAAAGCTTTGCTACTAACACAGGCTACTCATCAGATATTAATCTCTTTAGTTATTTGGAATATTTAATTAAGTAATTTGTTGTGATTTTTTAGTTTTACTTGGAAAAAATTTAGCCACCTGCTTTTCAACTTGAACAAATGGTTTTTTATTTGTACCGCATGAATAAAAAACCAGCAACTAACTTTTACAGATTAATTGCTGGTATTCTTTATTTTGAATAATATCTACTTAGAATCTAGTTTATCTAGGCGAACATCCATTGAATCCAAGCGATTGCTCATCTTTTGCAACATTTGCAAGATTAACTGTAGAGTTTCTCCTTGAACTTTTTGCTCCGCTTGAAGTTCTTTAATTTGTTCCCCTTGAGTTTGAACAGTTTCGGTTAATTGTTTAATTTGCTCACCCTGAACCTTGATCTGTTCACCCTACGTTTTTTGCAGTTCAAACACAACATCAACTTTACCTTCAACGCGCTTCAATCGGCTTTAGTGGCGAAGTCTTTGAGCTTTTCGTCAAGCTATTGGTGAATTACAAATTCATATGTTTTTGACACCTTTTTACTTCCTGAATTAGGATCATTAGGACCTTTTGGAAATCCTGGTTATTTAGGGTTCTCAGGTTATTCTGGTTTTTCTAGAAATTTTGGCAACTTCGGAGACTTTGGAATATCCGGTGTATTCGGATTCTCAGGTTTATCCAGTTGATCTTCTATTATCGTAAAGTCTTTATCCTTAAAATAGTACTCTTAGGTAGCTTGTGCAAACCATTTCTTTGCTTGGTATAGACAATTTGAAAATTAACTCTTTCCTTTGTCCGGGAAAGGATATTAAATTCCTTTTAGGAAATAACTTTAGGCATTAATAAATTCCTCCTTTCTGTTCAAGGTTTAGAAAACTAAAACGTGCAACTTTGTTGCCAGCAAGGATCAACATCATCGTTGATCTAATAAATATATTGAGTAAAGGCATAATTTCCCTTCACTAAATAAATTGAACGCCTTATTTTGAAATGACAACAAATTGACAAATTTCTTTTTAATTAAAGAAAATTTTGGAAATTAAGAGCTAATGCTTAATTTAAAGTCGTTGAATTTAAGCCTTCTTTTTGTTTTTGAACTCAATCGAATAAATAGTTTTGGTAATAATCCAATTGCTTTTTACGCATTTCAATTTCTTTGGGAATACTTTCGGTAAGATCGTTACATTTTTTTCAAAAGCAAAGAGGATATCGGCAATCTTTTCTTGAATTTCTAGAGGTGGGAAAGTAAGTTCAATTTCTGCTAATTTACTTATTCCTAATTTAGGAATAGGGCAAGCATAATTAACAAACTTAGATGTTTGCAATCTGAGTGCATAAGCTAAAAATTTAGGATTAATTTCTTCGTTTTTTACTTTTAAAACGCCACAGTCTTGTCTTGCATTAAACTGTCCTTTTCTATAGAATACAGCACCAGCATAAGAACCTCCTGTAGTTCAAGTCACGTACTCGCCATCTCGGTCACAATCTTTAATTTTGCCAACTTCACCATCATTTAAGGTTGAAGCTGAATAAACCGGGTATTAACCGAGATTATCCTTAATATATTTTTTAGTAATTGCACGACCCCTCGAGATCTCGCAAATATCTTTGATTTTGTAAGTTTTGATTTGCACAACAGTAACAGTTTAATTTCTTTTAAAAGTCATTTTCAGCGACTGTTTTAGATTTTTCTTTGTCATCATTATTGCGCTCTTTCTGCATATTAAGTGCTTGTTGGCAAATTAGAATAATACCCAGTTATGAACCGTCCTACTCCCAATTTTGAAGCAATCGATAAGAAGATTAGTGCCTTTGTCACTAACCACGATAACTTATTGGATAAGTTACTCAAACAACAAACCGAATTGTTAACTAGTGAAATTACGACTAATTTTGAGGTAACCCAACAAATCCAGGAAGAAGTAGCCAAAAAGACGAAGCAACACTCTAAAAACTACAAGTGACTAGCCACTGTTGTTTTAGCGAACGGTGTTGTAAGTCTCTTTCTTTTAGGTGGGTTAATCTACCTCTTTAGTAAGTAGTTCCCAATTAGCTTCAATTGAGCGGTTGTTCGTCTTTTTAACGTTGTAACAAAAGCCTAAACCAGTTTCGTATTTTGGTACTACATGCATGTGGTAGTGAAATACTTCCTGCCCTGCCTTAGCCCCTTCATTGACAACATAGTTTAATCCAGCTGGTTGGAGCCGTTGTTGTAGCTTTAAAGCCATTTCTTTGGCGAGTAAACTAACCGCCTTCAAACTCTCATCATCAGTCGAGGAATAGTTAACGGCGTGTTTTTTGGGAATTACAAGCGTATGACCATCAGCAACTGGAAAGGCATCTAAAAAGGCAACAGCGTGTTCGTTTTCACCAACCTTAAAGGATTTCACATTCCCCTCTACAATTCCACAGAAGATACAGTTATTGTTTGCCATACTTTGTTTTTGCACCATAATAACGGTTATTTATAACAAAAAGCCCCCACAGGATTAAAAACATTGATGCAAAAATAGGGATTGATCAAAACCAAACATAGCTGTTATATTTGGTTTGGGAGAAGAAACCATAGACCGAGTACGAATCATGCCCGTTGTCCCATATCTTTAGAAAAGGTACTGTTTGTAAATAAAAGGCATAAAGGCTTGGGTACACCCCTGCCTTGAGTAAAAACTTACCCAATTCATGTAGCGGCTCGCGCATTTTGTAAGTTTTAAAGAAGATTCAGATAAAGCCAAAGAAGCTAGCGGGGTAAATCACGTGGAGAAACAGCTGCGCAAATGAAATTCAATCAGTTAAAGGATTACCACTAAAACTGTATGGCATTTCACTCGTAATAGTCGAAAACCAACCCTTAACGTGTTCTTCTACATTAACAAATCCAGTAACACGTGACAGTACATACAGGTTAAAAAAGATGACGGTAAAGACCAAGTAACCTGCAGCACTTAAAAACAACGCATTATTGTCAAACAGCTTACAGCGTCGTTTACAGAGGTACATTAAGACACAAACAGCGGCAATTGTGTTGCTCTGGTAGGTAAAGGTATCAAAGTTAGTAAACCAGATTAATTGTGGTTGGTTGTTATAAACCACACTGATAACAGCACTAGCTACCATTACCCCAAGGTTAAACAGGGAAAACGGCGCGAGAAAAAGTAAATAAAAGTCGCAATTATTGTTAAGATAGAAAAAACGGTAAGCGAGTCCTATTGTTTTTTTCATCGCAAGTTAGTTAACTAATACATGAGTTTTAAAAAGATTACCGAAATGATGCGCCAAGCTGAACGACAAAGCAAGCAAAAAGCGCTTGATTTCGAGCAAAAATTGTTTGAGTACAGCTATAAGAATGCTGCCATCAAGATTATCATTTTTGGTAATCTCACCATTAAGTCTATCACAATCGATCCCGCATTAATTGACCCAGAAGACAAGGTCACTTTAGAGGAGATGATTACAGAAGCTGTCAATGAGGCTGTGGGTGATGTTAAGGCCAAGTACGACCAGTTAATGGAAGAGGCTATGCCACAGATGCCTGGGCTTTTTTAAGCTGCAGTGCTAGCTTAACCATTTGTTTATCTTTAGTGAGCTGTATAAAGGTTGGAATGTTGACGAGAACTGTCAACAATACAATGGCGAAATAGCTCAACCCAAAGCTAACTCCAAAGATTAAATCAGCATTTTTTGGATCTAGCTTGAGGAACACCGCTACATTCTTGTACTCACCGCTCAGTCAATCTTCAGCCAAAATGCCGGTAGTATTACCGGTAATTTGTCCCTTAAAGATGTTAACCATCAAGGCCACATAACTGAGATATGCTAGCGCAAACACGTGGATGTAGAAGAACGAAATTAAGCTAAAGCCATCGTCTCATAAAAAGACAGCCAGACTCAACAAGAAACTCAAGAAGTGCATCATGAAGTAAACCTGGTTGTTTTCCAAACCAACAAAGAGAAATTTGACAATCTCCTCTTGTTTTAATGGAGTAAAAATTAACTCGCCAAATAAGGTTATTGCAGCACCGTAAAAACCAAAGATCGCCAACACACCCGCCACCTTTTTCTGGCGTAAAAAGATAAAGATCGGGCCGATTAAGGCAAAGAAGGGGCAGAGATCTAACAAAAAGATCCTGCTCAACCTTAGTGAATCTAAAGGAACATTTGCAACAGCATTCTTAGCCTTGGCTGCAGTGCCGTAAATATCGGGAAAAATATAGATAATTTGCCGCCCGAAAAAGACATAGAGAAAGAGAATAGCTGCAAAAACTTGTAAACAATAAAACTGGATTTTTAATTTGCGAATTAATGGGGTAAATCCCAAGATAACTAGCACCCCGGCTACTGTTAGGATGACTACAAGATAGTTAAGCGACTGCATTAATTGCTTAAAATTAAGATAATAATTTTTTAAATTTGTCTTCGATGAGCGATCGTTTAAATGATCAAGCACAAAATCGCTTGCAAAAACTCCTAAACCTCAAACAAACTGGCAACGATCCCTACCTCATTACTAAGATAGAAAACACCCACTCAGCGGCTAGTTTTCAAAAAGCATTTGCCAACCAATCTGACGCTGAGTTAAAGCAGTACCAAGTGATCTTAACCGGTCGGATTATTGCGCTCCGGCAGACCTTTATTATTATCCAAGACTTTAGTGGGAAAATGCAGTTGTACATTAATAAAAAAACTGCCCCCGAACTGTTTGAATATTTCAATAATTACATTGATTTGGGTGATCAAATAGTAGCCACTGGCCATCCAATGATGACCAAAACAGGTGTTTTAACGCTGAACGTAGAGCGATTACAAATTGTCGCTAAATGCTTACAAACCCCACCTGAAAAATGACATGGGTTGACCGATCCAGAAGCGCGAGCACGAAAGCGTTACTTGGATTTGACCTACAACCGTGCGCAGGTCGAAGTCTTTTTGAAACGCACCCAGATTATTACAGCTATCCGTACCTTTTTAAATGAAGCGGGCTTTCTAGAAGTGGAAACACCCATTTTACAAGCCGTTTTAGGGGGTGCTAACGCCAAGCCCTTTAAAACACACTATAACGCCTTAAAGGGTGATTTTTACTTGCGGATTGCAAATGAAATAGCACTCAAAAAGCTCATTGTGGGCGGTTTGCCGAAAGTGTATGAAATGGGGCGGATGTTTCGTAACGAAGGGGTGGATACTACCCATAATCCGGAGTTTACGAGCATTGAAATGTATCAGGCTAACGCTGACTATGCGGTCATGATGGATTTAACCGAAAACCTCATTAAGTTTGTTTGCAAAACACTCAATCAGTGAAGTTTTAACTGGAACGGGCAAACACTTGATTTAGCCAAACCGTTCAAGAAAGTCAAAATGGTAGATTTAATCTGCCAAGTTACTGGGGTTAATTTTGATGATGTTAAGGATGATCAAACAGCCATTGCGCTTGCAAAGCAGCACAAAGTAGAGTTAAAAAAGCACGAGCAGAACAAACAACACATTATTAACCGTTTCTTTGAACAGTTCTGTGAGCATACCTTAATCCAACCCACCTTTGTCACACACTATCCCAAGGCCGTTTCCCCGCTAGCTAAACAAGATCCCCACAACCCCGAGTTTACTGAGCGCTTTGAACTTTTTATTAATACAAAAGAGTTAGCGAACGCTTACAGTGAGTTGAATGATCCCCTAGAACAACGTGCGCGCTTTGAACAACAGTTGCAGGAAAAACGCATGGGTAATGATGAAGCGAGTGAATTAGATGAATCCTTTTTGGATGCTTTGAGTTTTGGTCTCCCGCCAACAGGCGGCCTTGGGATTGGGGTTGATCGGTTAGTGATGTTATTGTGCGAGTGCAGTTCCATCCGTGACGTTGTTTTCTTTCCCCAACTACGTGAATTGAAATAAGTTTGATTTCATTGTTTTAGGTGCTGGCATTAGT
Source organism: Mycoplasmoides pneumoniae FH (assembly GCF_001272835.1). Lineage (NCBI taxonomy): Bacteria > Bacillati > Mycoplasmatota > Mycoplasmoidales > Mycoplasmoidaceae > Mycoplasmoides > Mycoplasmoides pneumoniae. Next base: position 326,728 of record NZ_CP010546.1, read on the forward strand.
GGCATAGTTTTATCACATGTTTTAGCACAGCATGGTAAAAGTGTTTTACTGTTAGAAAAACGCAACCAATTAGGTGGTAATTGTTATGACAAGTTGGATGAAACCACCGGGTTACTGTTCCACCAGTACGGTCCTCATATCTTTCATACTGATAATCAGAAAGTAATGGATTTTATCCAACCCTTTTTTGAACTAAACAATTACCAGCACCGTGTTGGCTTACAACTGGACAACAATTTGGATTTAACGCTTCCATTTGACTTTAGCCAAATGCGCAAGTTGTTGGATACAAAAACAGCTAGCAGTTTAATTAACTTCTTTCAACAGCACTTTCCAGCTGAAAAGCACTTAACACTGATGCAGTTACAAACAATTAACTTTGCTCCAGTCCAACAGCTGTACCAGTTTTTAAAAACAAAGGTGTACGGTCCTTACAGTGTGAAAATGTGGGGCATGCCATTAGAACAAATTGATCCTAGTGTATTGGGTCGAGTCAAAATTAGTTTAAGTGAAAACAGTAGCTATTTCCCTACAGCCACTATTCAAGGTCTACCTAAGGGTGGTTATACAAAGGCCTTTACAAAGATGGTGGATCATCCTCTGATTGATTTAAGGTTAAACTGTCCAGCTAACTTAATTAGCGTAAACAATAATCAACTCTTGTTTGCAAATCAACCAATTACCAAACCAGTGGTTTATTGTGGTTTAATTGATCAGCTGTTTGGCTATTGTTTTGGGCGATTGCAGTACCGCTCGCTCCACTTTGAATGAAAGCGTTATGCTGTAAAACAACACCAAGCTTACCCCGTAATGAACTGGCCACTCCACCCAACAATAACGCGCCAAGTGGAATACAAACAGTTAACGCAAGAGGGTTTGGAGTCTAACCAAACGATTGTTTCGTGTGAAACTCCTGGTGCTTTTAGGGAAGGCGATCCCCGCTTTATGGAGCCGTACTACCCGCTAAATGATGTAAGTAATAATGCCTTGTTTGCGCGTTATTTAAAGTTAGCTAACGCTATTCCTAACATACATTTGTTAGGTCGGTTGGCACTGTACCAGTACATTGATATGGATAGAGCAATTGCTCAAAGCTTAGCTAAAGCCGAACAACTATTACAGTAATGGAACAACAAAAAATTAGGAACTTTTCAATTATTGCCCACATTGACCATGGTAAGTCAACGCTGTCAGATCGCTTAATTGAACGCAGCATTGGCTTTGAAAAACGCTTACTGCAAGCGCAAATGTTGGACACCATGGCGATTGAGCGTGAACGGGGTATTACTATTAAACTCAACGCCGTGCAGCTCAAAATGGCCCAAGGCAACCAGCAGTACTTGTTTCACCTAGTTGATACTCCGGGACACGTTGACTTTACTTACGAGGTATCACGCTCTTTAGCAGCTTGTGAGGGTGTTTTACTGTTAGTTGATGCTACCCAAGGGATTCAAGCACAAACGATTTCCAACACTTACTTAGCATTGGAAAACAACCTCGAAATTATTCCGGTAATTAACAAGGTGGACATGGAGAGTGCTGATGTCGAGAAAACCAAACAAGCCTTTCACCAACTGCTAGGGGTGGATCCCAACACCATCCCCTTAGTGTCCGCTAAAACCGGGCTTGGTATTGACCGGTTAATCACTACCATTATTGAAAAAGTACCCCCTCCAAAGGGCGATGAAAGTAAACCACTCAAAGCCTTACTGTTTGACAGCTATTACGATCCTTATAAGGGGGTAGTGTGCTTTATTCGAATCTTTGAGGGGAGTTTAAAACTCAATGATAAGATCCGCTTTGCTAGAAGTAACTCGGTTTACCAAATTGTGGAATTGGGAATTAAAAACCCCTTTTTTGAAAAACAAGACGTGTTAAAAGCCGGGGAGATTGGTTGGTTTTCCGCTGGGATTAAAAAACTAAGGGATGTAACGGTTGGTGACACGATTGTTCACGCTGAGGACACGACCACTCCACCCTTACCGGGTTACAAAAAGGTGTTACCGATGATTTACTGTGGTCTGTACCCGATTGACAACAATGATTACCAAAACCTCAAAATGGCCATGGAAAAGATTATTTTGAGCGATGCGGCCTTGGAGTATGAATATGAAACATCACAAGCATTGGGCTTTGGGGTGCGTTGTGGTTTTTTGGGGTTGTTGCACATGGATGTAATTAAGGAGCGGTTGGAGCGCGAGTACAACCTTAAGTTAATTTCCGCTCCTCCTTCAGTGCGGTATAAGGTGTTGTTAACCAACGGGGAGGAATTGGAACTCGATAACCCTTCACTCTTACCAGAGCGCTCGCGAATTAAATCAATTAGCGAACCGTTTGTACGCGTTTACATTGATCTACCCGATCATTATTTAGGTACAGTAATTGATCTGTGTCAAAACTTCCGTGGGCAATACGAAAAGTTAGAGGAAATTGACATTGACCGCAAACGCTTGGTCTACTTAATGCCCTTGGGTGAAATTATCTACAGTTTCTTTGATAAGTTGAAATCAATCACTAAGGGTTATGCTTCGCTCAATTACGAGTTTGACCAGTACCAGGTGTCCCAATTGGCTAAGGTGGAAATTATGTTAAACAAACAGAAGGTGGACGCTTTATCTTTTATTGCCCACCATGACTTTGCCTTTCAACGGGCCAAGAAGTTCTGTGTCAAATTAAAGGAACTAATTCCCAAGCACCTGTTTGAAATTCCAATTCAAGCCACAATTGGAAGTAAGGTAATTGCTAGAGAAACGATTAAAGCAGTGCGTAAAGATGTAACAGCAAAGCTGTATGGCGGGGATGTCACGCGGAAAAAGAAGCTGTTGGAAAAACAAAAGGAAGGGAAGAAAAGACTGAAAGCAATTGGTAGTGTGGAGCTCCCCCAAGAGCTGTTTAGTCATTTGCTCAAAGATGAAGATTAACTTATTTATAATTGATTACTGTTTAATTACTGATACCTTGTAAAGGTATTAACTAATTATTTTGATCTTTTATAAGTAATGATTAAGGATTTTGATCCTAGTGAGTTTGTCGGTAAAACTCCTACCAAGATTTTTGCCTTTGGTGGTATCCAAGAAGTTGGAAAAAACATGTATGGAATCGAGTACGATGATGAGATTATCATCATCGACTGCGGTATTAAGTTTGCTAGTGATGATCTACTAGGGATTGATGGTATTATCCCGAGCTTCGAATACCTCATTGAAAACCAAGCTAAGGTTAAAGCACTGTTTATCACCCACGGCCATGAAGACCACATTGGTGGGGTGCCTTACTTGTTAAAACAAGTCGATGTACCGGTGATTTACGCACCCCGGATTGCCGCTTCTTTGATCTTAAAGAAGGTCAACGAACACAAGGATGCTAAGCTCAATAAAGTGGTCGTATATGATGACTTTAGCAACTTTGAAACCAAGCACTTCAAGATTGACTTTTACCGCGTCAACCACTCGATTCCTGACGCCTTTGGTGTCTGTGTTCAAACTCCCAACGGTAACATTGTTGAGAGTGGTGACTTTCGCTTTGACTTTGCCGCTGGCGGGGAAATGCTCGATGTGCATAAGGTCGTGAAGATTGCCGAGCGCAATGTCCATGTCTTTATGTGTGAGACTACTAACGCCGAAATCCCGGGGTTCTCCCAGAGCGAAAAGTTAATTTACCGCAACATCAACAAGATTATTAAAGAAGCACGTGGTCGGGTCATTCTCACTACCTTTGCTTCCAACATTACCCGGATTAACGAAATTATTGAGATTGCTGTTAACAATAAACGGAAGGTCTGCTTGTTGGGTAAGTCGATGGATGTGAACGTCAACATCTCGCGTAAGATTGGCTTAATGGACATTGACAGCAATGACATTGTGGAAGTCCGTGACATTAAGAATTACCCCGACCGCAGTATCTTAATCTTGTGTACGGGTTCCCAAGGTGAAGACTCAGCAGCCTTAAACACAATGGCACGGGGTAAACATAACTGGGTTAGCTTAAAGTCCACTGACACCATTATTATGTCCTCCAACCCGATTCCGGGGAACTATGCAGCGGTGGAAAATCTCTTGAATGAGCTTTCGAAGTACGGGGTGACCATCTTTGAAAACTCACCGAACATGAAGCTACACGCCTCTGGTCACGCTACCCAGCAAGAGTTGCAGTTAATGTTAAACCTCGTGTTTCCAAGGTACTTAATTCCGATTCACGGGGAGTACAAGATGATGCGCACCATCAAAAACATAGCGCAAGAATGTGGCATTAACGGTGATGATGTTGGTTTGCTAGCTAACGGTCAGGTGATGTACCTAATTGATGGCAAGCTGTATTACTCAGGGGAAGTGATTAATGCTGACCCGATTTACATTGAAAGCCGCAATTCTTCTCCAGACTTAGCGCGGGTAATTAAACAACGCCAAATCTTGAGTCGGGAGGGAATGTTTGCTGTGATTGTAGTCTTTGACAAAAACAATAACATTTTAGGGATGCCTACTCTGATTACTCGGGGTTGTTTCTTTGCTCTAGATTCCAGTCCGTTAATGACTAAGATTACCCACTCAATTAAACGCGGTTTGGAAAACGTTATTCAAAACAAGCGTTTTAATACCCGTGAACAGATGATCAAGGAATTGAAACGAGTATGTAAGGAAACGGTGTCTTACTTCATTTGGAAGAACAAGAGTCGTAACCCGTTGATTTCAACCGTATTGTCTTGAGTTTAAACCTTAGTTTTAACTAATTCTCAATTGGACCCAATTATTGGAAATTAACACCTTTATAAGGCTGTTTTTGCCAGTAGTTGGGTTTTCTTTTGTTTGCTCTTGAGATCTAATTAATGCATACAAAAAGCCATTAATTGCCCAAAAATCAGATTCTTTTTACTTTCTTAAAAATATTTTTTTAAGATTTGCCATCTTTTTTCGCTTGGGAAGATGAAATTTAAGTATGGAACGGTTGTTTTGGGCAGTTTTTTAGGGCTTTCTGTGGTGTTAGCTGCCTGTGGTGCTCGTGGTAAATTTGACCAATTTGATGATGGCAAAATTAAGCTAGCATCATCCTTAACTTCCAAAGCAGCTGCCAATGCTTTACAAACAATAATAGAGAAGTACAACATTGTCAAAAGCGGCAAGGATTACCCCATTGAAATTACCCAAATTGCTGGTGGTTATGACGGCGGGCGGACTGATCTCCAAACCCGAGTTAGTGTTAAGGATAAAACGAACTTTTATAACCTTATTTTGAACTATCCAGATTTAGTTTCTGTGTTAGCGCGCAGTGGAATGGAACTGCTTTTTGACAAAGTTAATGTTGATAAATTAGAGCCGAACTTCTTAAAGTTTAATGAACAGATTAGTGGAGTCGCTAAAAGTGGTAACTATGGTATTCCCGTGTCCCTTTCAACTGACATTTTGGTCTTAAATGGTCCGGTGTTGCACTATATTTTGAACAGTGCGAAGAAAGAAGAGGCTAATTCTCAAGTTAAAAGTCAAATAAAAACATCACAAATTCAAGCTAAAGGTTCATTAACAATTGATACAGATGAAAATACCAAATCACTTTGAGAGAAAATTCAAAATTCAGCCAAAGCTAATGGTGAAACTAATCAAAAAGGACGAAAAGCTGCAAAATCAAATAAAACTGCATTAGTTCAACTTAAAAATGGCGCTGATACTACCACTAACGAAGAGAATAAAGATACCAAAACTAGTGATGATAAAGTTAAACAAACTTGAGGTGATTATGTAGAAAAGGATGATGGTCTTAAAAACTATACCTTTAGGGCTAGCGTGTTTGAAAACTGGCATGATTTCCTCGATTTTTCGACAAGGGTAGCTAAATCTTTTACTGAAAAGGTAAGCAACATTACCAATAAAAAGGGCACTGATATTCAGGGAGTGCTTGGTGTCGACAGTTCTCCTAATGTTTTATTTGCCTCTGTATTTGCTGCAGGTGGTGGTAATTATGAAAACTTCTTTTATAAGGTGAAAGATGGTCGGGCTGATTTTAGTAACTTTAAGAACAAGGGTAGTTCTTACCAAAACCTCCAAAGCGTTTTTAAAGACTAAAGTGAACTAATTAAAAGTAACGGTCTTTTTGTCAATAAAGGTGGTTCTTATTCTTCCAATTTCCAGAAGTTTCACCAATTAGCTTACAGTATTTCTTCCACTTCTGGCTTTAAGTATTCGTTTGCCGATAAGAACGCTAAGCGCTTGAAGTTTAGTGACGACAACACCTTCGTTGAATATCCTGATTTTACTCAGGAAATTAAGTCGCCAGACCAACAAAATGGTCAAAATACTGATGACAATAACAGTAAAAAAGAAGAAAACCTTTTAGGTACCTTTGAAGTTAAAGATTACTCGAAATCTAATAAAGGCGGGAAAGGAAAAAGTAAGGGTAAAGGCGGAAGCAGCAGTAATATGAAGACTATTTACATTTACAAAGGCTATATTCCTGAAGATAAAAAGAAAGGTGATAATGCCATTTTAGTTACTGAGAAAAAAATTATTGATGCTTTAGAAAAAGCTGCTAATTCTAATGGTGAAAGTACACAATCTAATCCAAAAACCATAGCACTTCAAGCAGCTAAAAAAGAAACTAAAAAGAGCAATAAGAAAGAATCAAAAACGATTGGATATACAACTACTGGTTATGTCAATGCTGATGGTAAACATATTTTTGATACAGACAGAATTAACAATGAGAGGTTTGATCGTAAAATTATTATTGGTGCTACTCTAGAAACTTTAGACCAATCTAGTACACTCCAAAGTGGTGAAGCAATTGTCTTACCAGCACCTGGTAAATATAAGAGTAGTGATCAAAAAACGGTTATGACAGCGCAAGGCCCCAAGATAATCGGGATCCATGCTAATGCTAAAGAGAACGAAGAAACACAAAAATTTGTTAATTGGTTTTAAATACGCCAGAAACTTGAGAAAGTAAGAGGAATAAGAAAAACTCTAATGAAAAACAAACTGCAGCACAATACTTTGCTCAAGAGGCATCTTACATCTTGCCCTTAAAAGAAAACTTTGAAAAGGTTCAAATTAACGATAAAGGTGAGAAAAATGAAAATGACACAAAGGGCAATACTTATACCGCTAAAGCTTTAGAACTCTTTAAAAAAGTTTCTCAAAATGAAATCGTGAGTTACAGTGACCCAAGTGACTTTAGAAGTGGTAAGTTTCGTGATGCGATTGGCTCTAACTTTAACGCCATTATTAATTCCAAAGGAGACTTCAATAAATTTATTAGTAGTTTTACCGCAAGTTTAGGCTCAGACTTTTAGTCTTTTAAATACCCAATTGATTTATTTTTTAATCGATTAATTTATTTAATGGAAAAACAAGTAGATAAATTAGTGAAAACTTTAATTCATCAAAAAGCGTTTCAATAAATCCGGTTCTTAGAAATAAGGTTTTAATAAAAAAACATACCAGCAGTTAATGCTTCCAAATTAGCTGTGGGTATGTTTATTCTTGTCAAATAAATAAAAAAGCCATCTATCTAAAAGACAGACAGCTAAAAAATACTTTTTTTAACGATATTGAAATTAACAGAAAGATCTGTTAGCAAATGTGAAGGAAGAGGCTCTATGCAAACTTTCAATATGTGGCGTGTTGAAAAACCTTTAAGAATATGCACCAATTGGGGGCAGAAAAGCAGGTCTTCAACATAAATTTTCGTTTTCCTGCTCCCATTAGATAAATTGAGTTGCTTTTTAAAAGACGCCAAAAAGATTAAATGTTCTTCTAATTTGGTTTTTTAACTTCTTCTAACTATTAATAGGGTCTTTTACTTTCTAAAAATTTTTTGAAGTTATTTTGTCACATTTACTTTTTGGGCAATTTAGATCATGAATACCGAAAAAGTATAAGATTCATTAAGTTAACGAGGTATCACCTCTTTTTAAAACAAGCCCAATCGCAACTCGTTTCTTTGTTTAACCAAAACTTTTTGCAAGTTTTGTTGGCATTTCTAAATAAATCTTTCAATTTATTTAGTGATGACACAAAAATTAATATGTTGAACTTTTTAAATAAATCAACAATGGTATTGATCCCCGTTGGCAGCAGTGCTCCAAGTTCTAGTTCCTTTTTAAATCACCTCAAGAAAGAAGGTATTGCTTAATGAAAGAGAAAATTTCTAAAAAGGAATACAATGCCTTAATCCGTAAAACTGGCGAAAAGCACTTTGACGGCGAAAAGGAAGAGTACGGTGATGGCACCGTTGGACTTTGAACTTATGAATTGCGAAAATATAAACTTAAACCACCTGTGAAAGTTAAATACGTAACGCAAGAAGAGTTTGGCGAATTCAAAGATGCCACCAACCAGCGGCTCACAAAGATTGAGAACGCTTTGGTCGCTCAGGGCGAACAAATTAGAGCTCAGGGTGAGCAATTAAGTCAACTAATTAAAGTTGTGCTTCTTCAGGGCAAACAAATAAAATCTCAAGGTGAGCAAATAAAATCTTAGGGCGAACAAATCAACAAATTAACTCAAACTGTTGAAAAGCAGGGCGAGAAAATTGAAGTCCAAGGACAACAGATTCAAACAGTTAATGAAACTTTGAAGTTTGTAGTTGAAAGCCTTGAAACTATCCATAAACGGCTCGATGTAATGGAAATTCGTTTAGACAAACTCGAGTCCAAATATATCTGATTCAAATAAGAGTACCAGCAGTTAGTTCTAAAAGCAAGCTGTTGGTATTTTTATTGATCTAAAACTACCTAAAAAAATTTTTTGCAATTTTGTTGTCACATATAAAGTCTTAGTTCAATTTATTTAGTGGAGGAGCAAAATGCAAATCTTTAATTTTTGAAATTGATCAGTAAAGAGTCTGATCCCTGTTGACAACCGAGTTGCAAGTGTTAGTTATTTTTTAAAAAATCAAAAGAAAGGAGGATTTAAACATGAAAAAAGTTAAAGTTCTAGAGAAGCCATCTGTTGAAAGAATGATAGAAGTTTTAAGCGACTCTGAAATATTGAAGTTTGATTTTTCTTGCTATTATTTACCTGATGGTACTAATGAGACGCTCATAAGAATCTTTTTTCAAGAAAAAGTTTCAAGTTCTGTAGTAACAAAAGATAAAAATTCTTTAAGACTTGATGAATACTTAAAAGACTTTATTAGCTTCTTAAAAACACAAAGAAAAAACTAATAGCGTAAAAATCCAATAGTGAAAATTCACTGTTGGTATTTTTATTTATGTCAAATAGAAGATATTAGATGGAAAATTCAAATAGAAACTATAACACACAGAGCTAAGTAATTTTTATTTGTACTTTTTCTTGTTTAAAAAGCAGTTACTATTTATTCTTTCTTTATTTCATTTTTATCTTTGAAAAATGAGAAAGTTGACAATATTAAAAACTTAAACTTTTTTTAAGATTCTGTAGATTTTCTGGGTTTTAGTGCATGAAATTGAAATATGGAACCATTATTTTCAGTGGTCTTTTGGGAGTTTCCGCCATTTTAGCTGCCTGTGGTGCACGCGGCAAATTTGACCAAATTGATGATGGCAAAATTGTTTTAGCTTCTTCTCTTACATCTAAGGGTGCAGCTAATGCCTTGCAAACAATTGTTAAAAAGTACAACGAAGTTAAAAATATTGATGACTATCCCATTGAAATTATCCAAATTGCCGGTGGTTATGATGGCGGTCGTGGTAACTTACAAACAAAACTAAGTGTTAAAGACAAAAATAGTTTCTATAACTTAATTTTGAACTACCCAGACGTAGTTTCTGTTTTAGGTCGAGTAGGCATGGAATTGCCCTTCGATAAGGTTAGAACAGATAAATTATCACCCCGTTTTCTTGATTTCAACAAGCGAATTAGTGCCATATCTAAGCAAGGTATTTACGGCATTCCAGTCTCTTTGTCTACTGAAGTTTTAGTTTTAAATGGTCCGGTATTGCACTATATTTTGAGCAGTGCAAAGGGTAGTAGTGACAAAACGCAAGTAAGTCAAACATCATCAGGATTAAATCAACAAAAAACTCTTCAAAAACCCTTAAAGATTGATACAAGCGATTCAAGCACTTCTTCTCTTTGGACTCAAATTGAGAACGCCGCTAAAAATAACGGTAAAAAAGCAAATAATAGCAAAAGCAATAGAAGATCCACAGATCAAAGTACACAAACACATAACGATCAAGGCGATGCTTCTGAAAGTGATAAAAAGATTAAAGAATCTTGAGGCGATTATGAAGAAGTGGATGGTGGCTTAAAAGGCTTTACTTTTAAAGCTAGCATCTTTGATAATTGGCACGATTTACTCGATTTTTCTACTAGAGCGGCTAAATCTTTTAAAAAGATAAAAGATAACAATACTAAAAAAGGAACTGATATCCAAGGCATTCTTGGTGTAGATAGTTCAGCCAATTCCTTATTTACTTCTGTTTTTGCAGCTGGTAATGGTGACTATGACAACTTCTTTTACAAGGTTGCAAACGGTCGGGCTGACTTTAGTAACTTTAAGAATAGAGGTAGTTCCTTCCAAAACTTACAAAGTGTTTTTAATGATTACAAGGGTTTAATTGATCAAAACGGTCTCTTTGTTAATAAGGGCGGTTCTTACTCTTCTAACTTTCAAAAGTTTCACCAGTTAGCTTACAGTATCTCCTCTACCTCTGGTTTCTATTATTCATTTGCTGGTAATAGTGCTAAGCGCTTAAAGTTTGGTGATAATTCTTTCATTGAGTATCCACAATATACTGTTCCAATTAAAGCTCCTTCAAAGAATGGTGATGGAAATAGCACAAACAGCAATAGCGATCTTTTAGGCACTTTCACTTTAAGTAGTGGTAAAAAGTCAACAGATAAAAGTAAAAGTGATAGTCAACAAAATCAAGGCAAGAAAGTAGAAGGAACACCTAACCAGGGTAAAAAGGCAGAAGGTGCCCAGAACCAAGGCAAAAAAGAAAATAACAGTACAACTATTGAAATTTACAAGAACAAAATTCCTGATGGTAAAAATGCTGGGAAAGATGCCATCTTAATAAAAGATAACAATCTCATTAAACAGCTAGAAGATGCTGCTAAGAAAAACGGTGCAGAAAGTAATCAAAAACAAGGTGGAGAGAGTAATGGTCAGAAAGAACAAATTATTGGTTATACCACCACTGGTAACGTTCGTGAAGATGGTAATCACATTTTTAGAGTAGACAAAATTAATGACGAACAATACGATCGCAAAATTATTGTTGGCGTTACTGTGGAAACTTTAGAACAGTCTAGCACTTTGCAAAGCGAAGAAGCAATTGTTTTAGCAGCACCTGGTAAATATAAAAGCACTGATAAAAAGAAGGTAACAATTACCCAAGGTCCGAATATTATTGGTATCCATGCTAACGAAAAAGAAAATGCAGAAACCCAAAAGTTTGTTGACTGGTTTTTAAATACAGAAGTAGATTGACCCGCTAAGGAAAATTCTTCTAATAAACAAGATCAACAAAATTCAACCAAAAAACAAACCGCTGCTGAATTCTTTGTTGAATCCGCTTCTTATATTCTGCCTTTAAAGGAAATCTTCGAAAATAAAGAGAAAAAAGAAAATACAAGCAATAGTGATAAAAATAAGAGTAGTAGTCAAAGGAAAAATACTTACGCTGAGAAAGCGCTAGAACTTTTTCAACAAATAAGTAAAGATGAAATAGTTAGTTACAGCGATCCGAGTGATTTTAGAAGTGGTAAATTCCGCGATGGGATTGGTTCTAACTTTAATGCTGCTGTAAGCTCTAAAGCAGACTTTAATAAGTTTGTTAAAGGCTTCATCGCCACTTTGGGTAGTGAAATTTAAGCGAATTTGTGAGCTAACTAATCACAATAATTTTAGGTTAAAACAAAACCTTAAAAAGGTTTAGTGAAAGAAATTAAACTGTTACTGTCGTGGAGATTAAAACTTACAAAATCAAAGATATTTGCGATATTAAACGCGGTAGAGTTATCAGCAAATTGGACATTAAAAAAGATCCAGGAGTTTTTCCTGTTTATTCGGCAGCTACTAATAACGATGGGGAGTTTGGTCGAATAAATTCTTATGACTTTGATGGTGAATATGTTACTTGAACAGCTGACGGTTATGGAGGGGCTGTTTTTTATCGTAATGGTAAATTTAGCATCACAAATCTTTGTGGTCTTTTGAAAGTAAAAAATAAAGAAATTAGTTCAAAATATCTTGCTCATATTTTGAAACTAGAAGCACCGAAATTCACAAACCGTGTTTTTAAAAATAGACCTAAGTTAACACATAAAACAATGGCCGAAATTCCCATTGATTTCCCACCCTTGAAAATTCAAGAGAAAATTGCTACTATCTTAGATACTTTTACCGAGCTAAGTGCCGAGCTAAGTGCCGAGCTAAGTGCCGAGCTAAGTGCCGAGCTAAGTGCCGAGCTAAGTGCCGAGCTAAGTGCCGAGCTAAGTGCCGAGCTAAGTGCCGAGCTAAGTGCCGAGCTAAGTGCCGAGCTAAGTGCCGAGCTAAGTGCCGAGCTAAGTGCCGAGCTAAGTGCCGAGCTAAGTGCCGAGCTAAGTGCCGAGCTAAGAGAGCGCAGGAAGCAGTATGACTTCTATCGCGATTATCTGCTCAACCAAGAAAATATCCGAAAAATTTACGGAGCAAATATACCTTTCGAAACTTTTCAAATAAGGGATATTTGTGAAATAAATCGTGGTCGAGAAATAAATGAAAAATACCTTCGAGAAAATCCAGGTGAATTTCCAGTTTATTCCTCAGCAACAACAAATGGTGGTTTAATTGGAAAAATTAATGATTACGATTTTCATGGTGAATATGTTACTTGAACAACGGGCGGCGCACATGCCGGAAATGTCTTTTACCGTAATGAAAAGTTTAGTTGTTCACAAAATTGCGGATTGTTAGAAGTAAAGAACAAAAATAAATTTAGTTCCAAATTCTTATGTTTTGCACTAAAACTACAATCTAAAAAATTTGTGAATTATGCCTCTGCAATTCCGGTTCTAACAATAAAGAGAATTGCAGAAATCGAACTCTCCTTTCCACCTCTAGAAATTCAAGAAAAGATTGCTGATATTTTGTTTGCATTTGAAAAACTTTGCAACGATTTAACCGAGGGGATTCCTGCCGAAATTGAATTGCGTAAAAAGCAATTGGATTACTATCAGAACTTCTTATTTAATTGAGTTCAAAATAAGAAATTAGAAAGTCTCAAATCTCTTTAATAATAAAAGTTAGTTCAGCAAACCACAAACTGATCCCACTTCTCCCCCACGCTTACGCGCTTCTCCACCGGGTTCAACCTCGCGGGGTCGGTTCTCGACCAGGTGTTGGATTATATTCCCTGGATTGGGAATGGGCACAGGTATGGGAATGACCACCGGGGGAGCAACAGTAGTACGAGTGGGGTAACAACCCAGGGACAACAATCGCAAAATGCATCCGGAACCGAACCCGCACCCACTTTTTCGAATGTCGGCGTTGGCCTCAAAGCGAATGTCCAGGGCACCCTGGGTGGCAGTCAGACGACGACTACGGGGAAAGATATTCCCAAATGACCCACCCTCGACCAAGCCAACCTCCAGCTCTGAACGGGGGCGGGGTGGCGGAATGATAAGGTTTCAAGTGGACAAAGTGACGAAAACCACACCAAGTTCACGAGCGCTACGGGCAGTGGGCAGCAGGGCAGTTCTTCAGGTACAACTAATTCCGCGGGCAATCCCGACTCGTTAAAGCAGGATAAGGTTGATAAAAGTGGTGATTCGGTAACGGTTGCAGAAGCCACTTCAGGGGACAACTTGACGAATTACACCAACCTCCCTCCCAACCTCACCCCCACCGCTGATTGACCGAACGCGCTGTCATTCACCAACAAGAACAACGCGCAGCGCGCCCAGCTCTTCCTCCGCGCCCTGTTGGGCAGCATCCCGGTGTTGGTGAATAAGAGTGGCCAAGATGATTCCAACAAGTTCCAAGCCACCGACCAAAAATGGTCTTACACCGAATTAAAGTCGGATCAAACCAAGCTCAACCTCCCCGCTTACGGTGAGGTGAATGGGTTGTTGAATCCGGCGTTGGTGGAGGTGTACGGTCTGAGTTCCACTCAAGATTCTAGCACCGGAGCCGGTGGCGCTGGAGGTAACACCGGAGGCGACACCAATACCCAGACTTATGCACGACCCGGAATCGGCTTTAAATTACCCTCCACGGACTCGGAATCTTCCAAAGCCACCCTGATCACCCCCGGGTTGGCTTGAACAGCGCAAGATGTCGGTAACCTCGTTGTCAGTGGTACCAGCTTGAGCTTCCAGCTCGGCGGGTGGTTGGTTACCTTCACGGATTTTATCAAACCCCGGTCGGGTTACCTCGGGCTCCAGTTAACGGGCTTGGATGCAAATGACAGCGACCAAAGGGAGTTAATTTGAGCCCCCCCGGCCCTGAACCGCCTTTCGTGGCAGTTGGGTCAACCGCTTGGGCTGCGTCGAGAGTGTGTGGGATTTCAAGGGGGTGTGGCAGGATCAAGCTCGGTCCGACTCGCAAGCAGCTACAAGTACCACCACCGCAACGAAGGCTACCTTATCGGAGCACACCAATGCTTTGGCCTTTCAGGTGAGTTATACCGACCAGGATTCGTACAAGGCTTCCACTCAAAGCTCCGGCCAAAACCAAAACACCTCCCCCTACCTGCACTTGGTGCAGGGAAAAAAGTAGGTTCCTCTGATAAGCTTTCAGACGATCTTAAAAAACTGTTGGACCCCAACGAGGTTCGCGCCAAGCTGCGCCAAAGCTTTGGTACAGAAAATTCTACCCAACCCCAACCTAAAGCCCTCAAAACAACCACACCGGTATTTGGGACGAATAGTGGTAACCTCGGCAGTGTGCTTGGTGGTGGGGGTACCACGCAGGGCTCAGGCTCAGGTCAATCTGGTGTGGATCTCTCCCCCGTTGAACGGGTGAGTGGTCACTAACTATTAATAGGAACTTTTCTTATTAATAGGAACTTTTACTTTCAAAAAATTTTTGAAGTTATTTTGGCACTTTCAAACTTTAAAGACCATTTAAAAGGCATAAAAGGATAGTTATGTTTTTAAGAAATATTTTGCGATTCAGTTCGCTTTTGGTTTTGTTTGGTTTTGAGTCTTTTCTTTTGAATGTTCAAAAATTCTTTGAATTAATTTTTGGCAACTTTTCCAATTTATGCAAATTTACATGATGTAAAACACTCACGATGATAGTTTTTAAAAAATATTTATTTTATTTAGATAGCCAAATAATCCAGTGATCTGTTGCTGCCCACCTCTTTAAACACTTTTACGTTTTTCCAATTAATAATAAAGGAGGTCTTCACCATTAAACGCACAATTTCACTTACTTTGTTTAAGAAAAGACTCAACAAAGATAAGATTAATAATTGTCATGTTTGGGAAGAAGAGTTACCTGATGGTAGCTATGACATGGGATTTAGTGACAATTTAAACCATATGGAAAAACGAAAAAGTGGTTATGTTACCCAAAAGCAGTTTAGCGAGTTCAAAGATGCCAATAATCAAAGGCTGATAAAGATTGAAACTACTTTAGCTACTCAAGGTGAACAATTAAATCAATTAATTAAAGTTGTTATTCTTCAGGGCGAACAAATTAAAGAACTTCAAGTGGAGCAAAAAGCTCAAGGAGAACAAATAAAAGCTAAAGGAGAACAAATAAAAGCTCAAAGCGAGCAAATAAAAACTCAAGGAGAAACGCTTAAATTGATCCTACAAGCACTTGGAGGAATAAATAAGCGCTTAGACAAAGTTGATCCGCCTAAATAGCTTTAGGCTAAAAAATAAAAGTGCCAGCAATTAATCTATAAAGGTTAGTTGCTGGTATTTTTATTCATTTGAAATAAATAAAAAAGCCATCTGCTCAAGGCGAAAAGCAGACAACTCAAAAATTTTTTAATGATTTTGAAAACTAACGAAAAGTGTTAGTTTGAGTTGTAAGACAGATATGAATGTTTATTAATTCAAAAAAATGTTCGTTGCTTAATGAAAGATGTGCTGAAAACCGTAACGGTAAGATAGATTTGTAAAAAGAGTAAAGAACAAAACCATGTACGCAATAACTAAATTGATGGGAACAGAAAATCAGGCTTTCAACACAGAATTTTCGTTTTCCTGCTCCCAATAAATAAATTGATTTAGTTTTTTAAATGTGACGTCAAATTTCAATAAAAAATCAAAATTTCAAACCAAAAACTATAACACACCAAGCTCATTGATTTTAATCTCCAGTTTTTTCTCATTTAAAAAGGATCAAAATTTGTTTTTAATAGTTTCGATTTTATGTCTTCTTTAATCACTGAATTTTTAGGAATTAAACTTGTTTAATCTTTATTAAGATTTCTCCAAATTTTGGGTTTTAGTGCATGAAATTTAAGTATTGTGCCATCTTTTTCAGTGGCTTTCTAGGTCTTTCTGCCATCTTAGCTGCTTGTGGAGCGCGGGGCAAATTTGATCAAGTTGATGATGGCAAGATTAAATTGGCTTTCTCTTTAACTTCAAAAAGTGCATCAAACGCCTTACAAGCAATTGTTAAAAAATATAACGAAGTTAAAAAACCTGGTGATTACCATATTGAAATTACCCAAATCGCTGGTGGTTATGATGGTGGTCGTAGCGATTTACAAACCCGAGTCAACGTTAAGGACACCACTAACTTTTACAACCTTATCTTGAATTATCCTGACTTAGTTTCTACTTTAGGTCGTGTTGGGATGGAACTACTGTTTGATAAAGTTAATACAGATAAATTATCCGACCGTTTCTTAGATTTCAATAAACGAATTAGTGCAATTTCTAAACCAGGGATTTACGGTATTCCGGTTTCTTTATCCACCGAAGTTTTATCGATCAACGGACCGGTGTTGCACTATATTTTGAAAAGTGCAAAAGGTGATAGTGACAATGTTAAAGTAAGTCAAAGGACTGGAGAAACTACTCAAAAAAGTAAAGTAACTAATCCTTTGAAAATTAATACTCAAAACGATCCTGCTACAAAAGATCTTTGAGAAAAAATAGAAGCTTCTGCAAAAGCTAATGGTAAAAGCAATAAGGATGGACAAACTAAGGGTAAAAAGAAAGTAGAAAAAAGTTCATCTTCTTCGTTAGTTAATTTAAAGCAGTCTACGGACCAAACAACGACAGATGACGGTTCTCAAAAAAGTGATAACAAAATCAAAGAATCTTGAGGCGAATACCAAGAAGTAGATGGTGGTCTTAAAAATTTTGAATTTAAAGCGAGCATCTTCGAAAATTGACATGACTTACTTGATTTTTCTACTAGAGTGGCTAAGTCGTTTACAAATGTAAAGGGAAAAGATATCAAAAAGGGAACTGATATCCAAGGTGTACTTGGTGTTGACAGTACGCCCAACTCATTATTCACCTCTGTTTTTGCAGCTGGTGGCGGTGATTACAATAATTTCTTCTACAAAATTGAAAACGGCCGTGCTGACTTTAGTAACTTTAAGAATAAAGGCACTTCCTACCAAAATCTTCAAAAAGTATTTGGTGATTTCAAAGGCTTAATTGACAAAAATGGTATCTTTGTGAATAAGGGTGGATCTTACTCATCAAACTTTCAAAAGTTCCATCAATTAGCTTACAGTATTTCCTCTACTTCCGGTTTTTTCTATTCGTTTGCCGGTAACAGCGCTAAACGCTTAAAGTTTGGTGATAACTTTATTGAATTTCCTCGTTTTACTCAGGAAATTAAAGCACCTTCTACTGAAAATGGCGGCCAAAGCAATCTTTTAGGAACCTTTGAAGTTAAAGATAGCAGTAAATCTAAGGAAGTGAAAAAAAACTAATAGGAAAGAAGATGGTGCTCAAAATCAAGGTAAAAAAGAAAGCGATAAGAAAACCATTTACCTTTACAAAAGTCAAATTCCATCAGACAAAACAGAAGGCGAAAATGCCATCTTAATCAAAGAACAAAACGTTATTAATCAGCTAGAACAAGCAGCTAAAAAAGATGAAAAAGGAGAGACTGTTACAAACAAAGTTGCATCATTAGAAACCAAAGCTGCTAATGCCAAAAAGGATAGTAGTAAAACCATTATTGGTTACACCACAACTGATAATGTTCATGAAGACGGTAAAAACATTTTCAAAATTAACAAACTCAAAACTGAAGACTATGATCGTAAGATTATTGTCGGTGCCACTGAAGAAGTGTTAGAGCAATCTAGCACATTACAAAGTGATGAAGCAATTGTGTTACCAGCTCCTGGTAAGTATCAAAGTGGTGACGCTAAGAAAGTAACCATCACCCAAGGTCCTAATATCATTGGCATTCACGCTAACGAAAAGGAAAACGCCGAAACGCAAAAGTTTGTTAACTGGTTTTTAAACAATACAGAAAGTTGAGAAGTTAAAAATGGAAAAGATTCCTCCACTAAACAACAAACTGCTGCCGAATTCTTTGCTGAGTCAGCTTCTTATATCTTGCCTTTAAAAGAAATCTTTGACAAAGATAACAAAAAAGCTACTGAAAATAAGGACAATAATACTAGCAATAAAAAACAAGCTAATACCTATGCTGAAAAGGCGTTAGATTTGTTCCAACAAATTAGTAAAGGTGATATAGTTAGTTACAGCGACCCTAGCGATTTTAGAAGTGGTAAATTCCGCGATGGGATTGGCTCTAATTTTAACGCTGCAGTAAGTTCCAAAGCTGATTTTGACAGGTTTGTTAAAGGCTTCATCGCCACTTTGGGTAGTGAAATTTAAACGAATTTGTGAGCTAACTAATCACAATAATTTCAGGTTAAAACAAAACCTTAAAAATGTTTAATGAAAGAAATTAAATTGTTACTGTTGTGCAAATCAAAACTTACAAAATCAAAGATATTTGCGATATTAAACGCGGTAGAGTTATCAGCAAACTATATATCAAAAACAATCCAGGCGAATTCCCTGTTTATTCATCGGCTACAGTTAATAATGGTGAAATTGGCAGAATAAAAGATTGTGATCTTAAGGGTGAGTATGTGACTTGAACAACTGATGGCGCTCAAGCTGGTAGTGTTTTTTATCGTAACGGTCAATTTAACGCAACCAATGTTTGTGGAATTTTAAAGGTAAATAATGATGAAATTTACCCTAAATTTTTAGCCTATGCGCTTAGATTGAAAGCACCTAAATTTGTAAATTATGCTTGCCCTATTCCTAAATTAATGCAAGGAACTTTAGCAGAAATTGAGCTAGATTTCCCAAGCAAGAAAATTCAAGAGAAAATTGCTACTATCTTAGATACTTTTACCGAGCTAAGCGCCGAGCTAAGCGCCGAGCTAAGAGAGCGAAAGAAGCAGTATGTCTTCTATAGCGATTATTTACTTAACCCAAAAAATTGAAAATAGGAAAATAAATATTACAAGCTGGGAGAAATAGCTCAAAAAGTTTTAGTAGGTGGTGAAAAACCTGCTGATTTTAGTAAGAAAAAGAACGAAGTTTATAAATATCCAATTCTTTCTAACAGCAGTAAAGCTGAGGAATTTTTGGGTTACAGTAAAACTTTTCGAGTTGAAGAAAAATCCATTACGGTAAGTGCTAGAGGCACAATTGGTGTCGTTTTCTATCGTGATTTTGCTTATTTGCCTGCTGTTAGTTTAATTTGCTTTGTCCCTAAAGAAGAATTTGATATAAGGTTCTTA
The DNA here is from genome assembly GCF_001272835.1 of Mycoplasmoides pneumoniae FH. NCBI lineage: Bacteria > Bacillati > Mycoplasmatota > Mycoplasmoidales > Mycoplasmoidaceae > Mycoplasmoides > Mycoplasmoides pneumoniae. Next base: position 346,397 of record NZ_CP010546.1, read on the forward strand.
TTCCACGCATTAAGAGCCATTAAATTTAAAAAGCAAGGCTCTGCAACAGGCCAGTTAACAGTGGCACAATTTAAGGAATATGGTATTCATGTACCTTCGCTGAAAAAACAGAAAGAAATCACCGCTATCTTAGATCCACTTTACAGCTTTTTTACTGATCTAAACGAAGGTCTTCCTGCTGAAATTGAATTGCGTAAAAAGCAATTGGATTACTATCAGAACTTTTTATTTAACTGAATTCAAAAACAAAAAGAACTAGTTGAACAAGCATCCACTAATTAACGGGATCTTTAAGGTAGAGTAGTTCTAAATTTTGGGGATTTTCCACTAGTTCAAACCGTTCGATGTTGTTTAGGAATAACTCCTCAATACTGTCGATGTTTTCAAAGTTTTCATATAACGGTAACTCGGTATTTGCTTTGCACAGCTTGACAAAATCTGGTTTAGCTAAGAGTGCTATTTCACTCGTAGTTTCGGTAAACAAACCACAGTAGTTCTTTTCATTGCCAGCACTAATTTTGCTAATGCCACAGCCATAAGGAATTTGAAGGCGGAGTGAGTTTAAAGCAAAGAGTTGACAGTTAGGGTTTACTGTGCACCAAGTTTTAGCAATAATGGCACCAACGCGTTGACCAGTAAAGCTACCCGGTCCAGTGGTTACGTAAAACTGTCTAACAGTGTTATTGCGTACTTTGTTTTTCTTTAACAATTTTTCCAAGTGATACACAGCCAACTCCGTGAGGTTTTGTTGTACTGGTATTGTTAGTTGATCCACCACAGTATTCGTTTTAAAATCCAACAGTACGATATTGAGGTGTTTGTAAGCACAGTCCAAAAAGAGCTTGTACTTATTGAAAAAGCGCATAAAGGGAATTAGCAATTTTCAAGTTTAAATTATCTAACTTATCGCTAAAAGTTTTATCTAACTGTGCTTCAAAACCCATTTCCTTATTCAAAGTGGGGTGGATAAAACTAATTTGTTGCGCGTGTAAATACTGGCCATATTCAGTAGCTTGCTCACCCTTCAAACCGTATAAGGGATCGTTGTAAACGGGGTGTTTAATAAACTGCAAGTGTACCCTAATTTGGTGAGTTCGTCCGGTTAACAGTTCACACTTAATTAAAGCAGCCTTTTCGTTTTGGTTTAACACCGTAAACTTAGTAAAAGCATTCTTGGCCTTGTTAGAACTGTTCCCCACCTTTCACATGACCTTATTGTTACCCACTCGTTCTAACGGGGCGCTAATGGTACCAGACAAACTGTCTAGGGGAAAATGGACTAAAGCTAAGTAATAACGCTTCATAACCCGTTGCTGGAGCTGTTTTTGCAAGTGCAGCAAGCTACTTTGGTTTTTCGCTAGCATAATCACACCACTCGTATCACGGTCTAGGCGGTGGACTAAAAACACCGGTTGGTGGTTGCAGTGAAACAAAGCGGCACCCAGTAAACTTTCACTTTCATTAAAACTAGTCGGGTGGCTAATTAAACCATTGGGTTTATTGACCACCATAATTTGCTCATCTTCATATAAGATGTCCAAGGGAAAGTCATAGGGCTGGACTTCAACTGGCACTTTTTCAAACAGTTCCTCACTCCAATTAACGTGTACCCGGTCTTCTGGTTGCACTAATCAACCATTTTTAGTAATTTTTTTACCGTTAACACTCACCAAACCATCGACAATTAACTTGGCTACTTTAACCCGGGAAAGGTTGAGTAGTGTGGCCAAAAAGGTATCTAAGCGTTGGGCTGTAGTAACACTAAAAGTTTGTTCCATTAAGATTTAGTTTGCTTCATTTCTTTGAAGAACTGAATTAAAAAGGAGAGGAACAGACCAATAAAACTAAAGGTAATGCAACAGTCCGCTAAGTTAAACACGGAATTACCTCCACTAAAGACAAAGTAATCTAGTACTTCACCACTACCCGAGGTTAACCGATCAAAGAAATTACCAAGTGAACCAAACGCTAAGGTAGTAATTCAAAAGATGTAGTTGTAACTAGTAGAGAAAACCAAAAAGAACAGTGCTATGAAAGATAGAAAACCCTGGAGAAAGTAAACAAGTCCTGGTTGGTCTGCCAATAAGCTAAAACCAACCCCCTTGTTACCGATAACATAGATACTAATAAAGGAACTGCGAGCTACATCTGTACCATTAGCACCATTAATACCCTTCTCACCATTTAAGGCAGCACGCAGCATAAATACCTGAAACAAAATGACAAAACCGACAAACAGGATTAAGGCAAGCTTATAGTACAAAAAGGGTTTGCGGTTAGCAAAAAGGATTTGCTTTAGCAATTTTGAAAAAAAAGTTGGGGCTTTTGCCATCTTGATGAGCTTAATTTTAAAAATGTAAAATAACGGCCATGGATTTGCTTACAACCGCAAACAAAACGCCGCGAATCGCCAAATCACGTCCTGTTCGAATTGCCATCATTATAACGCAGAAGACTAATGATCTGCACGCTACTGTACCCTGCTTTTTATGGCGCAAAGCAAGGTATGCTGTTGACCTGATTTCCGCTGAAGCCAAAGCTAGCATTATGTTAGAGATGGGGATTCATGTGCGCTGTGACAACACTTTGTCCAAAACTAACTTTAACCAGTATACCGCTGCTTTTATTCCCCATGGCAACACTACTAGGTTGGTGGAAATAGACAAACTAAGAAAGGACTTGGAGAAGTTTGTCTATAAACCCAAGGGACCAATGCGCTGGTTGTTTAGCAGTGGTAATGGTGCTTGTGTTTTGAAGGAGTTTGACTTGATTGCCCCTGACCAATTAGTCACCGTTCAAAACGAAAAGGAAATGGTTAAACTTTTGGGAAAAAATTTCATCAAGCAACCAGTACATGTGGACAAAAACATTATTAGTTGTGCCAATTCTTGTGGCTTGACTAAATTCTCCTTTAAGGTAATTGAAGAGCTTTCAGGAATAGAACTAGCGCGCAAAACGGCGAATCTTGTTGACCATATCTACAAAGGATAAAACCAACAATTTAAAATTACCTAACGCGCTTGCGCTTAAAAAATCGCTTTGAACAACACGAAAAACAAGTCAGATTGACAGCTCTTTTTGGAGGACTACCGTTTTTATCACGAAAAGGAATTTGATTGAATTACTTACCTCAATCACTGCCTCAACAGCTATCCTGACTTTGACATTTTAAAGTTCATTCGCAAATACGGTCCGGAGTGTGAAAAGAGCTTTTTATCACTCCAAAGTAAAACTAAGGCCGATGTTTATGGCGTGTTCACTAAGCAAATTAAAGCTGGCAGTGTTAACGAAGTGTTAGCGCAAAAATTAGTCCAACTCGATGCGCTGCGCACTAACTATCTCATTGGCGCTTTGTACTCCACCAATAAAACACAAAAGAAGCTGTTTAAGCAATCGTGAAAGAATGCTAAAAAGCAGGGTTACACAAAGCAAGAGTGGCTAATGACCTTAGTCGGTTTGCCGTTTGAAAAAGGGGAATATCATAAGCAACTGTATGCGCATTCCCGTCAAGAGATTTTGGATCTAGTGGAAGCGGTCAAAAAGCTGTATCTCAGACCAGAAAAGGATGACAAACTGGAGTTTGCTGATTCTTCCAAGGTAAGTGAGTCTAAGAGTATTAAGGTAACCAATGCAGTAACCTTACCAAGTGATGATTTAGATAAAGAGCTGTTTGAATTTAGCGGGGAAGGGGGTGATGAATAATGCCAAAGATTGAAGTTAAAAACGATGATTTAGAGTTAGCTTTAAAAAAGTTTAAACGGGTTTCGCTAGAAATTCGCCGTTTAGCACAGCGTCACGAATACCACCTTCGAAAAGGAATGCGCTTGCGTGAAAAGCGAAAGATTGCGCAGAAGAAACGCCGTAAGTTTCGTAATATGGTCTAGTTACTAGCACCTTACCAGTTTTATATGGCTAACGATAAAAAGGATAAGATTATTTTGAGTGGTGAGTTAACTAACCATCGCTTTAATTTTACCAAGGATGGGGAAAACGGCTATAGTGCTTATGAAGTAGACCGTTTTCTAGATCAGCTAGTTCACACTTTAACCCATTACGAAGCGCAGCGTAACCGTGAGGAGGAGATGAAAACGGCTTACGAAAAGCTCTTTCAAGACCGCGACGAAATTTTAAAGCGTTGCTCCAAACTAGAAGCAGAGCTCAATAACTTTTATGAAAACGGTTATTCCAACCGTGTGTTAATTAGTCGGGTTCAAGCCTTGGAAAACAAGATCGAAAGCCTCCCTAGTGGTCAAAATGACCGTCTAGAGCGCATCGAAAAGTTGCTAAAAAGGGTGATTAAGCACTGGACTGACGGGGAGGATTTATCCTATGGTGACTTCGATGATGATTTCTTTTAAAAATGATTCTAGGCATAGGGATTGATTTAGTCGAAATCAAACGCTTTGAACAATTAGCTAGACAAACTGATAACTGTTTTGCGAAACGCTTGTTGACTTCAACGGAGTACGCGCACTATGCGAAGCTGCGTAAAGATAGTGAAAAGTCGAGTTTTTTAGCAGTCCACTGGTCATTAAAAGAAGCGATTTATAAGGCTGTTAACCACATCAAGCCATTGTTTAGCCAACTGGAAATTACAAAGAAAAACCAACGTTATAACTGCCAGATTGACCCTAAGATTGAACTTTTGCTCTCGGTTAGTTACAGCAGTAATAACATTACTGCCATCTGTTTGGCACAACAAACACCATGAAAAAATTAACACAAGCTTTTTTGCGTTTTTGTCTGAGATTCTTACAACTGCTCAGTTTAGTTTTGGTTTTACCCGTTTTTGTGTTAATGCTCATCTCTAGCCTAATTAGTGCTAAAAATTATGAAAGCATCCCGGAAAACTATCCCCCAGAAATCCGCTTTAAGAAGGTGTACCGCTTGGTATCACTTTTCCTCTACATTAAAGGAGTTAAAGTGGTTATTGTTAACCCTGAAAATGTGCCTAAAAAGGCTGTTTTAGTGGTAGCTAATCATAAGTCCAATTTAGATCCCCTCATCCTCATTAAGGCCTTTGGTAAAACTGAAGGGGTACCACCGTTAACCTTTATTGCCAAGATTGAACTGCAAGATACCTGACTGTTCAAGATTATGAAGCTGATTGACTGTGTCTTTATTGATCGAAAAAACCTGCGTCAAATGGCAGCATCCTTGGAACAACAGCAGCAAATTATCCGCCAGGGCACTGCTCTGTGTGTTTTTCCTGAGGGTACACGGGTACTCTCTAGGCAAATTGGTGAGTTTAAATCGGGCGCTTTAAAGGTCGCTTACAACGCCTTTGTGCCGATTGTGCCACTAACGATTGTGGGTAGCATGGGACACATGGAGTCCAAAAAGCGTTTACAAAAAGCCCAGGTAGAGCGCGATCGTGGTTATAAAATCCAGGTCATCTTTAACACACCTATTAACCCAATTAACTTTAACCAGATTGATTCGCAAAATGTGGCTAATAATGTCTGGCGTGAAATTAGTCAAACTTATGCGCAATATTGCCAAGACTAGATGATCACGTTAATCTGGTGCCAAGATAAACACTTCGGGATTGGGAGAGACAACACCATTCCCTGAAAGTTAACGGAAGCCAACCAACACTTCTATAACACTACTAAGAACCAAACGGTTGTAATGGGTTACAGCACCTTTCAGGAGTTAGGTGACAAGCTAACTGATCACAACGTGGTGGTGTTGAGTAAAAAACACTTTGAAGAATTGCAAAACAACACCAACATTAAGGTGTTCAATTCAATTGAAAAGCTCTTGCAACACCACTTTAACCGTGATTTGTATGTGATTGGGGGCAAGCAAATCTTCCACCACTTTATTGAACTGGCTGATCGTTTAATTATTTCGGTTTTACCAGTGGACTTTAAGTGTAACCTTCGCTTAAAGTTGGGCTTGGACAGCTTTGAATTAATGCAAGAACAACAACACAGCCAATTTAAGGTGCAGTACTGACACAAAAAGCACCCCGAACGTTTATCGTTTAATGTTTTTTTGGAAGATTACAATGGGACTTTACCAAACTTGCTGGAACTTTTAATTGATAAGAAGTTCAACTTGCACCAGGTCGATATTGCCAAAATTACGACACAATACCTCCACTTAATTAACACTAACTTAAATAAACAAGCAATTGAACCAATTACCGACTACCTTGTCATTACTAGTCGAATTGTGGAGCAGAAGGCCAATAACTTACTGCAAATTAATGATATTGCCCTAGACTCTGACTTTTTAGACAACAAGCTGCGTGATAAACTAGTAGCACAGTTAGTGGAGTACAAACGTTACCGTGAATCACTCGATGACTTTGAGAAGCTAAGGATCAATCGCTTAGCTTACTTTTCCAAAGATAATGACTTTAACCGCTTTATCCAAACAGTTGACAAGAGTAACACAGAACCCGTGAAAATTGAGGACGAGCTACCCAATTATGTAAGTGTCTTAAAGTTGCATCACGCCATGAATAAGCTAATGCAGCGCTGAAGAGCCCAGTTTTTAGCGAACAAAAACATTTCAATTCAGGAGCTTTCAATTGAACAAGTCCAAGCGGAAATTTTGGCTACAATTAAGCAATTTGGCTATCATAGTGTTTCGTTAAAACGGGTACTGTTAAAGGTCAACCACCACATTTCCTTAATGTATTTCATTACCGCTTTTGTCGCTTTATTGGTGTTAATTAACAACCAGATTATCGACATTGAGCAGACTAGCTTTGATGATGAGCTTTACATCTGCTTGTTAGACAGTTCGCGGATTAAACAGCTCCAAGAAACGCCAGAAGCCATGGTGGAACGTGCTGTGAAACAACGCCAGGAAGCACAGGAATTAGCCCGTCAAGTAGCTAGAGAAAAAGCAATTGCCAACGCGCAGAAACGCGAAGCTTACCTAAAGGCAAAATATGGCAAGGATTACTTAACACGTGAACAGTTTTTAAAACTGTCTCCCGAAGAACGTGCTGCCCATGTGGCTAAAATGAAACAATTAAAACTAGTAAAGAACGACAATGGACGCGACAATTAAGGTAACTAAACCCGTTTTAAAACAAAAGGATAGCAGCGCTGCTAATTTAGTTGCTGCCATTTATGGGTTGTTGTTTGTAAGTGGCGAAAAGGGCTTAACGTTAGCGGAATTAAACCGCGTATTGCGCAAGGTGGGTTTGGAAAAGATTAAGGCCGCTTTAGTGCAGTTAGAGCGCAAGTTAAGTTTAGATGATGAAAGCGGGATTGAAATTAAAAAGTTTGGTCACAGCTTTCGCTTGGTCACCAAAATGGAGATCAAGGACTTTATCCACCGTTACCTACCCAACAAGATTAAAAATCCGCTCAATTCCAAAACAATGGAAGTGTTAGCAATTATTGCTTACAACCAACCCTGCACCCGTCCGCGCATTAATGAAATTAGGGGTGCAGATTCCTTTCAGATTGTCGATGACTTACTAGAAAAGGAGTTAATTGTTGAATTGGGCCGCAAAGACACACCTGGTCGTCCCTTTATTTATGAAGTGTCGCCTAAGTTCTATGATCTGTTTGGGATTAACAGCTTGGATGAACTGCCTAAAGTCGAGAATTTTGATCTCGACAAATTCCGCCAAGGTAGCTTTTTTGACTCTAACCGTTACGGGGATGATTAAGGTTATATAATTAGCGCAAATGAGTCCAAAAACAACCAAAAAAATTGCCATTTTAACCTCTGGTGGTGATGCTCCAGGGATGAATGCCACACTAGTTTACCTAACGCGTTATGCCACTAGTTCTGAAATTGAAGTTTTCTTTGTGAAAAACGGTTATTATGGGCTGTACCATGATGAGTTAGTACCCGCTCATCAATTAGATTTGTCAAACAGCTTGTTTAGTGCTGGCACCGTGATTGGTAGTAAGCGCTTTGTCGAATTTAAGGAGTTAAAGGTCCGCGAGCAAGCAGCACAGAATCTTAAAAAGCGCCAAATCGATTACCTAGTGGTTATTGGTGGTGATGGTAGTTACATGGGCGCTAAATTGCTAAGCGAGTTGGGCGTTAACTGTTACTGTTTGCCGGGTACGATTGACAACGACATAAATTCGAGTGAGTTTACAATTGGTTTTCTCACGGCTTTGGAGTCGATTAAGGTCAATGTCCAGGCCGTGTACCACACTACGAAATCACATGAACGGGTCGCCATTGTGGAGGTGATGGGTCGCCATTGTGGTGATTTAGCCATTTTTGGTGCCTTAGCCACCAATGCTGACTTTGTGGTGACTCCTAGCAATAAAATGGATTTAAAGCAGCTAGAAAGTGCTGTCAAAAAGATCTTGCAACACCAAAACCACTGTGTGGTGATTGTTAGTGAAAACATCTATGGCTTTGATGGTTATCCCTCACTTACAGCGATCAAACAGCACTTTGATGCTAACAACATGAAGTGTAACCTGGTGTCCTTGGGTCACACGCAACGCGGATTTGCCCCTACCAGCCTCGAGTTAGTCCAAATTAGTTTAATGGCGCAACACACGATTAACTTAATTGGACAAAACAAGGTTAACCAGGTCATTGGTAATAAGGCCAATGTGCCCGTTAACTATGACTTTGATCAAGCCTTTAACATGCCACCGGTTGATCGCAGCGCTTTAATTGCAGTCATTAATAAAAATATTATTTAACTGATATGATTCACCACCTAAAACGCACTAAGATTATTGCCACCTGTGGTCCGGCTTTAACTAAAAAGCTATGAACGCTAGCAATGTTAGATGACCCAGCTTACGCTGCGATGAAAGCAGAAGCTTACGCCAACATTGAAAATATTATTAAAAACGGCGTAACGGTAATCCGCTTAAACTTCTCCCATGGTAACCATGAAGAGCAGGCTGTAAGGATTAAGATTGTTCGTGATGTGGCTAAAAAGCTCAACCTCCCGGTGTCAATTATGTTAGACACCAACGGTCCGGAAATCCGCGTCTTTGAAACGGCCCCTGAAGGGTTAAAGATCCTCAAGGACAGTGAGGTGGTTATTAACACCACCACTAAGGAAGTGGCTAAAAATAACCAGTTTAGTGTGAGTGATGCTAGTGGCACTTACAACATGGTCAACGATGTTAAGGTGGGACAAAAAATCCTCGTTGATGATGGTAAGTTAAGCTTAGTCGTAAAGCGGATTGATACGAAGAACAACCAGGTTATTTGTGTTGCCCAAAATGACCACACTATCTTTACCAAAAAGCGCTTAAACCTCCCCAATGCCGACTACTCAATTCCCTTTTTAAGTGCTAAAGACCTACGCGACATTGACTTTGGTTTAACCCACCAAATTGACTACATTGCCGCTTCCTTTGTCAATACAACGGAAAACATCAAGCAACTGCGTGACTACCTCGCTTCTAAGAATGCCAAGCATGTCAAGCTTATTGCCAAAATTGAGTCCAACCACGCTTTAAACAACATTGATGGGATTATTAAAGCGAGTGATGGCATTATGGTAGCACGGGGTGATTTGGGCTTGGAGATCCCATATTACAAGGTGCCTTACTGACAACGGTACATGATAAAAGCGTGTCGTTTCTTTAACAAGCGTGTTATTACCGCAACTCAAATGTTGGACTCTTTGGAAAAAAACATCCAACCAACTCGCGCTGAAGTTACTGATGTGTACTTTGCCGTGGACCGCGGCAATGATGCCACCATGTTAAGTGGAGAAACCGCAAATGGGGCGTTTCCCCTTAATGCTGTGTATGTAATGAAGATGATTGATAAACAGTCCGAAACGTTCTTTGATTACCAGTACAACTTGAACTATTACATGGCCAACTCCAAGGCCCGTCACAGTGAGTTTTGAAAGCAGGTGGTGTTACCGTTAGCACAAAAAACAGCACCAAAACGCAAACTGATTAACAGTGACTTTAAATACGACTTTGTGGTGCACGCCACCAACAACCTTAATGAAATCTATGCCTTGTCCAACGCTCGCTTAGCGGCTGCGGTAATTATCTTGACCAATGACCCCCAAGTATACACCGGGCACGGCGTTGATTATGGCATCTTCCCTTACTTAATTGACCAAAAGCCGCAAAGCTTAAGTAAAGCTGAGTTTAAGAGCTTAGCTAATGTTGCCATTAAACACTACCAGCAGCATGGGGAAATTAGTCAATTAAAGCAGTGTTTGGGAGTATTTCACAATAAGATCATTAGCTTATAAGCGCTAAAAATTAATTAGAGTTTGTAAAATATTCTACACGGTGCCTTAGCCAAGTGGATTCAAGGCCTGGAGCTGCAACCTCCATATCGTCAGTTCGAATCTGACAGGCACCTCCATGCACATGAACAATAAATCCACTACAAGGTGAGAACCCTTGCATGTGCAAACGGGAAGTAGCTTAGTTTGGTAGAGCACTTGGTTTGGGACCAAGGGGTCGCAGGTTCAAATCCTGTCTTCCCGACCATAATGGCTGGATACCTCAGTTGGTTAGAGGACCCGGTTCATACCCGGGTTGTCGTGAGTTCGAATCTCACTCCAGCCACCAAAATCATTAAGGATCTATAGCTCAATGGTTAGAGCCCCCGACTCATAATCGGTCTGTTACAGGTTCGAGTCCTGTTAGATCCACCATCTGGTTGCTGTGTTAGAATAGTACTTGCCGCATTCACCTGGAGACTTACCCAAGCGGCTGAAGGGTTCGGTCTTGAAAACCGAGAGGTGCTGAAAAGCACGCGAGGGTTCGAATCCCTCAGTCTCCGCCAAACCACATTGATCGCGGGATAGAGCAGTCGGTTAGCTCGTCAGGCTCATAATCTGAAGGTCGGGGGTTCGAATCCCTCTCCCGCAACCACGGTTCCATGGTGTAGTGATAACATATCTCCCTGTCACGGAGGGGTTGCGGGTTTGATTCCCGTTGGAACCGCCACGGTCTTGTAGCTCAGTCGGTAGAGCAACGGTCTGAAGAACCGTGTGTCGGCAGTTCGATTCTGCCCGAGACCACCATAAAACTTTCTTACCTTACCTTTAAAACTAAGGGTAAGGTTTTTTATTGCTTACCACCTTTATTTAAGGCAGTACAACAGCTGTAAATTAGTTGCCCAATTCTTTTTGCAATCAAGTTCACTTTGCCTTTTTTTCTTGGGCTTTTGTGTGGACGTGTAACAATTAAAGCAGTAAGCTTAGCCTTATTACATGTAATATGAAGTACAACATCAACGTTCATTCCGAAATTGGTCAACTGCAAACCGTTTTAGTCCACACCCCTGGTAATGAAATTAGACGGATTTCACCAAGACGGTTGGATGATTTACTGTTTTCAGCAGTAATAGAACCAGATACTGCCATCCAGGAACACCAAACCTTTTGTCAGTTACTGCAAGAACAAAACATTGAAGTGGTGCAACTGACTGATTTAACAGCCACCACCTTTGACAAGGCAAATGCTACAGCGCAAAACCAGTTTATTGAAACTTGACTAGATCAAGCAGAGCCCAAGTTAACCCCAGAACACCGTAAAGTAGCGAAGCAGTACTTACTGGAACAAAAAGCAAAATCGACCCTCAGCATGGTACGCTCGATGATGGGTGGGATTGATAAGCGTAAGGTAGCTGCTGCTAACACCATTAACGGTGATTTTTTAGTAGATCCGATGCCTAACCTTTACTTTACCCGCGATCCGTTTGCCTCGATTGGCCATGGTATTAGTATTAACCGGATGAAGTATTTAACGCGGCGGCGTGAAACCTTATTTGCTAGTTTTATTTTGCCAACCACCCCGATTATTGCCGCACGCAAATTTACTTTAAACCAATTGACATGGGCACAATTGAGGGTGGTGATATTTTTGTATATGACCAACAAACAGTGGTGGTGGGGTTGAGTGAACGGACAACCGAAGCTGCCATTAATGTTTTAGCGAAAAAGATTCAACAAGACAGTAGCACTTCCTTTAAGCGGATCTTTGTCATTAACGTTCCACAACTACCGAACTTAATGCATTTAGACACGTGGCTGACAATGTTAGACCGCAACAAGTTCTTGTACTCCCCGAACATGTTGGCGGTTTTAAAGGCGTGGCGGATTGACTTGACTGATCCGGCTTTAAAGTGAAATGAAATAGCTGGTGATCTTTCAACCATCTTACACACCATTATTGGGCAAAAACCTATGCTCATTCCCATTGCCGGAGCGGATGCTAACCAAACCGAAATTGACATTGAAACCCACTTTGATGGCACCAACTACCTCACCATCGCTCCATCGGTAGTAGTGGGGTATGCGCGCAATAAATTAACACACCAGGCCTTGGAAGCGGCTGGGGTTAAAGTAATTGCCTTTAAGGGGAACCAGCTGTCTTTGGGAATGGGTTCTGCACGTTGTATGTCGATGCCATTAGTACGCAAACCACTTTAATTTTTCTTTATTTACTTATACAAATTTATGCCAATTAACTTAAAAGGTCGTAGCCTTGACTCTGCTTTAAACTTTACTACTGCTCAAATTAACTATTTAATTGACCTCGCCATTGATTTAAAACGCAGTAAATACCAAGTTGCACATCCAGAACCGTCCCTTAGTGGGGAAGAACATTGTTTTACTGTTCCAAAAAGATTCTACCCGTACCCGTTGTGCCTTTGAAGTGGCTGCCTTTGACTTGGGTATGGGTTGCACTTACATCGGCCCTTCTGGTTCCAATTTTGGTAAGAAGGAATCGATTGAAGACACTGCTAAAGTGTTGGGTTCAATGTATGACGGAATTGAATTCCGTGGCTTTAAGCAAAGCGATGTTGATGCTTTGGTAAAGTACTCTGGTGTTCCTGTTTGAAACGGTTTGACTGATGCGGAACACCCTACCCAAATGCTAGCGGATTACATGACGATTAAGGAGTTGAAGGGTGATTTGAAGGGGCGCAAAATTGTCTTTGCTGGTGATATTAAAAATAATGTGGCACGCTCGTTGATGATTGGGGCAGCTTTTGTTGGTATGGACATAGTGCTAGTAGGTCCTAAAGCACAGCATGAATTAGTTCAAAATGGTGCTGGGTATAAAGAGGTCTTTGAGCAGTGTCAAGCATTGTTTCAACTCAATGGTGGTAGTGTTAGCTTTAGCACTGATAAGCTGCAAGCGGCTAAGAATGCTGATGTAATTTACACCGATGTGTGACTGTCGTTGGGTGAAGACTTTAGCTTATTTGAAGAACGGATTCAGGAGCTGGGTCAATTTCAAGTTGACATGGCTATGATCAAAGCAGCTAAGAGTGATGTGATCTTCTTGCACTGTCTCCCCGCTTTCCATGATGATCACACTAGCTTTTCACTGGAAATTAAACAAAAGTTAGGTAAAAAATATCCGGTGGTGAAAACGGGTGCGATGGAAGTGACTGATACGGTGTTTCAGTCCAAGCATAACATGGCCTTTATCCAAGCAGAAAACCGCTTGCACACGATTAAGGCCGTTATTTTAGCTACTTTAGGGTATTAAAGATGCAAAAAATTGTCATAGCATTGGGTGGTAATGCATTAGGTAACAATCCCACCGAACAAAAGGACTTGGTACAACTACCAGCACGACAGGCGGTTGCTTTGTTAAAGCAGGGTTATCAGATATTATTGGGTCATGGTAACGGTCCACAGGTTGGCATGATCTACAACGCCTTTAGTGCGGCCAAACAAGTCAACCCTAATACACCCACTGTACCATTTGCTGAAAGTGGGGCAATGTCTCAGGGTTACATTGGACTGCATTTGTTAACAGCATTGTACAATGAGCTGCTACACCAAAAACTACCCCATCAAGCCGTGTACTTTTTAACACAAACCTTAGTAGAAGCGAGCGATCCTGCTTTTCAAAACCCAAATAAACCAGTTGGTCCGTTTTACAACACAGAGGAAACAGCACGCTCAGCTAATCCAAACAGCACCGTGGTGGAAGATGCAGGGCGGGGTTGGCGTAAAGTAGTAGCGTCCCCCAAACCAGTTGATGTTTTGGGAATTGATGCCATTAAAAGTAGCTTTAACCAAGGCAACTTGGTGATTGTTGGTGGCGGTGGCGGTGTACCCACAATTAAGACCAAAAGTGGTTATGCAACGGTTGATGGGGTGATTGATAAGGATCTAGCATTGAGTGAAATTGCCATTAAGGTAGAGGCTGACCTGTTTGTTATTCTCACTGCCGTGGACTTTGTCTACATTAACTATGGTCAACCAAACGAGCAAAAGCTAACCTGCATTAACACCAAGGAAGCTAAGACCTTAATGGCCGCAAACCAGTTTGCTAAAGGTAGTATGCTCCCCAAGGTAGAAGCGTGTTTAAACTTTGTCCAGTCGGGTACCAATAAGACGGCCATTATTGCCCAATTAGACCAATTAGCTGCGGCCATTGCGGGCAAGATTGGTACTAAAATTGTCAAGTAGTTATGAAACAACAAAAACCCAAAATTAGCTTTATAGCAGCGATGCTAATTGTTATCGGCTCGTCCATAGGTGCTGGTATCTTTTTTAAATCCAGCACTGTTTTGGAAAATTCCCAGGCCTCTTTAGTGCTAGCGATTTTTAACTGGTTGGTAGCTTCAGTGGCAGTGATTGCTATGGCCTTGGCATTAATTGAAATTGCCAGTGTTCGCAACGATAATCTCTCGATTATTAGCTGGGTCAAAGTGTTTAACCGGCGCTGGTTGTACCATGGTTGTAAGAATTTTATGACCTATTTGTACCTACCGTTGACCTTCTTCTTTATGCCGCTGTACTTTATCTGTTCCATTCAAGATGGGTTTCGCGGTTTGTTGGGACTGGAAACCGGAGCGCATTTCAATACTAGTGTGGACTGGTTAATCTGGTTAGCTTTAGCACTTATTATTACCACTTACTTCTTGACAATTCCACCACTGTACGCTAAGGTAGGGAACATCCAAAACATGGTGGTAAGCGCCGTGAAGTTTATTCCTTTAGTGTTTGTGCCTATCATCGGTTTTATTGTAGCGGGTACAGGTAACGGTGAATTAAAAAACGTTAAGGCATTAGTGCAACCCCCACAAATTAATGGTGCGACTGCTTCCTTTACCCAATTAGTACAAGCGGGGTATGGAATTACTCGTTTTACGGGAATTGGTGCTGGGATGGGTTCCTTTATTTCGATTGCCGCCATTTTCTTTGCGTACGATGGTTTTTACGTAACAGCTGGACTGCAGTCAGAGATGCGTGAACCGAAAAAAACACCGTGAGCTTTGTTTTTAGGTTTACTAATTACTACGCTGTTTTACCTTATCTTAGCAGTGGCACTTTCCATTAACGGTGGTTTGTTTAGTGGTATGGAAGAGTCCATGGGAAAGCTGTTTAACAATAAGCGTGCCGGGCAAATTGTCTTTGGTGTTGTTAACCTAATGATTGGCATAGGTGTCTTGGGTATTATTAACGGTTTTGCACTGTGAGCACCACGGTTTGTGGAAGACTTATTAGCCCAAGGTGATTTACCTTTTTGAAAGCAAGTGCAGGGCAGATTGAACCCCAACAAGCCAGTGGTGGGGGTAATTTACTGTTTGGTACTTTCTTTGACTGTTCAAGTGCTGTTTACGGTAATAGGTGCTTTGGCTTACCTCCCGACAGTAGCGGATTACAAAAATTACGTTAACACTGAAATTGACAAGCTCAATTCGATGCAATGGTTGTATTCGTTTTCCGATTTAATGGCTACTTGAACTTCGCTGTTTACCTTCGCCTTTATTGCCTGTGCCATCTTTGGTGCCATTGTTAATCGCAAAACCAAGCAGATTACGATTGCCAATCCAAAGCGTTATTTTCTCCCAGCGGCTTGGATTGCCGTAGTGGTTAACTGCATTAGTGTTTTTGTAACTATCATTGAGCCCTTCATTAACCTCTTTTTACTGTTTGGTTATGATGAAACAGTGGCACACACAGTGCTCGGTAATGACTTCATTGAATTGAATGAATTAGTGATAGGACGGGTAATGCTGATAGTAGTGTTAGTTTTCTTTGCCATAATTAGCTTTCTCCCTGTTTATGTGGAGGATCAATACCACAAACGTAAGTTTGGTAGTTTAGCTAACTATCAGCAATATGTACAACAACATTTAGCACACTCCACCATTAACGGTTAATTAGTTTTGTAAGGCTTGCAAGCTTTGCCGTCATTTTCATTTAAATAGCATTTATTCATTTGCATTTTTTTAGATAAATTAAAATTAATGATATAGTGTCAGCTTTGCTGTTGGCACCTTTTAAAGACAGTAAATGGATATAAATAAACCAGGTTGAAATCAGTCTGACCAACAAGCTACTGCATACGATCCCAATCAGCAGCAGTACTATGGTGATGGTAGTACTTATTACGACCCCGACCAAGCAGTTGATCCCAACCAAGCGTATTACCCCGATCCGAATACCTATCCTGATGCAGCGGCTTATTACGGCTATGGTCAGGATGGTCAAGCATATCCACAAGACTATGCTCAAGATCCCAACCAAGCGTATTATGCCGATCCCAATGCTTATCAGGACCCAAACGCTTACACCGATCCTAACGCCTATGTAGATCCCAATGCTTATCAGGACCCAAACGCTTATGTAGATCCTAATAACTACACCGATCCCAATGCTTATTACGGCTATGGTCAGGATGGTCAAGCATATCCACAAGACTATGCTCAAGATCCCAACCAAGCGTACTATGCCGATCCCAATGCTTATCAGGACCCAAACGCTTACACCGATCCTAACGCCTATGTAGATCCCAATGCTTATCAGGACCCAAACGCTTACACCGATCCTTACTATGTTACTAGTACCGATCACAACGCTTACTATGGTCAGGTCGATAATGTACCTGCTTTAGAGGCGAGTGATCTCGCTTATGAGGTAACACCGCAAGAGCAAGCAGCGGAACAAGAGCTGTTTAGCGAACCGGAAACAAAGGTAATCCGTGAAATCCACGAATTTCCCTTTGAGAAGATTCGCTCTTACTTCCAAACGGACTTTGACAGTTATAACAGCCGTTTAACCCAGCTCAAAGACAAGTTAGATAACGCCATCTTTTCGATGCGCAAAGCGATTGATACTGTCAAGGAAAACAGCGCTAACTTGCAAATTATGAAGCAGAACTTTGAACGCCAACTCAAAGAACAGCAAACCCAACGGCTTACAAGTAATACTGACGCGGAAAAGATTGGTGCTAAGATCAACCAATTAGAGGAACGCATGCAACGTTTATCGCGCACTATGGAAAGTGTGGAGTGAACCAAAAAGGAGCCACGTCAAGAACAGTTCGATCCACGCTTTGTCGATCCACGTAACTTTAATAACTATGTAAACAACACTGACACAATGATGTCAATGTTTGAAAAGGTATTAATGATGAACTTACTGCGCAGCACCACTCCAGTCCAACCTCCAGTGCAGTACTTTACTCCTCAACCCCTTACAGCATCGCCACGTCCAGTGTATGAAGAACCGATCTCCGCTTCGTTCCGCCGTCGTGGTTACCGTGGTGATGAATTTTACGAATAAACACTGGCTCTTTTAACCGATGAATGATACTGACAAGAAGTTCCCCTTGCAACCAGTTTATGACACTGGGTTTGATGATGGGTATTTACAGCGTGATTATGAAAAGCGTTTAGAAAGTGCTGCTGCTAATGATGCACAAACAGTGGAACTACAAACCCAGCTGTTAGCAGAGATTAAAAACCTTGAAAACGAAATCAAGGCCCTAAAGGCGCAGGAATCACGCCAACCCGATCCGCACAACAATGCCCGGATTCAAAGCTTAGAAGCTAGCTTAAACCGTTTGGTCAATGAGTACAACAACTTTGAATTCCAAAAGAACTATATGGTTGATCGGGTAGCAGAGTTAAATAACAAAGCGCGTTTTTTTAAGGACGAATTAAAGCGTCTCCAACAAGAAAACGCCGCTTTTGTTAATTCCCGTTATGCCAATTGAGCTGACTTTCAATCCAACTATCAGCTCAAATTAGACCAGTTTCAAGCGTTAATTGACCAGCAAAACCAAACAATTAAGCAGCTCAACGAACAGATTGCAGCTAACCAGGGCTTAATTGATCAAAACGTACAGCGCTTACAGCAAAACCACAGTTTAGACCAACAAGAACGTGACGCCTTACTGTATGAGGTTGACCATTTATACAACGAACTGTACGAACTTGAAAACCAAAAACGCTTAGTGGGCATCGAGTATGAAGCCACATACCAGGACTTGGTGAGTGCGGATGCGGAGTTGCAAAACGTTTATGAAACAATTGCCCAAAACCAGGCCAACTTCCAAAAGCAGTGTGATGCTTATTGAGCACAGCTCAAGCAAGTAGAACAGCAAATTCAAACGACAAAGCAAGAATTGGTTGATGAAGAATCGGCACTTAAGGTGCGTTTAAATGACGCTGATTTTTACATTAACTCACGCTTAGCAGAATTAGATGATTTAACTAGCAAGATTAACGAACGTGATTTTGTTTCTAAAGAACAAGCTCAAGACGTTAAAGCTAGTTTAGCTAACCTCACTAAGGAAAAAGAACGTTTGAGCGCTGAGAAGGATAGCTTTGAAAGGTTAAGGAACACCGCTTTAAACGACATTAACCGAATGGAGCAGGAAAACGCGTTGTTTGCTAAACACTTAGAACAGCAACAATACGAGTTTGAAAGAAAGCAACAGGAAAGCTTATTAAAGCTAGAAACAGAGCATAAACAGCTCCAAAAACGAATTGGTGAGTTCAAAATCGAGAGTGAAGCTAAAAGTGAAGCGTTACTGATACAAGAACGTGAACTGTTGGAAAAACGCCGGGAAATTGATGATTTGTTAACCCAAGCCAGCTTGGAGTATGAACAACAACGCCAGACGAATCAGGTCTTAAAGGAAAAGCACCGTCAAGTCCAACAACACTTCCAAAACCTCGTGCATGCTAAAAAGAAATTGGATCAAAAGCGCCATTATTTAGCGGAACAAAAGCGGATTGATGAAGAACAGATTTTTAAGTTAAAGGAAAAGATTGCCACTGAACGCCGCGAATTGGAGAAGCTTTATCTAGTTAAAAAACAAAAGCAAGACCAAAAGGAAAACGATTTACTGATTTTTGAAAAACAGTTAAGGCAGTACCAAGCTGACTTTGAAAACGAAATAGAAGAGAAGCAAAACGAGCTGTTTGCATCCCAAAAATCACTCCAAAAATCGTTTACACAACTCAAAAATAAGGAAGCGGAATTAAACCAAAAGGCACAAAAGATTGCAGAGGATTGAGCACATCTCAAACAAAACAAACACCACCACGCTGATCTAGAAATCTTTCTGGAGGGTGAATTTAACCACTTACAACAAGAAAAGCACAAGCTGTTGGAAGCACGTACGCAGTTTGACAACCGTGTCAGTTTGCTCTCAGCACGCTTTAAACAAAAACAAGCAGAATTAGTTAAACAAAAACAAAGCTTGGAACAACTCACCGCTGCCTTTAATAAAGAGCAGGAAGCGGTAGAGCGTGATTGGAAGGATCGCTTAGCTAACTTAGAAAAGCAAAAGGAAATGCTGGGGGATAAGGTACACCAGTTTGATGAAAATTCGCTCAATATTTCCAAAAAGCTAGCGGAGCGGGAGCTAGCGATTAAATTTAAAGAAAAGGAGCTGGAGGCTGCACAAAAACAGCTAAGTTTAGACAACAACAATAACGCTGGGTTAAAGTTGCAGTTAGATAAATTGAGCGAATCACTCAAAACGGAACGCCTGGAATTAGAAGCATCTAAAGAACGTATTTTGGATTTTTACGATGAATCATCACGCCGAATTGCAGATTATGAAAGCGATTTACAAGCACGCTTAGCTGAGGTTAAGACACTAGAAAAAAACCAGCAGGAAACAGCGGCTAAAAGTGAGCGCGAACTCAAAGTAGCCTTAGAAAAGTTAAACCAAGCAAAAAAGGCTTTTTTACAAATTCGCAAACAGCAATTGCTCGAAATTGCTTCTGTAAAACAACAACTAGCACAAAAAGCTAATTTGTTGAAAAACCAACAAGCAGAGCTAGATAAGCAAACAGAAGAGTTAGAAGCAGCTTTTTTAGAGCAAGATACGGACAAAAAGGAGTTGGAAAAAGCACTCCACAGCGTTAAGTCCAAGCAAGAATTATTAGAGCGCGAACGCAGTTTTTTACTGCAAAAACAACGTGAATTTGCCGAACATGTAGCCGGCTTTAAGCGCCAAGTGCACTTTAAAACAACGCAAATGCAGCGTTTAAGTGAGTTCAACAAACAACAACAAAGTGAACAGATAAAGCGCGAAACGGAGCTCAAAATTGCTTTTGCTGATCTAAAAAAGGATTACCAGCTGTTTGAATTGCAAAAAAACCAGGAGTTCCAGCAAATCGAACAAAAGCACAAAGAACTAGAACTATTAGCACAAAAACAGGCCGAACTCAAACAGGAGTTAGAGCAAAAAGCAACAGCTTTAGCTAGCCAAGATCAAGACACAGTACAGGCCAAGCTAGATTTAGCGCGTCAACAGCATGAATTGGAATTGAAGCAAAATGCCTTTAACCAAGCTAGTCTTTCGCTCAACAAACAACGCGAACAGCTCACAAACCAAGTCAAGGTATTGCACGGTGAGTTGAAAAAACGCCATGAAAAGCTAACTTTAAAGGATCGTTTACTAGCTGAAAAGGAAAAGGATCAGCACAAAAAAGATGCAGAAATTAACCAACGCTTTAAGCAGTTTGAAAATGAATACGCTGATTTTGACCAAGCCAAAAAGCGCGAATTGCAAGAGTTAAACCAAATCCGTCGAAACTTGGAGCAGAGCAATGCATCACTGCTAAAGAAGCGCAACCAACTAACGCTTGATTTTGCTTTACTACGTAAAGTGCAACACAATACGCAAACTAACCGTGTCCAACTCAACACGCAAATTAAGGAGTTTTTACTAGAGAAGAAGAACTTTCAAAAGGCGAGTGATGAAGCCGCTTTACAAAAAGCACTGTTAATTAAACGCTTACGTAGTTTTGCTTCTAAATTACAGTTGCAACGCGAAGCTTTAGCGATTCAAAAACTGGAATTTGATAAGCGTGATGAACAACAAAAGAGTGAGATTAACAACGCTAAGTTACAGTTAGAGCAGTTCAAACTAGAAAAGCAGAACTTTGATGAAGCGAAACAAAAGCAGTTAATTGAGTTTAAGGATCAGTGCCAACGACTTGATGTTGAAAAACGTCTGTTAAAGCAAAAGTTAGTGCAGCTCAAAAACCTATCTAAGAGCTATCTTACTTACAAAAACCGTGCTGATCTGTCCCAACAACAGCTGCAACACAAGTATGCTAACTTACTGGAGTTGAAGGAAAAGCTGCAAACCGCTAAGCGTGCCTTGGACAAAAAACACCGTGCCATTTATGGCAAAATGGCACAGTTTGTCAGTGAGCTCCGCCAAGAAAAGAAGCAGCTTTTAAGTGCGCAAAAACAAGTTGATGACAAGTCACGTTTACTGGAACAAAACCAACGCCATTTACAAAACCTTTCCAGTGAAACCAAAAAGAAACGCCAGTCTTTAGAGCATGACATTAATAAGTTTGATCAAAGACGCAAGGAAGCGGTTTCTTCCATTTTAAACTCGCACAAAAAACTCAAGCAAAAAGAGGGAGAATTGCAAGGCATTTTGCAAAAGCTTAGCTTGAAAAAAACACAAATTGAACAAGAGTTTTCCAAGCTTTATCAGCAACGCGAAAAGTTAGATCGCCAACGCACTACGCTCTCTAAACTCCACAGAGAGCTAAAAGCCCAAAATGAAGCTACGGCACACAAAAATCGTGAAGTTTTAGAGATTGAGAACTATTACAAGAAGGAGTTGCAACGACTCACCACGGAAAAGAGTGAGTTTGATAACAACAAAAATCGCTTGTTTGAATACTTCCGTAAAATTCGCAATGAAATTGAAAAGAAGGAAGCACACATTAAAACCGTTTTAGAAGAAACACAAAAAAAGCGTCACCTAGTCGAAACGGAAGCGGTCAAACTACATTTACAAAAGCAATCTATCATTTCTAAGGGTCAAGAACTTAAAGAAATCAAGGAACGGGTTAGCCGTGACATTAGCCACACCAACAAACAACGCGAAGAGTTAAACAGCTTATTGCACCAAAACAAACTGTTGCAAAAGAATTTGGCTGAGCGTGAACGTGAAATTAATAATAAGGATTCACTGTTAACCCAAAAGATTCAAACAGCTAAACAAAAGTTAAGCGAAAAAGAAGCACGCATCTTAAAGCTGTTGGAAAAAATGCGTGCGGTAGAACAGCAATACCAAGCGGAAATTACCCGTTTAAAGACACGTAATGCTGATTTGGAGAAGAATGACAATAAGCACTTATTTCCACCGTTATTTAAAATTAACGGTAATGATATGAACTATCCTTACCCATATCCTTGATTTTATCCGCAACAAAAACAAGAAGATAGTTCAAACCAAATTCGCCATCTTTTTGAACAACAGTTGCAATTTATGCAACAGCGTTACGAAAACGAATTAACTGAGTTGCGTCGCCAACGTGCTTTATTGGAAAAAAAACTAGACCAAATTCAACTCGAATCACAGTTAAGCGCGAAGAAGAACGACTTTGAAAAGGTTGAGCAAATGATGCAAAAGTTGTTGGAAAAAACTGAGCAAAAACTCAGTGCCTTTGACCAAAAAATTAATGCTTTGGCAGAACAGATTAACACACAAAAAGCAGAGCACGCTGACAGTGAAAAGCAACAGTTGTTACTAAGGATTGAACAGTTAGAAAAGCAAAACCTAGCTCAAGCTGTTCAAACACCCCAACCAGTACAACCAGTGGTACAAGCACCAGCTGTAGTACCCCAAGTGATCCAACCACAGGTAGTGCAGTCCCAACCAGCTTTTTTAGCAACGCAGCAAAGTATTTCTAAACAGCAACAAATCGCGCAATTAAACGCTGAGATCAATAGTATTAAAAAGCTAATTGCCCAAAAAGCAGCTAAATAAGGAAGAGATGAAAGATGACTAATGATTACCAACAATTAAATTATTTAGTGGAAACTGATGATGAAGCTGACATCATCATAGCTAACCTCGTCAAACAACTCAATGAATTGAAGGAAATTCTGCTTTCATTGGACAATCAAGATTTAGAAATTAATCAGGTTAACCATCGCACCACAGTGCACAATACTAGTTCTAACACTTCTAATAATAGCACTAGCAATAATAGTGCTGATGGTAATTACAACAGCAATTTCTTTCACAACTTTAGTAAAGAAACGCTGCAGACACAAGCAAAACGTGGCTTTCTTTTACTAGAACGCTGTTCCTTGGTAGGTCTACAACAATTGGAGTTGGAATACCTCAACGTATTGGGTCGTAGCTTTGAATCACATCAAGACAAAATTAACTTTTTGGTCAATTTACGTGATTTAACTAACGATCACTTGTTGGACACGGAAAAGATTGTCAGTACCCTAGAGCAGATCTTTAACGTTATTGGTGGCACGGAATACACCCCGATTCTCAATTCCTTTTTTAACCAATCACTTAACGATCCTGACCCAATTCAGCGCGAAATTGGACTCAAACAGTTTGTGGCTAACTTACGCCAACGCTTTAAAACGCTATTGCAAAAAACTAACAACTCAATTCAACAGTTAGAAGCGGAAATTCAAATTCCAACTACTCATATTAAGAGTGATGAGGTAATGTTTGGCCCACCGGACATGAACGAACGCTTAGTGTTAAATGACAGTGAAACCGATGCCATTCTACGCTCAATTGAAGCGGAGTTGGAAAGCGCTTTACAAAATAAAAAGCAGGTAGTGGTTACAGCAGTCCCACCAATAGCTGCTAACTTAGCTACCGATAGTATTAGCCAAGAAACTTTAGAACACAACCTTAATAACACTGAAACGGTTAACACCACTACTGTCACGGTAACATCAGCTAGTGAAACTCAAGTGCGTAAACCACAGATTTCATTACGCCCCATTTTTCAAGGCAACTTTCCCAAACGCTTAAGTAGAGAAGACATCCAGCGCTATGCCCACCAGTTACAGGAATTAGAACAAAGTAATGAAGGATAGTGCACTAACACTAAAACGGGTACGAATTGGAAAATTTTCCGAGTCAATGGTTGAAGAACGACCAACACTCAACCTGTTCGAAAAGGTCGAATTCAACCCAGTACCGACTGCTTTAGTGGATCAATTGCCAACTGAACCACTTGTTGAAGCAACTCTTTTAGAAAAGGAAGCAATTACTTTTGTCGATACTTACGCAACTTCGGAAGCTCATGATCAAATAGCTACCTTTGTTTTAGAACAATCAATGGAAACGGAGGTGGTTGAAAAAGAAGCGATTGAAACAGCAATAGTTGCACCAGCACCAGACTTAGTTGAAGAGAAAGCTGTTTTAGTGGAAGAGGTTTTAGTTGAACCAACTGCAACGGAAGCAGTTACAACTGAAGAAAATCAAGTTTCAACTACATCCGTAACTAAGATTAAAACTAAGCGCAGCAATACTAAAAAGGTGACATCAGAAACACTTGTGGCTTCTAAAAGTGTGAAAACTAAAAAGTTAATTACCCCTAACCGGGTAAGTTCGGGCAACGTTAATATAACACTTTGACAAGCAGACAAGAAGTCCACTAACCTAACTAAAACTAAAACCGATCTCTTTGGTAAAAAGCACCAGTTTAAGGGTCCACAGTTAATTTCTTACAAGAAGTAAGCAAAACAAAAGCCAGGCACTAACCTGGCTGTTTGTTTCGGAGAATCTAAACAAGTATTTAAATTTAAGTATTAAGTATTAATTAAACGGGAAAAGAATAGGACGATTTACCAGGGGTTAAACCTAATCGGAACCGACCGGTACTAAAGTAGTCTTTTTGTGAATTCCTTCTTTTATAGCTATAACTGCTGCCATTGCCGTTGGCATTATTAGCGTTAGCAGCTTCGCTGATGTCTAACGCGGTATTAATTAACGTACTAAAGGCGTTTACAATCATAATTACTCCCGCACTGAAGCTTCAAAATGATAAGCCTCCAACTACTTGTTTAGCTTCTGATTTTTTTAATCTCTGCATTATTGTGTCTCCATTTAAATGAATTACATAACTAAAGTAAAATGCCAAAGTTTTATAATTAACTTAACTGTCATCATAGCTCAATAGGACAGAGTATCAGCTTGCGGAGCTGAGGGTTACAGGTTCGATTCCTGTTGGTGACGCCATAATACTTTCTAACCTACCAGTGTTACCCTGGTAGGTTTTTTATTTGCTCCGTTGGCTCACGGTGGATGAAACCACCTTTGACTTACTTTTGTAAACCCAAAAAGTGGTCTTGTAAACCACTTTGGTGCCTTTTACTTTGCTGTTCCAAAGCGCTTTTTTTAGGTTTGCTGGCAGTTCTTTTAGCCAAAAAAGTTTTTTTATTCTAAGATATAAAGTGTTTTAAAGTGTCACAAAGTGGCATAAAGTGGTAAAAATGCTTTTAGGAACCTTCAACATTACCCTTGATGCAAAAAACAGGATCAGTCTGCCAGCGAAGCTGCGGGCTTTCTTTGAAGGTAGCATTGTTATCAACCGTGGCTTTGAAAACTGCTTGGAAGTGCGTAAACCACAAGACTTCCAAAAGTACTTTGAGCAGTTCAACAGCTTTCCCTCCACCCAAAAAGACACTAGAACACTCAAGCGCTTAATTTTTGCCAACGCTAACTTTGTGGATGTAGATACAGCGGGACGGGTTTTAATTCCCAACAATCTGATTAACGATGCCAAGCTAGACAAGGAAATTGTTTTAATTGGCCAGTTTGACCACTTAGAGATTTGGGACAAGAAGCTGTATGAGGACTACCTAGCCAACTCTGAGTCGTTGGAAACGGTAGCGGAAAGGATGAAAGATGTTAAGTAATCAACCCCACAAAAGTGTCTTACTTGATGAAGTCATCCACAACCTCAACATTAAAGGTGATGGTAACTATTTAGATCTTACTGTTGGTTTTGGCGGTCATAGTCAGCACATTTTAGAGCAGCTTACCACTGGCACTTTAACTGGCAATGACATGGATAAGGACAGCATTACCTTTTGTACCGAGCTGTTCAAAGACAAAAAGAACGTTGTTTTAGTCCATGATAACTTCGCTAACTTTTTTAACCACTTAAAGCAGCTCAAAGTAACGAAGTTTGACGGCATCTTAATTGATTTAGGGGTTTCGAGCTACCAGCTAGATAAACCAGAACGCGGTTTTAGTTTTAAACACGCCGGTCCATTTGACATGCGCATGCACCAAAGCGATCGCGTACCAACTGCTTTAGATATCTTGGAGAGGTTGTCTGAGGAAGAATTGACACATGTTTTAAAGAAGTTTGGTGAAATAGCCCACCCCAAACCAATCGCCAAGGCCTTAAAAACACTCATTAATAACATTAAAAATCCAACTACGGTAGAGGTAGCGGAAACAGTTAAG
Organism: Mycoplasmoides pneumoniae FH; assembly: GCF_001272835.1. Classification (NCBI taxonomy): domain Bacteria; kingdom Bacillati; phylum Mycoplasmatota; order Mycoplasmoidales; family Mycoplasmoidaceae; genus Mycoplasmoides; species Mycoplasmoides pneumoniae. The sequence goes on from NZ_CP010546.1 coordinate 372,820, forward strand.
GCAGCTGCTAGCAACTTTGAAAAGTACAAATCACGCAATTACTTAGCTAAAGTTTTCCAAGCCATTCGCATTTACCTCAACCGTGAACTGGAAAGTTTGGAAATTGTGCTGCAACACATTCCCAAGCTGTTGAACAATAAGGGTCGTTTTCTAGTGATTGTCTTCCATTCACTCGAGGAAAAATTGGTGCGGAACTACATTTTTAAACTTACTCACTTTGTCCAACCCCCTGAACTACCCGTTAAATTAACCCCACCGTTTGAACTCATTACTAAAAAACCCATTTTGCCAACTGAACAAGAAATTAAAACGAACCCCCGTGCTCGAAGTGCCAAACTGTTTGTCATTGAAAAGAAATAACTATGTATAACCTCAAAAACATCTACGCCTCCATTACCCTTTACCCCCATGAAATTAACTTGGTGGTATCGGACAACAACAATCAGTTTCATGTCTTGTATGAAAACTCGATTGCTAACGATGAGCTTTACACGCACGCGGGCATTACTAATAAGGCAAAGTTCAAGGTAGTTTTAAACCAGCTCATTAACAATGCAAACGATTATTTGGGTTTTAAACTCGAAAAAGTAATTGTGGTTTTAGCGGAGTTAGTTGATGATCTTGAAATTAACCGCTTTAAAACAGATGTCTTTTTCACTGGTTATGACTTTAACCACCAGGACATGTTGAGCAGTGAAAAGAACCGCTTCTTGCTCAAAAACCGTCATATCAACCCCAATGAAGTTTTGGACTTAGTGGCTTTAAACTACCGTGATTTAACCACTGGTAAAATTAGCAAAAACTTTAAGTACAACTGCAGTTATCGGGCAAATGTAATTTATTACACCACTAAAAACTCACTAGTCAAGGAGCTCAAACCGTTTTTAAAGCGCAATATTATTGTCAAAATTGACAAAATTGTCACCCACCACATGGTGTTAGCCCACTCAATTAAACAAATCAACAAAAACAACCTCTTTGTGTATTTAGGGGAACACACTACTGACCTCATGTTGTTTATGGACAATGCCTTAGTTGATTTAGTAAGTGAACCCTTTGGTCGGGTTAACTTCTTGGAATCTGACAATGACAGTGAAAACAAAGCGCTGTTGGAATTCCTAGTGGACTCTACTGCACGCATTGGTGACTCGGGCTCGATTGGCATGGCTTACACCGATGGTTCTACTTATAAGGAAATTAGAGCTGTTACGATTGATGACCTCATTCAAAGTGTTAATGAAAAAACGAAGTACTTAATTGATTTCATTAACACTAACACGGAAATCTTCTTCCAAAAGTACGGCTTTTTACCCAGCACTTTACTGTTTTACACTAAGAGTAAACAGTTGCTTAACAACTTTCAACTCAACCAAAACCTGTTGAGTAACCACTTCAAAACTGTAACCATCTTTAAAAACGAAGTTCAGTTTGTGAGTCGCAAATACTTATTGAACTGTCAAGCAATTGCGCTTTCTTGAAGACAAGACCAAATTAATGTTAATCCCACTAGCTTTGCCCTACCGTTTTACTCAGACAAAATTGAAAAGCAGTTTAAAAAGTCGTTTTTAATGTTGAAGGTACACACGCAAATTAATAAGTTAGTGCAAAAACTAATAAAGTAAGCTTTATGGATTGAATACAAACAGCAGGTGCTGGTACTCAACTACCAGAGAACAACATTAAGATAGCCGTTTTTGGAATTGGTGGTGCTGGTAACAACATTATTGATGACATGTTGCGCATGCACCCCGAATTGCAAACGGCTAACGTCCAGTTCTTTGCTTTAAACACTGATTTACAGCACTTAAAAACAAAGCGCTATGTCCAAAATAAGGCTGTGATTCAGTTTGAAGAATCCAAGGGCTTAGGTGTTGGTGGTGATCCCCAAAAAGGTGCCGTTTTAGCACACCATTTTTTAGAGCAATTTCACAAACTTAGTGACAGCTTTGATTTCTGTATTTTAGTCGCTGGTTTTGGTAAGGGGACTGGTACTGGTGCTACCCCGGTTTTTAGTAAGTTTCTTAGCAACAAAGGGGTGTTAAATCTCTCGATTGTCAGTTACCCCGCAATGTGTGAAGGGTTAAAGGCACGCGAAAAAGCAGCTAAAGGTTTAGAACGCTTAAACCAAGCGACTGACAGTTTTATGCTGTTCCGCAATGATCGCTGTACTGATGGCATTTACCAACTAGCAAACGTTGCCATTGTCAAAACAATTAAAAACATTATTGAACTAATTAATCTACCACTACAGCAAAACATTGATTTTGAAGACATTCGTTCTTTCTTTAAAAAACCAGCACAACGTTTAGAGAATGAAGCTAACTTGTTTCGCGTAACTAATACTTTTACTTTTAGCTTTAGACGCGCACAATACAATTGAGCACTTTAGCCACAAATTGAAAAACTTTGAGTATGAAGGTTTTTTTGACCATAAGGTAGAAGGGGCGCAAAAGGTAATTTTAAAGGTGTTAGTCAACCAAGGTTTATATCCGCTTGATTTAACCCAAATTCAAGAGATTATTTGAGCCAAAATTGACAATCATAACCTAGAGGTACAACTTGGAGTTGACTTTACTGATGCCAACCCTTCAGTGCAACTGTTTTTCTTAATGGAGAAAAAGCAAGCAGTGTCCTCTGACTTTATTCAAAAACCAGCATTTATCTCAGTTAAAGAAGTAAATCAGAAACCGGCCAAACCGTTCCAAGTTTTGAATGATTTAAAGGAGCTGGGACTGAAATACGTCAAACAGCAAACCGGATTTAATTATTAGTGGTCTTTCTTCTTTAGAATAAGCTAACTAATAAGAAGGTTAATGGCTGTTGCAAGTAAGAAGTTCACTGAACGTCAATTTTTATTTTTTGTTGTCAACTATATTGCTGGCTTTGGTTTTATTTCCACTGCCCTATCACTGTTTGAGCTAGGACCACTTTCATGAGTGATCTTTTTTCTCGTTAGCTTAATTAGCCTCATTGTTACCTTAGCATTTGCCAGGGTATCAGCGATTGACAAAAATAATTACGGCGGCGCTTACCTGTGAGCCAAAAAAGCCTTTAACAGTGAACGGTATTCCCACCGCTTGTTTATCTTCTTTACCGGGTGAAACAATTTTATTGCTTCACCGCTATACGCCGCTATTGCCCCGCTTTTTATTCTCTCTGCTTTTAAAGGTATTGATGGTATTCAGGGCAATGCAGCTAACACTTGAATCCTTATTGCCGCTGGTTTTACCTTTTATTTACTGTTAGCCTTTCTTTCCACAAAGGGAACTTCCCTCAATAAAAAGTTAATTGCGGTATTTGCCTCAATTAAATGGGCGGTGCTTTTGAGCACCTTAATAGTAGCACTTATAGTTATCGGCAAAAATGGTAATGGTTATGCCATTAACAACGACATAAAACAAGGCCCTTTTAAAGAACGTGAAATTACCTTGGGTGCAGTTGCTACTGTCTTTATTACCTTCTTTTATTCCTACAGTGGTGCGGAGGACATTTCAACAATGACACCGGATGTGAAAACCACTAACTTCCGCAAGATTTTAATCATCTCTTTTATTGCGGTATTCTTGTTTTACTTTGTGGGCATTTTGATCTTTAATGGTTTATTGAATGTTTCACAAAGCGATGATGATAAGGGGAAAGATGGAAGAATAGCTAGTGTAGCTGATATTTTTAGATTAGCTGGCGGTTTAGGGGCACTCATTTTTTACGGTGTGGGTGCTTTATTCAATAACGTATCTACCAGACTTTCGACCATTATTGCTAACTCACGCAAGATCTTACCGTTAGCACAAGATAACTATTTACCCACTACCTTTAGCAAAGCTAACAGTAAGGGCGAGTTCCAAAATGCAATTTGGTTTACCTTTGGTACTACCATCATTACGATGACGGTACTGTTCTTTGTTCCGCTAATAACCAGCAACTTTGACTTCGACAAATCAACCGAGTATGCCGCCTCGATAGGTTCGGCCGCTACACTGGTACAATATATCCTTGTATTTTTTATAATTTTTAGGCTTATTTATAAAAAAGAGCAACTTTATCAAAAAAACTGGACACGCGAGTTAGAACAAATACTGTTTGGGATTGGTGTCTTTATTATTCTTCTCATGTTGCTCTTTTATCTCTTTCCAGTAATTGATGGAAAAACTAAATGGCAATTGAAAAATACCCTCACTTTAGTGGTGTATGGGGTGTTGATTTTAATTGGATTTGCCCTCTTTATGACCCAAGAATATAAGCGCAATAAACAAAAGGAAAGCTATGTCACACCAAGAGCAGTTACATAAACCTAACCGGCAACAGTTTAGCGAAAAGCAATTTATTGCTTTTGCTTTTAACTATGTTGCTGGGTTCGGCTTTATTTCCGTGGTGCTAACCATGTTTAAGCTTGGCCCGTTTTCTTACTTGATCCTAGGGCTAGCAGCTTTAGGTATTTTGGGGGTAATGTTGTCCTTTTCGCGCCTTTCAATTATTTGTGGGAGCAAGGCTTACGGTGGTAGTTATTTAATAGCCAAAAAAGCACTTGGTGCGAAAACAATCACGGCGCGTTTCTTTACTTTTTTGAGTGGTTGAAATGTTTCCTTAACCGGTCCTTTTAATGGGTTAATTGTGCCAGCGGTGCTAGTTCTCTCGTTTGCTGATATTAAAGCAGTGAAGGATAACAATGGTGCTTTAATTGGCTTACTGGTCGGGGGCTTTGTTTTATTTGGGGCATTAAACTTCATCTCCCTGTTTGGCCTTAAAATGAATAAGAACGCCATTCTCTTCTTTGCCATAGTGAAGTGAGTAGTTGTTCTGGGCGGTTTAATTTTGGGAATCTACCTCATCGGTACGAACCACGGCCATGGTTTTGTCGAAAACAACACTTTAGGTGAACACATTGAAGATCTCAGTTTCCTTAAAGTTATTTCTACTACTGTGGGGATGTTGGTGGCCTTTGCTGGTACCGAAGATCTTACTGCGATTACCCCGGATGTGAAGTCAAAAAACATCCGTAAGTGTTTCTTATTGATGTTTGGTGCAGTTACCCTGCTTTATCTAATCGGTTTTGTCATTATTAGTGGGATTTCTGGTTTAAATGGTTATGGCCTTGATGGTAAAGAAAAGAATGAAAAAGCGATTAACACCTTTGGTTCGATTTACTTTCAAGCAGGCGGTAAGTATTTAGGCATCCCACTGTTGGTCATCTTTGGTCTGGGTTTTTTACTCAATTCCTTGGCATCACGATTAGGCATGACCATTACGACAGCGCGCAAATACGTTGCGTTAGCCCAAGATGGTTTCTTGCCGTCCTTTATTAACGAACAAAACAAGCACCACGAGTACCATAAGGCAGTGTGAGCTAGCAACATTATGACCTTAGCAGTGATGGTGCTGATGATCATTGTCCCCTTTTTACCTAATGATGAAAACCCCGGTAAACAGCTCGTTATGTTCGATGCCATTAGTGTTTTAGTTGAAGTGGCGATTGAACTAGCAGTGTTAATTTCCTTAATCCAGTACTTTATTACCTACATCTTCTTCTTTATGATTCTGGCCAAAAAAGAGGGTAGTGCCAGTGTTTCGTGATGGGAAATTGCCAGTTATGGCGTAAGCTTTGCCATTATTACGGTTTTGTTGTTTGTTAACCTCTTTCCTATAACGGCTTGAAAGAACACCAACACCTTTAAGCTAAGTATCCTAGCGGCCTTCTTTGCCTTGGGTATTGGCTTCTTTATCCACTCGGAAATAAAACACAAAGGACAATTAGTCAAGTCAGTCGAGTGTAATTAAGATCACTCCATTAAACCGGTAGAAAAAGCCGTCACGCATTTCGGGTGGCGGTTTTTTCTTGTTCTTTTGACTGCCATAAGACAAAAAATACAAAAAGCATTCAGCGTTTATCTCTTAACCACCGGTTTGAATAGTTAATTGAGCTGCTAAAACGGCTTTTTAGTGTCTTATAAGCGCTTAGAAAGCCTTTTCTGTGTCATTTTCCTAGCTTGAGCCTAAAATGAGCCCTACAGGCCGTTTTGGGGGCTTACAAGCGGTTATTAACATTGTTTTAACAGGTTATTAACATTGTTTTAAAAGGCTCCATTAGCTCATTTTTGCAGTGTTAAAACCGCTTTAAAGCTTATAAAGCTTTAAAAAAAGGCGTTTAAATGAGCTTTAAAATAACCGTTTTAAGTTATTGCAAAAACTCTTTTAAAAAAGTTATTCGCTTATTTTGCAAGCTTAAAAAAAGATTTTTATACAATGCTACACCATCGAAGTTTAGGAGAGTTATGCAGCAGTATCTAGATTTAGCCCGTTATGTTTTAGAGCACGGAAAATACCGTCCAAATCGCACTGATACTGCTGGCATTGGTGTCTTTGGTTACCAGATGCACTTTGATATTTCAAAACACTTTCCGCTCTTGACTACGAAGAAGGTGCACTGAAAGTCGATTGTGCACGAACTTTTGTGGTTCATTAAGGGTGACACCAATATTAAGTACCTAGTCGACAATAAGGTCAACATTTGGAATGAATGACCTTACGAAAGCTTTAAAAAGTCACCTCACTTTAACGGTGAGAGTCAAAAGGAGTTCATTGAACGGATTCGACAAGACGCGAAGTTTGCCCAACAGTTTGGTAACCTCGGACCCGTTTATGGAAAGCAATGGCGTGACTTTAACGGAGTCGATCAATTGAAAAAGGTAATTGCGCAAATTAAGGTAAATCCGTTTTCGCGGCGCTTAATTGTGTCTAGTTGAAATCCCAATGAGGTGGATCAAATGTTGCTCCCGCCTTGTCATTCACTGTACCAGTTTTACGTGCAGGACGGGCAGTTGAGCTGCCAGTTGTACCAGCGCAGTGGTGATATTTTTCTAGGTATCCCCTTCAACATTGCGTCCTACTCTCTTCTGGTGTACTTAGTTGCTAAGGAAACTAACCTAAAACCAGGGAGCTTTGTCCACACCATTGGCGATGCCCACATTTACGAAAATCACTTGGAACAAATTAAGTTGCAATTAACACGTCAACCCAAACCATTGCCCAAGGTAGTTTTAAAGAGTGATAAATCAATTTTTGATTATCAATTCGATGATATTGAACTGGTGGATTACGACCACCACCCCACAATTAAAGGAGAGGTAGCAGTTTAAGATGGTAAAAGCAATTTGAGCAATGGATCAAAATGGGTTAATTGGTAACGGTAACAGTTTGCCCTGAAGGATTAAAGCGGAGTTACAGCACTTTCGCCAGACCACGTTGCACCAAGATGTATTAATGGGCTCGGCTACCTATCTTTCCTTACCGCCGGTGTTTAGTGAGCGTAACGTTTATATCCTCACCCGTAACCTCAACTTTAACCCGCCTGATAAGGGCTGTTTGACTAAAGTAATCCATGAATATGAAAACTTTATCCAACCTTATTTGCACCATCCCGATAAACACCTCTACATCTGTGGTGGGGCACAAGTTTATGAACAGCTCATTCCCCGGTGTGATGCGTTAATTGTCTCTACCATTTTCGGTAAATACACCGGGGACAAATACCTCAAAGTGGATTTTAGTCCCTTTGAATTGACCAAAGAGATCAGTTTTGCTGAGTTTAAGGTCGCTTACTATCACAAAATTGCACGATAAAACAATATGGCTAACACAAAAAAATACTTTTTAGAATCAGTTTCTCCCTTAGAATATGCACAAAAAAAGTTTCAGGGCAACTTGCGCTCGGTTAACTGAAACCTAGTGGATGATGAGAAGGATCTGGAAGTGTGAAACCGGATCACGCAAAACTTCTGGTTACCAGAAAAGATTCCGGTATCCAATGACATTCCATCATGAAAGCAGCTGTCTAAGGAATGGCAGGATTTAATTACCAAAACCTTTACGGGGTTAACATTACTTGACACCATCCAAGCTACCATTGGTGACATTAAGCAAATTGACTATGCTTTAACAGATCACGAGCAGGTAATTTACGCCAACTTTGCCTTTATGGTGGGGGTACACGCGCGCTCTTATGGCACCATCTTTTCCACTCTGTGTACTTCAGAACAAATTACTGAAGCACATGAATGGGTGGTGAAAACCGAAAGCTTGCAAAAGCGCGCTAAGGCTTTAATTCCCTATTACACCGGGAAAGACCCATTAAAGTCTAAGGTAGCAGCCGCTTTAATGCCCGGGTTCTTACTGTATGGTGGGTTTTATTTACCGTTTTACCTCTCCTCGCGTAAACAGCTACCCAACACTTCGGATATTATTCGCTTAATTTTGCGCGATAAGGTAATCCATAACTATTACAGTGGGTATAAGTTCCAGCGTAAAGTGGAAAAGATGTCCAAGGAAAAACAGGCTGAGATGAAACGGTTTGTCTTTGATTTAATGTACGAACTGATTGAGTTGGAAAAGGCATACCTCAAGGAACTGTATGAAGGGTTTGGGATTGTAGAAGATGCCATTAAATTCAGTATTTATAACGCTGGTAAGTTTTTGCAAAACTTAGGGTATGACTCACCGTTTACAGAAGAAGAAACGCGGATTAAACCAGAAATTTTTGCCCAATTGTCAGCCAGAGCCGATGAAAACCACGATTTCTTTTCTGGTAATGGTTCGTCATATGTGATGGGAATTAGTGAAGAGACCGAAGATAAGGATTGAGACTTTTAACAATGCATAAAGATATCAAAATAGTCGACGCTAGTGCGATCGTTAAACCAACTGGAACACCGTATGTAGTGTATTTTTCCTCCATTTCTAATAACACCCACCGTTTTATTGAAAAATTGGGGTTTGAACACACCCGCATTCCGGTTAATTTAGATGAACAGATTGAAGTAAACCAGGAGTATGTGCTCTTTTGCCCCACTTACAGTGGTGGTGGGGAATACACATCGGGGGCGGTACCCAAACAGGTAATCCACTTTTTAAACAACAAGCACAACCGTGATTTGTGTCGTGGCGTAATTTCGTCCGGGAACACTAATTTCGGCAATACTTTTGCCATTGCCGGGCCGATTTTGTCGAAAAAGTTAAACGTACCACTTTTATACCAGTTTGAACTTTTAGGCACGAAAAACGATGTAGAACAAGTTCAAACCATTATTACCAATTTCTTTGGTAAAGCCAAATAACCGTTATTAATGATTAGCCAATTATGTCAGTTAAAGAAAAGATTCCTGCTTTCAACACCCAAGAAGACTTAGAAAGCTATATTTCCTTAAATGCCTACACTAAGGTGTACGGTGATTTTAAGATGGATTTACACGCTGTGGAGGCTTACATCCAAGAGCATGTCAAACCCAAAACAAAGGTGTTTCACTCCACCAAGGAACGCTTAGACTTTCTAGTAAAGAATGATTATTACGATGAGAACATCATCAACATGTACAGCTTTGAGCAGTTTGAGGAAATTACACGTAAGGCTTACGCTTACCGTTTTCGTTATGCTAACTTTATGGGGGCATTTAAGTTTTACAACGCTTATGCACTGAAAACCTTTGATGGGAAGTGGTATTTAGAAAACTATGAAGACCGCGTTGTCATGAACGTGCTCTTTTTAGCCAATGGTAACTATAACAAGGCTTTAAAGTTACTCAAACAAATTATTACCAACCGCTTTCAACCAGCTACCCCAACTTTTTTAAATGCGGGACGAAAAAAACGTGGTGAGTTTGTGTCGTGTTACTTACTGCGCATAGAAGACAACATGGAATCAATTGGTCGTGCCATTACCACTACCCTACAGCTCTCCAAGCGTGATGGTGGGGTGGCGTTATTGCTCACTAACATCCGCGAATCGGGTGCGCCAATTAAAAAAATAGAAAACCAGTCATCAGACATTATTCCAATTATGAAGCTGTTGGAAGACTCTTTTTCTTACGCCAACCAATTAGGGCAAAGACAGGGAGCAGGAGCAGTGTATCTCCATGCCCACCACCCCGATGTCATGCAGTTTTTAGACACAAAGCGCGAAAACGCTGATGAAAAGATCCGGATTAAGTCGCTGTCTTTGGGTCTAGTTATTCCCGACATTACCTTTACTTTAGCTAAAAACAATGAGGAGATGGCCTTGTTTAGTCCGTATGATGTGTATGAGGAGTATGGCAAACCCTTGTCAGACATTTCAGTCACGGAAATGTATTACGAACTGTTAGCGAACCAACGCATTAAAAAGACCTTTATTAATGCGCGCAAGTTCTTCCAAACAGTGGCGGAACTGCACTTTGAAAGCGGTTATCCTTACATCTTATTTGACGATACGGTTAACCGGCGCAACGCGCACCCCAACCGCATTGTCATGTCTAACCTCTGTAGTGAAATTGTCCAACCCTCCACTCCATCGGAGTTCCACCACGATTTGGCTTTTAAAAAGGTTGGTAATGACATTAGCTGTAACTTGGGTAGCTTAAACATTGCCAAAGCAATGGAAAGCGGACCGGAGTTCTCGGAGTTGGTTAAACTAGCGATCGAATCACTTGATTTAGTTTCAAGGGTAAGCAATTTAGAAACGGCTCCATCGATCCAAAAGGGTAATTCCGAAAATCATGCTTTGGGATTAGGGGCAATGAACTTGCACGGTTTTTTAGCAACTAACCAAATTTATTACAACTCCCCTGAAGCAATCGACTTTACTAACATCTTTTTCTATACGGTAGCTTACCATGCCTTTAAAGCATCCAGTGAGCTAGCTTTAGAGAAGGGTAAGTTTAAAAACTTTGAAAACACCAAGTTTGCTGATGGGAGCTACTTTGATAAATATATCAAAGTAGAACCAGACTTTTGAACACCCAAAACCGAGCGCGTTAAGGCGTTGTTTCAAAAGTACCAAGTGGAAATACCAACACGTGAAAACTGAAAGGAGTTAGCACTCAACATTCAGAAAAACGGTTTGGCCAATTCCCACTTACTGGCAATTGCTCCAACGGGTTCAATTTCCTATCTCTCCTCCTGTACTCCTTCACTCCAACCGGTAGTATCCCCGGTAGAAGTGCGCAAGGAAGGTCGGTTGGGACGGATTTATGTACCCGCTTACCAACTCAATAAAGACAGTTACCCTTTTTATAAAGATGGTGCTTACGAACTGGGTCCCGAACCAATTATTAACATAGCAGCAGCGGCACAACAACACGTCGATCAAGCGATTTCGCTCACCCTATTTATGACTGATAAGGCTACCACTCGTGACCTCAATAAAGCTTATATTTATGCTTTTAAAAAGGGTTGTTCTTCCATTTACTATGTCCGAGTGCGCCAGGAAGTACTAGAGGACAGTGAGGATCACACCATTCAAATGCAGCAGTGTGAGGCCTGTGTGATTTAATAATACATATAAATACATATAGTAAGTCTAGCTTTAAGCATGACTTTAGCAGGGGTTAATTTGTTATAATTTCACGCTTATTTGCGTCTTCTGCGGTTCCTAAATTTTGTTTATACAAAATACCAAAAGAAACGGTTTTATTGAAAATGCATGCTATTGTAGTCTGTGGATCAAAGCAATATTTAGTCCACGAAAATGACACTTTTTTTGTTGAAAAACTTGAAGCGCCAGTTGGTAAAGAAATCCAACTCGACAAGGTTTTAATGTTGGATGAAAAGATTGGTGCGCCATACTTGGAAAAAGCGCGAGTAGTGTGTGTGGTGGAAAAGCACGGTTTACAACGCAAAGTAAACGTGATTAAACACATCTCACAAAAACACCACTTAAAAAAGTATGGTCACCGTCAACCTTACACTAAGTTAAAGGTAGTGCGCTTTGTCCATGATTAAACTAACTGTGTCGCACCACAAACTCGCCGCTTCCGGGCACGCTTTATTTGCCAAAAAGGGGCAAGACATTGTGTGCGCTGCTGTTAGTGGTATTATCTTTGGCGCTTTGCCCTGGTTTGAAACCAACAGCATTGCCGTTCAAGAAGATGCTACTGTACCCAGTTTAAGCTTGGAGTTAGTGCAACCAACCGCTAAGCTTATCACAGGATTGAGTGTGGTGATTATGCAACTTAAAACCCTCGCGCATTCTTACCCGCAGTTTATTTCGTTTGAAGATCAACGTAAAGATGAATAACAAATATTTTTTAACCAAAATTGACTTACAGTTTTTTGCTTCCAAAAAGGGAGTTGGTTCAACCAAGAACGGCCGTGATTCTCATGCTAAGCGTTTAGGTGCTAAGAAGGCTGATGGTCAGATGATCCGTACTGGTCAAATTATTTACCGCCAACGCGGTACTAGGGTATGTCCCGGTGTAAATGTTGGCCTTGGTAGTGATGACACCTTGTTTGCTTTAAGCGACGGCTTGGTAAAATACCAAAAGTTTGGACCTAAACAGGGCAAGACCCGCGTGAGTGTGGTCAAACACAAACTAGATGCCTAAACTCCTAGGAAGCTTTATTTCGTTTAAATCACCCCATTATCTAGTGGGGAGTGTTCGTGACGCTGTTAGCATTAAAGCACAAGCGTTCATGATTTTTTTGGGCGCACCACACACGGCACTACGAGTCGATCCTAATCGTATGCAAATTGACGAGGGTCACACATTGATGGAACAACATAACCTCAGTAAGTCTGGGATGGTTGTCCATGCTCCTTACATTATTAACTGTGCCTCCAAAGATCCGGTAAAGCAAACCTTTGCGATTGACGTTCTGACAAGGGAGGTTAAACTGTGTCATGCCGTGGGTGCTAAACTAATCGTTCTCCACCCCGGTTCAGCGGTTGAGCAAACTCAAACCCAAGCGTTAGATCACCTAATCAAGGTCTTAAATACAGTGATTGCCAACACTAAAGAAGTCATTATTTGTCTCGAAACGATGGCTGGTAAAGGTAATGAAATTGGCCGTGATTTAGACCAGTTAAAGTATGTGATTAACCACATTGAACAACAAGAGCGGATTGGTGTTTGTCTAGATACCTGTCACTTCCATGACAGTGGTAATGACTTTAACAATACTGCCGAAATTATGGAAACGATTGACACTAAACTAGGCTTTGAGTTTTTAAAGGTCATCCACTTAAACGAGTCCAAAAACGTTTGTGGTTCCAAAAAAGACCGTCATGCCAATCTAGGTGAGGGGATGATTGGGTTTGATAATTTAATGCGCTTTATTGCCCAACCGCAAATAAAGCAAATACCGATTGTTTTAGAAACCCCATCTGACAAGCATAATTATCCCGCTGTATATGGTGCTGAAATCGAAAGGATCCGTGCTTGATTTGGAGCACGATAACCAAACACTAAAGGATTACATTAGTGTGTTTGAACGCAATAAGATGCGTTTAACCCAATCACGCTTAATGTTGCTCCAATGCTTAGTGCAACACCGTGACTGGCACACCTTAGCTGAGCTCAAACACCACTTGGAACAAAACCAACAGCGCACTACCTTAGCTTCTATCTATAACAACCTCAAGATTTTTGCTAAGTTAAAGCTAATTAATATTTTTGTAGATACCAATCGCTTTGAAACGTATTATTGCTTAAGACACGAAAACCACAAGCACATTTACTTCTTTGACGAAAACCAGCGCAAGTTTTTAACCCTACCACTACAAGACAAGGAAGCGTTGAGTTTAATTGGACATAAAAGTAAACATGGCAAAATTAAACTGAATGACTTTTACATAGTCGCTAGCGGTACACTTGAAGATGATCAATAAGCCAAATCAGTTTGTCAACCACTTAAGTGCTTTAAAAAAACACTTTGCCTCTTATAAGGAGCTCCGTGAAGCGTTTAACGATTATCACAAGCATAACGGTGATGAGTTGACCACCTTCTTTTTGCACCAGTTTGATAAGGTGATGGAACTAGTCAAGCAGAAGGACTTTAAAACTGCCCAGTCTCGCTGTGAGGAGGAATTAGCCGCCCCTTATCTACCAAAACCTTTAGTAAGCTTTTTCCAATCGCTACTCCAGCTCGTGAACCATGATTTATTGGAACAGCAAAACGCGGCCTTGGCTAGTTTACCCGCAGCCAAAATCATAGAGCTTGTTTTACAGGATTACCCCAATAAACTCAACATGATTCACTACCTTTTGCCCAAAACGAAGGCGTTTGTCAAACCACATTTGTTACAACGCTTACAGTTTGTGTTAACTGATTCGGAGTTGTTGGAATTAAAGCGCTTTTCCTTCTTTCAAGCACTCAACCAGATCCCGGGCTTTCAGGGTGAGCAAGTTGAGTACTTTAACAGTAAGCTCAAACAAAAGTTTACCTTGACCTTAGGGGAGTTTGAAATTGCCCAACAGCCAGATGCCAAAGCATACTTTGAGCAGTTAATTACCCAAATCCAACAGCTCTTTTTAAAAGAGCCGGTTAACGCTGAGTTTGCCAATGAGATTATTGATGCCTTTTTGGTGAGCTATTTCCCCCTCCATCCCCCAGTACCTTTGGCACAATTAGCTGCCAAGATTTATGAGTATGTCAGCCAAATTGTGCTTAACGAAGCGGTTAACCTAAAGGATGAACTGATCAAACTAATCGTTCATACGCTTTACGAACAGTTAGATCGTCCTGTTGGGGATGAAAATTAAAATATAGCTCAGATCTAGTTTAGAATGAAACAATACAAGCTTGTCAATACAACCCAAAAAGAAAAGACGCTTTGTCTTGAAATAGCAATTGACACGAAGCTGTGAAAGGAGACACAGCAAAAGCAAACCCAAGATTTAACCAAAAACATGAAAATCAAGGGTTTTCGTAAAGGTAAAGTGCCTCCAACTTTAGCTAAGGATTACTTAGACCGTGCCGAGTTGTTGCAACGTAGCGCCCAAGCGGTAATTGATGCCATCTTCCAGCCGTTACAACAAGAAGCAGTAATTGCTGACAACGAGAATGTAATTGAGGACTTTCCTACCATTGACTTTAAAACAATCAATGAGAACGATTGTGTTATTCTGTTTGACTTTGATCTCGTACCCCAGTTTGAACTACCTGATTACAAGCACATCAAGGATTTAAGCCCGATTGTACCCCTAAAGGATGAGGAGTTCAACAAGGAGTTGCACAACATCGAAAAGAACAAAGGGAAACTAGTTGATGTTAGTGACAAAGCATTGGCCAACAATGATATTGCCGTCATTGACTTTGTTGGCAAGGTAGATGGTAAGGTGCTTGAAAGCGCTACTGCCAAACAATACGAATTAACGATTGGCTCCAACAGCTTTATTGATGGCTTTGAAAGTGGTTTAATTGGCATGAAAGTAGGGGACAAGCGTCAGTTAAAGTTAAAGTTCCCCAAGGACTACCATGCTGAAGAATTGAAGGGTAAACCAGTAGAGTTTGACATAGAGCTCAAAGCAATTAAGCAGTTAGAGATCACCCCCATGGATGAAACTAACTTTAAGGAGTATTTACCCGCACAATACCAGGGTTTCAACTCACTCAAGGAATTTAAAACTTACTTTCATAAGTTAGTTTCCGCTAAGAAACTGGAAATTACCCTACAAGAAAACAGTGTTAAAATTCGCCAGTTCTTTTTAGCTAACACCACCTTACCTTACATTCCTGATTCCTTAATTAAATTGGAATCCGATCGCTTACTGAGAGCGCAAAAGGATCAAGCGGAGCAGTACAAGATTCCCTTTGAGAGATTGTTAGCAGCTTCCAAGCTTTCATTGGAGCAGTTGCAACAACGTAACATAAAAGAAGCACGTGATAACGTTACCTTTGCTTTAGTGATGAAACGAATCGCTGATGTGGAAAAAATCAAGGTTGATAACAAAAAGATTCACAGCGAAATCGAATCGATTATTGATGTTGAATACCCCTTTGTTAATGCCGAGTTGAAAAAACAAATGTTCCACAACATGGAACAACAAAAGGACTTTGTGGAATCGATAATTTTGAACCGTTTAACCACTACCAAGATAATTGAGTACTCCACTCATTAGCACTCAAAGTATTAGAGTGCTAAAAAATGTGTTACAATTTAGCATTCTTCAACCTCTTATCTTAATAACTATGCCAGCTGTAAAAAAACCACAAATTCTCGTTGTGCGTAACCAAGTTATCTTTCCGTACAACGGCTTTGAACTTGATGTCGGTCGTGAACGCTCGAAAAAACTAATTAAAGCACTCAAAAACCTCAAAACCAAACGTTTGGTGTTAGTCACCCAAAAGAATTCAGATCAGCTCAACCCTGAGTTTGATGACATTTACCATTGCGGTACTTTATGTGACATTGATGAAATTATTGAAGTACCGAGTGAAGATGGCAAGACAGCTGACTATAAGATTAAGGGTAAAGGATTACAGCGCGTTGCCATTACAAGCTTCTCTGATGCTGATTTAACCAAGTACGACCATCACTTTCTCAACTCTACTCTAACAGAAAATAAAGCGTTAGATAAGTTGTTGGAACGGATCTTTCCCGATAAAGAAGACTTTGCTGAAATTTTAGACAGCTTAAACAGCTTCTTGGAACTGCAAGAGTTAAAGAAGCTATCTAAGGTACCAAAAGACATAAAACGGTATGACATTATTACCTTCAAGCTTGCTAGCTTAATTTTCAAAGACATTACCCTCCAACAAGCCATTTTGGAAGAAAATGACATTGAAAAACGGTTACAGAAGATCATTGGTTCTGGCATCGAGGATTTAGGTCACATCAGCGAAGAAGCCCGCGCTAAACAACGCGAAAGTGAGTTTGACAAGATTGACAACCGCATCACGCGCAAAGTTAACGAACAGTTATCGCGCCAACAACGTGACTTTTACCTCCGGGAAAAACTCCGGGTTATCCGTGAAGAGATCGGGATGACTTCCAAGAAGGAAGATGAAGTATCCAACATTCGCAAAAAGCTAGAGGAAAACCCATATCCAGAGCACATTAAAAAACGGATTTTAAGTGAGTTAGATCACTTTGAAAACTCCTCCTCTTCATCACAAGAATCAACCTTAACCAAGACTTACATCGACACTTTGATGAACTTGCCATGGTGACAGGAAAGCAAGGACAATGCTGATGTAAAAAACCTGATTAAGATCTTGAACAAGAACCACTCAGGACTAGATAAGGTAAAGGAACGAGTGGTTGAGTATTTAGCAGTACAGCTCCGTACCAAAAAGCTTAAGGGTCCGATTATGTGTTTAGTCGGTCCACCTGGAGTTGGTAAATCCAGTTTAGCCAAATCAATTGCTGAAGCGTTAAACAAGCGCTTTGTTAAGGTTTCATTGGGCGGGGTGCATGATGAATCGGAAATCCGTGGTCACCGTAAAACCTATTTGGGTTCGATGCCAGGACGGATTTTAAAGGGCATGGCACGTGCTAAGGTTATTAACCCACTGTTCTTGTTAGATGAAATTGACAAGATGACATCCTCCAATCAAGGTTACCCTTCCGGCGCTTTGTTAGAGGTATTAGATCCGGAGTTAAACAATAAGTTTAGCGATAACTATGTTGAGGAGGATTATGACCTGTCTAAGGTAATGTTTGTAGCCACCGCTAACTATATCGAAGATATTCCGGAAGCCTTGTTAGACCGGATGGAAGTGATTGAACTTACCTCTTACACCGAACAGGAAAAGCTACAAATTACAAAGAGCCACTTAGTTAAGCGTTGTTTAGATGACGCTGAGATTAAAACAGATGACCTCAAGTTTACCGATGAGGGTATTAGCTATATCATTAAGTTTTACACGAGGGAAGCGGGGGTGAGACAGTTAGAACGCTTAATCCAGCAAATTGTGCGTAAGTACATTGTTAACTTGCAAAAAACCGGCGAACAACAGGTAGTAGTTGATGTAGATTTGGTAAAGAAATACCTCAAGAAAGAAATCTTTGACTATACCGTGCGCGATGAAGATGCACTTCCGGGAATTGTTAACGGCATGGCTTACACCCCAACTGGTGGTGATCTGTTACCAATTGAAGTAACCCATGTAGCTGGTAAGGGTGATTTAATTCTGACCGGCAATTTAAAGCAAACAATGCGTGAAAGTGCTAGCGTAGCGTTAGGTTATGTCAAGGCCAATGCGCAGAGCTTTAACATTAACCCTAACCTCTTTAAAAAGGTTGACATTAACATCCATGTTCCAGGTGGTGGTATTCCCAAGGATGGCCCGAGTGCTGGCGCGGCTTTAGTTACTGCCATTATCTCGTCTTTAACTGGCAAAAAGGTTGACCCTAAGATTGCCATGACCGGGGAGATTACCCTAAGGGGTAAAGTAATGACCATAGGCGGGGTGAAAGAAAAAACCATTTCCGCCTACCGCGGTGGAGTACGCACCATCTTTATGCCCGAAAAGAATGAGCGTTACTTAGATGAAGTGCCTAAAGACATCGTTAAGGACTTGGAGATTATCCTAGTAAAGGAATACAAGGACATCTACAACAAGATATTTAATTAATTTTTACCAATTCAGGACTTCAAGGTGCCTAAGATCAGATAATTACCCTTTTTAAGGGTAAAATGGTCATCATTAAACTAATTCATTTCTTATAAGTGTTAGCTAGAAGAGGACGACGGCAAAAGAGTGCTGTAGGACTTACTTATTTTGCTTACCTTGCACAGCAAACACTCCGCAGCAAAACCTGCTGGGTGATGTTTGTGCTGTTGATGCTGGCGTTAGTGATGCTGTTCATTGTTCAATCGAGCACCAACGTGATTGCGCTTTGAACAAACAATGTCTTTCAGTTTTCACTCATCTTAATACCGTTAGTGACACTGTTAGCGGGCAGTATTACCGCTGACATCTTTATTGAAGGGTACAACAACGGGATTGAGCTGTTCTTGTTCTCTAAACCTATTAGCCGTGACCGCATTTTGCTCATTAAGTTACTAGTGCTGTTAATGTACTTGAGTATTGTAGCCGTACTATCCACTGCTGTAGTGAGCTTGGGTTACTTTACGCGCAATGAGATTGAGAGTTATTTAGATGATTTAGCTTTAAGTATCTTTGTCGGTACCATTTTAAACGGCATTATCTTTAGCGCTGTAACTATTATGTTAGCCACGCGCTTTAGCAACATCCAGAGCTTAATCATTTTGCTCTTGTTTGTGTCGTTGTTTAGCTTTTCCTCACCAATTGCGCGGTTAATCTTCGACACGCCTGCTAAAATGTTGAGCCAACAAGGTTACAGCGTTCGCCAAATTAACGGAATTGCGCACAGCGAAAGCCCTAATGTAGAGCGTAAAATTTACGTTTCGGTCAAAAAGCGGCGTTTAACTGGGGTGGATCGCGAAGAAAAAGAGCTTTGAAAGAGTGATGAGCAAGCAGCACTGCGTGGTAGAAATTTGTATGAGGAGGCACAACGAACCTCCTCTTACATTAATTCCTTTTACACCAACATTGGTTACTTATTTGGCTCGCTTTACCGCTTGGGTGCGTTAGCTGATGAAAATAACTTTGATGCATCAGTAGCAACCCAAAACACCAAAATTCGCTTTGGTAAGTTAGTTGATTTAGATAAGAGTACTGACATTATTGGTTATCGCACTAAAGACCGCTTTGGCCGTTTCTTTCGCTTTCACTTGCGCTTTCCAACGCTCAACTTTAAGCAAAGCTTGAGTAACAGCGGCGTTTTCTTTATCAATAAACGGGGATTAGTTAAAGCTACTTTTAGTGCTGGCGATGATGCCTTTAAACGTGACCCGAAGATAATGCAAAAGGTGTTTGACACTTTTCTAGAAAGTTTTAGTTGATTTTTAGACAAGAAAATTAACCGCCGGATTGCCAGAATTTACGCTGAAAGTGATAACAAGGGTAGTCCTTTCCCAAAGGAAGGAGATGATGAAAATGCTAAGGGGGATGACAACAGTAGTGAAAAAACGGATACAGTCTCTGTATCAACTAAGTTAAAAACAACTGCTGATCAATCTGAAAGTACTCAGATGTCTAGTGAAAGCACTGCCACCGGTATTTCTAGTGATCCCCAAAGTCAGGGCAAAATGAACAACAAAAGTGAGGAACAAAAAAAGAAAGAAAAAGAACTCACTTGACAAATCTACCGTGATATTAAGTTTCTCAATTCCATTTATTTCTTACAGGTAAATAACGAACGTTTGTGGGACAATGTAGCTTTTTTAAATAAAGTGAACGCTGAAGACCAAAACGGGGATAAAAACCAGTTTGCCCAAGCAATGGCATCACTCAATAAGCAAATTAACATGTTTTACGTGTTGAATGAAATTACCAACAAGGAACACAATTTGCCAACTAAATACGGTGCTTATTCTGATCAATTAAAAAAGGTCATAAACGAAAACTTTGAAAAGATAGAAAATAAGAAAAAGGAGATAGAGGAAAAACAAAATAAAGAATTTCAGGAAAACAAGAATGGTGCATCAAATAATCAAGACACAAAGCAAGACGCACAAAAAGGTGATACCAATACCCAAAGCACTGAGTTAAAAGCTCGTCAAGCACAACAAGTGCAAAAGGATCAACAAAATGACAGTAAAGGCAATACTGCTACAAACAGTGATACTGGTAAATCGGACAATAAAACCGATACCACTGAAGATGAAAAAAACACATATAAACCCTTAACAGCTAGGGAGAAAAAACCAAAATTAAGGAGCTTACTAAGGACATCTTCTTCTCTACAGCGCAGAACTATTTGTTCTTAGTGCAAGGTGGGTATAACAACAAGTTGTTTGCTGGTGGTTTACCAGAGCTCCACCAACGCTTCTTGTCAGACGTAGTGGTTGATTTCTCTGAGGAAAAACTCGTTTATGAAGTACAAGGTGAACCGATTGTATCCAGTGTAGCCACCATTGTGATTACCCTATTTTTAACAGTTGTTTTATTAGCTATTGCCTTTTTCTTCTTTAAATACCGCAACGTTAAATAGTTATGTCTGTTACACCAATTGTTGAAGTTAAACATTTAGAAAAGGAATTTGGTTTTTGACGCAAAAACCGTATCTTAAAGGATGTGAATTTTGCCATTATGCCCGGTGAGTTCCATGCCTTTATTGGTCAAAATGGTGCGGGGAAAACTACCACCATTAAGTGTTTAATTTCATCTTATCAGCGCTTTAAGGACGAAATTAACATCGATGGCATTAGCAATAAAAACGCCAAGTCTAAGGGTGTAATTAGTTATATCCCTGAATATGCTGTGTTTCCCAAACACCTCAATACCCATGAATACCTCTACACGTTGGGTAAACTGTCAGGTTGTAGTTTGCAAACCATTAAGGAAAAGGTTGATTACTGACTAGCACGTTTTCAAATTGAACACCTCCGCTTTAAAAAGCCAAATGACTTTTCTTCTGGACAAAAGAAAAAGGTTTTATTAATCCAGGCCTTATTTAATGATCCCAAGCTGTTAATCATGGATGAGCCCACTGCTAACTTAGATCCCAAAACACGTAATGAGTTTATGGATGTGTGTTACGAACTTAATGTACGTAACAAGATGGCGGTGTTTGTTTCATCCCATATTTTGGCTGAATTGGAAAACTATTGTGATTCGCTCACTGTTATTCATGAAGGGCAAATTCTTTTTAATGGCAAAACAAAGAACATTGCCAAAGACAACTTTGGTTACCGTTTAAAGGTTAACCATTCCGATAGTTTACGTAAGTGATTAAAAGCACAAAAAATTGCTTACAAGTATTTCCCTGCAACCGATGACTTTCAAGTTGACTTAAAACAAGAGCAATCCAACAAATTTGCAGTTGAGCTTTACCAACAACCTGACTTTGAGGTATTTATTTTTGCACGACAAGGCAACTCGTTGCAAAACATTTACAATAACCTAATTGAGCAATACGAGTACGATCAAGCCCAGCGTGCTGTTGCTATCCGTGAACAAGATGAAGCTGTTTAAAAATTGAAGCGATGTTAACAACGTTAAACAACGGCAACTTTTACTAGCTTACTTCCGTTTTATCTTAAAACAGACCGTTAAATCTTGACTTTTATGAGTTACTGCTGGACTAGTACTGTTTTTACTGGCTTTAGTGCTGTTAATCATCCCCGCTTTCACCAAACAAGATCCTTTGTTTTTGTGATCACACCCAGTGGTGCAAATGTCGAGTTTAATCATTCCTTTCATTGCTCTGTTTGCCACCATTATTACCTTTCAAGTCTTTATTAATGGTTATTACAACGGTCTAGAGATCTTATTAATTACCCGCTTTTTTACTCGCGGTCGGTTATTCTTTGCTCGCTTAGCAGTCTTGTTTATTTGGATTACTGGCACGGCATTTTTAAGTGGTCTTTTTGTTAGTTTAACTGCTACTTTAGGTGCTACATCACAAACAGTTACTGACCTTGTTTTAAGCGTCTTTTTTGGAGTGCTTTTACTTAGTTTATTGTTTAGCTGTGTCTTGATTATTATCGCGCAGTTTTTAAACCGCACCCAAAGTATGTTGTTGTTACTGTTAGGGGTTTCCCTAGCTAGCTTTACAACCGTTATCTTGGCCTTTTCAATTAAGCCACCGAGTGAAAATCTCCGTGATAATAGTTACCAACCACTAAACCTAAGTCTCATCAGTAAGTCTAAGTCCAAGGGTGTCGAAAATGTCTTTACCATCATTGACTCTTCAAATGTATCCGATCCGCGCAATAAAAAGAAATCGATTGTAAAAACCAATCCGCAAGCGATTTGGGATGAATATGGGGAGAGTAGCTTCTTTCAAAGCCAGTATTACTGGAATGTAGGGTATTGAATTAACAGTCTGTTTCGGTTAAACAGCCTCAGTGATTACCGCAACTTTGATGTTAACCTCTATTTTTTAAACACTAAGCTTAATTTTGACAGGGAAGTAGATACTGATAAAATGGTCGACTTTGTTAGCTTTCGCGATCAAAGACACCTTTACTTTTTAAGTTATTCCTTTTTTATCAATACCCATAACCTGCCCACACAACCGTTACCCCGGATTCTTACTTATGACAATAACGGTGCCTTTTTAGAGAAAATAGTCCCTTCCTTTGATGACATAAAACTAGATCCACCCCGGGTCAAAAAGGTTTACAAATTCTTTAGTGACACCATTATCCAGTCCTTCCGTGATTATGAAGCGGAGGAAAAAGAAAGGCAGGAAAAGGAAGAGAAAGAAAAGGCTGAAAAGGACAATGGCAACGGCCAGGATTCCAATAAAGTTAACTCTGTCAGCACGGAGCCTAACAATAAGAATTCATCAGATGCGGATTCTAAGGATAACAATGATTCATCCGATTCCCAAGGCAAAGACTCAAGTAAGAGTAAGCCTAAGTTTAGACCTAGGCTGCCACAATTCTTTGATCGTGTTTCCATTAACTACAGTAAGTTTTCCAGTAGCTTTAACACACAACTAAAACACATTCATCAAGGACTTTCTACCCGTGATGAGGCCATGGAAATCTTTAAAGATAAGGTAGCGTTATTTTATGCCCTATCAATGGCTTATGACAACTTTACTTTCCAAAAGGACAGTGGCATTATTGATAACACTAGCTTAAACAAATTTAAAACAGAGTTTAACAAGAAGCAAAAAGAGCTAACTGAAAAAAACAAGCAAAAACAGGACGGTAAAGACCAAAAGAGTCAAAGAATGACACAAGGTGCTGATAAAGCAGTCACTGTTGAGCCAAAAGCTATGCAGTCTGAAATTGGAATGACTGATCAAACTAATGACCAAAGCAGTTCGGAAACAAAGGACAGCATGGATAGTTCAGACAGTAGTGATACTGTTGATAACACTGATGAATCAGAAGATAAACAAAGTGAAGAGGAGGAAAAGTTCGACGAGGAAATTGAGAATGCCAAAAAAATGCCTAAGGCTGAAGACGCCTTTTTTAATACTGCCTCTATCTGGTTGAGCTCACCATTTCTCTTTTTTGAAAATGGTGCAAAACGCGAACAACGATACGAAATCCATTTGCTCAATTCAAACACACAGGTTAATAACGAAATAATTAAAACTAACAGCTTTTATTACGTTAGTGGTGAACCGATTGTAGGCCAAGAAGTCATTATTGCAATGGTGCTGGTGGTAACACTAGGTCTGTTAGTTGGTAGTTTCTTCGCTTACCAAAAACGCGATATTAAGTAATTAGTTTTTCTGTAACGACCTAACGTACTTCAAGGTAATTTGGTAAGCTAGTTTTAAATCCTTTTTCGCTAGTTTAACCAAAGCGGTAATATCAATGCCTTTAGCTCACTCTTCATGAACGCGCATTGGTTCTAACTTATCCGCTAAGTAGATAATCATGTCTAGTTGACTCATCTTTTGTGGTGGTACAGTGTGGTTTCAAATAGCGCTAAAAACAGCACTATTATTTAAACCATACCAATGCTTTAAAATGTATGCACCTACATAGCTGTGTAACACCTTTCAGCTAGGGTAATCATTTACACCCGCTACTTTGGCTAATTTCTCTAATTGTGCTTGGGGTAGTTGCTTTGCTAGATCATGGTAAGCACCAGCAGTATAAGCCGTTTTACCATCGAGTTTATTTGCCACTGCTAAAGTTTTAGCTAACTGACCAACGCGCAAACAGTGTTGCATGCGCGGTTCATCTAACAGTGTTTGCAAAATGGTTTTTAGATAAATGTTGTGTTGGTGGATATAGTGCAACACCTTAGCGGGAATTTGTCGAAATTTATGACTACCAAACATTTCACTCGATGCCAAATCTAAAGGACACTTACCCAACAGTCGGACGTTAAACTGTTGTACCAATTGTTCATCAATTGGATAACCGAAACGTTCATAACAGACAAAACGACAAAGTTTTTGTAACTGCTCAATGTTATGTCATTTGGCCAACTCGCTTAATTTATCACTGCCAATTAAAAAGTACAACTCAGCATTGGGAAAGCGCTGCTTAAAGTGTTGTACTGTATTGAACGAAAAACCGTTTTGCGCTTTAATGTCAAAGTTAGATACTGCCATCTGAGGCAATGCTTTTAGCGCAACCCTTAACATTGCTAAACGTGCTTGATTAGATGCTTTAATCGGTGATTTAAAAAAGGCTTTAGCAGTTGGTACAAAGTAAAGCTTTTGTGCTTTAATGGCTTGTACAGCACGCTTAGCAATGTAGATATGCGCTTGGTGGAGGGGATCAAATGCACCACCAAAGATCACTATTTTTTTTCTCAAAGAGCTTAAATTGTTTAATTCTAACTAAAATAATCCTGATAGCTACAGCCATTTGTGCTGTCCAGGTCCATGGTAAAAAAGGAACTAGAAATTTACAACCTCTATACTTTTCAAATAGACCTCGATAAAAAGCTTTTATTTGAAAAAGCAGATAATCAACAGAATTACTCTAAGATTAGAGCTCGTTATTTTAAAAATTCTGCACGTAATCAACAAGCAGTTTTTCTCAATAAAAACCTGATTAAAAACACTTTTAATAAGGCACTGTTAAACTTCTCGGATTTTTTGAGTGGTAGTGGTGTAGAGAGCATTTTTAAGCAGGTCATTGATGATCAACCTGAAGTTTTAAACTACCTCAAACAGGTCAAAAAGGAAGATAGTTGCGATGGTCACAGCGAAGCGTCACAGTTAGTATTTAATGTAGTCATTAACCCTAAAAATACGCTCGCTAACTTCTTTGAGGAATTAACCATTTACCTCCACTTTAATGAAGAGAACAGCACAGTTGTCGGAAGCTTTTCGTTAAAGTGAAACATTAAGCGTGCCGACCTGTTTTCAGAAACGAAAAATATTGCCATTAACAATCTGATTCACACCTTCTGTAAAAACAACTTAAACGAGGTTAGCTTTATCCAGATCATTAAATGCTTTGCTAAAACACTGATTAATAAGCAAGGACAAATTGTGTTGGAGAGTTGTGCCTTTAAGCAAAAATGACAAAACATCGTGGAGCAAAAGTACCCTTTTTCCACGATTCACAAAAACTTAAAGATTGTCAATTCTGATTTCTTTGATGCTTTTTTTGTGATCTTGTTGTTAATTTGTCACCTCAATAATAACTTGTTGTGGTTGTGTGAAAAAACTGAGCACTTTGAATGAAAGCTCAACAGCAAGATTAGTAATTTCAAAGAAGATAACACTGAAGTGTACTTGTCGAAAATGCTGTTGTTTTTAAAGGACTGGTACTTTGAAAACCAAGCCGTTACTAATGAAGACATTGAAAAGGTTGATGAAGTGGAAGACATTGGTAAGTTAGTGGAAAAATACAGCGCTAATCAACCACAAAAGTTGTCTTCTAATTCAACCGTTTATGTATTTGAACCAGACAAAAAACAGTGCTTTTTAAAGAATGATGACTTTTTCAACACTAACGAAGCTAAGCTGTTGTTTTTAATCACAATGCAACCCAATGTTTTTGGTCTGGATGATACTGCCATTGCCAATGACTTAAACCTAAGGGAAATTGGTGACTTCTTTAAGGAAATTGACTTTACTGACAGCGATGTGCTCAATGACTTTCAACAACAAAAAGAAACTTTGTTAGTACGGCGTACCTTTAACCAACTGTTGTTTATGAACAGTAATACCGATGTTTTGAGTATTGTTAACAATAAGTTCAAATCAGCGATCCATAACATTGTCTGAACGATTACTTACAGTAAGGCAATTATGCTCAAGGCATTTGATTACTCCAAGATCTTTGAGCAAAACCGCACTAACGATCCTTCTCTCTTGCGTTCTAACCTCAACAGCATTAACCGGCTGCGGTATCTCAGTGAATACTTCCGTACCGCTTCAGTTAAGTATGACCAGCTGTACACCAAGGTAAAGGAGTACATGCAATTAGATCAGTTCTTAGTAGACATGATTAACCAGGTCAACCATGAAGATGAGATCTTTGGTAAATACAAGGAACGGGTTTATTTGAGTTTGGGAATAGTTACTGCTGTTGTCTTTGGTATTATTGAGTTCTTTAACTGTGTTTGAACGGTTTTAACAGTCAGTCAACAAACGGCTGAAAAAAGTTTAGCTGATCCAAGAAACACGGTAATTATTGGTATTGGTACTATCCTTGTTTTAACACTGTTAATTACCATTTTAACCTTTATGACAAGACGGCTTTACCTGTTTGAATTTAACAAGAAGCATAAATAAAGATGGAATTCAATAAGTTACAACTCAGTCACTGTATTTCCTTTTACATTTCAGACGTTTCGGAAGTGTTCTTTGAAAGTATTAACCAACACCCTAGTCGTGATTTTGTCAACAACATCCTGCAAAAGATTAAGAGCACTCTCAGTGAAGAGGAATTGGAAAAGCTCAACACCATTGAGGAAGTTACTAAGGATGAGAAAATTTTGATCATGCTCAACCATGTGTTGAAGAAGATTGTTTCTAAAACGGGTAGTTCTAGCTGTGACTTATTTCAAATAGTGAAACACGACCGCTTTAACGAGCCGGTTTACATCCAAAGTGTCAATGCCTTTGAAAACAATTTGATTAACAATGAATTTGCGGAAAGGCGGTATGACTATTTAATTGAAATTAATAAACACTCTTATTTAAGGAAGTATGTCAATGCCATTCGCATCTCCTTCTTTTTAGATTTAAGGGCGCAAATCTTGTCCGGTTCCTTTACTTTGGATGTGATTAACAAACAGTTGGAACACCAAAATAAGGAAGAGTTGTTCCAAGCGATTTACTTACGCTCCTTAATTAAGCATTTTATCTCGAACCAACCTTACCCGATTTCCTTAAATTCGTTTATTTTTGGTGATAAAAACCGTGAAAACAAGACGGTTGAAAACGACAAGCTTAGTGTGCTTAAAAACAATTGGAATCAAATCTTCTTTTCTAAGTACTTTGATTTTGTTGCCAAAAACAAAGAAGAGCGTGTTGTCGATAACAACTGCGATGAGCTGTTTTACGCCACCATGAACACGCTCTTGATTATGTTGATCATTATTGAAGAGCTCCGGGTATACTTCAACAGTAAAGAGCCAGCCTTAATCTTAAAGCTACTAGATAACAAGGTTTCACTGCGCGAAGACCCCGACCAAAATCCAGAAACTGATTTGCATGAGTTAATTAAGTTTGCTGAAAAGAATTACCTCGAAAAGGAAAAAACAAGTCGCTGACACAAAAAACGCGTCAAAAGCTTAGAAGAGTTACTAGAAGAAATTAAACAAATTAATTTAGAGACTAAAAACGAATCGTTAGCATACCCCGATGAAATTGTGGAATTAGAGTTAGATAACGTTCACAACTTTGTCTCTACTAAACAGGTTTTTCGTCACCAGTTAGACTTACAAACTTTACATGGTATAGTCATCAACCCTGAGCGCTATGGTATTGGCATGTGGAGTAACCACTTTGTCGATTGGGAGGAGTTTAAAGATTTAATTGAACAGATTACTGATGCTGAAAATGGTAGTGATCTCTATGGTTTTGAAAAGGACTTGGATGAGAGCATTTGCCAAGTTAACAAGAAGTACTTAACCTTTATTAGTAGTGACAGTAGCTCTTTCTTAATTATTAAGAATGACCAAACTAAGGTTATCTCTAATTATGTCTGGGCGCAACTGTACTTTGAAACGCGCCGGTGGATTATTAATGATATTGAATACGATCTGTATGAAAAGGGGTTTGACAAGAGCCACTTTGCTAGTAACATTGCCCTTTTAGAGAGCTTGAATTTTAACTGACTCGATCCCTTTTACGGATTGACCTCAATCAAGGAGATCATGCAAAAGATTGACAGTAAGAGTAATTTAAAAACATCGATTGCCGAAATGGTCGCTAAGTTTAAACACGAACAGCGCATCTCCAAAAAGGACAATGAGCGGGTGTTGATGATCTTTGCTTATGTAGCCGCTGCGGTAGTTGGTTTTATTAACTTTTTTTCGATGGTGTTTACCATTCTTACAGTCAGTGATCTCAATGCTGGTCTCACCCCCGCTAACATTGTTGTTATTGCAATTGCGAGCTTATTGGCCTTATTTTTAATTGTTATTGCTGTTTTATTTCGGTTTAGGTGAAAGTACATTAAGCACTAATGCAGGTTAAAGTAATTGATGAAAACAGCAATACAACCGCTGTCCTTAACTGCGCTAAAGCGAAAACGCGAGCGCTAGCTTGGTTGTGTGATACAGTACTGTTAGCGATCTTACTCGCAATTATTTACGGCATTAGTAGCATTTTCATCAAAGAACAGTCCAGTGTGTTTTTAATTATGACGGTAAGTCAAGCAGTCTTGTGGTTGACTTACTTTGTCATTTTACCGGGTTTATGGAAGGGCAAAACGCTCTTTCGTGCTTTACTGGGTTTAAGTTTACTCATCTTTAAAAAACGCTTTTGAAACCTCTTAGTGCACGAGCTTTTTCTGTGAGTATGGTACTCAGTTATCTTTCTAGCACTAGCAATTTACTTTTTTGTCAACAGGGATGATCCGAAGATACTGCAAGCTTTTTTTGATAACCAAAACAGCAATCTTAGCTGGATATTTGTCAAAATCTTGCTAAGTGTTATTAGTGTCTTACAACTAGTATTTGTGGTGTATTTCTGTTTCAGCTCCCAAAAGCAAGCGTTGCAAGATTTGTTATCTAAGAGTTTTATGGTGCAAAAAACAATTAAAGTAAAGGATTGTAAAAGTGAATTGAAGTCCACTAACACTATAAAAACGCACTCTGATTTACCCGGCGACATTGATTTAGAACAATTAGGTGATTAAGTTATGGAACATTTAAATCAGGAACAGAAAGCTGCTGTTACTTGTGATAACGGTGTTAACGTGGTGTATTCCGGTGCTGGCACGGGTAAAACAACCGTTATTGCTGAACGCTTTGCTTACTTAGTCAATGAAAAAGGCGTTAATCCTCAAAGTATTTTGGCCTTTACCTTCACTGATAAGGCAGCGAGTGAAATGCGCCAACGCATTATTAAGTTAATTCCACAAAAAAGCTTGCAGGATCTGCACATCTATACCTTTCACAGTTTTGCCAACAGGTTTTTGCAAAAACATGGCAAAAGTGACTTTGCCATCTTGAGAGATTCTAACCGCTTCTTTAGTGATTATGAAATGGGTGATCAACTACAAACAGTGGTGGAAATTTATAAAAACAAAGTAGTTGATTTAGAACTTGACAACCTAGAGTATAACTCCGCTTTTAGAGATGCTTGTACAGATACTTTTAACGAGGATTTTAGTACCATCTCCAATGGTCAGTTTCGTAAACGGGCTGCGACTGCTTTACGGGCTTACCAGAACTATTTAATTACCAATAACCTATTTGATTTTAGCGATTTAATTATTGAAACTTGCCACCTTTTAAAAGGTAATAGTGAATTGTTGCAAGCATTTACCGAAAGTGTGCATTATATCTTAGTAGATGAATTTCAAGACACTAACCTAGCCCAGTACGAATTGGTAAAGTTACTAGCTACAACTCATCCTAATCTCTTTTTGGTGGGTGATAGCAACCAGATGATTTACGGTTGGCGGGGTGCTGTTGTAGAGATCTTTGAACTTTTAAAAAATGATTTTCAAACAGTCAAAGAGTTTTATACCACCCAAAACTACCGCAGCAGCCAAGCGGTGTTAGCAGTAGCGAATGATGTACTAACCGCAATTGCTAGAAAAGAGAGGAAAGCGCTCGTGTTGTTGCACTCTAGCATTGATTCTAAAGCTGTACCGGTACACTATAAGGCCAATTCTTTGAAAAACCAAGACCAGTGGATTATTTACCAAATGAAACAGTTGCATTTAAACAATGGTGTACCTTATGATCAGATGGCGGTGTTATTTCGTAAGAATAAACACCTTGACGCTTTTAGTCAAACAGTGCTGGAAGATGGTGATTTACCTTTAGCTAAATTAAACCTTTTAACAATTCACGCTGCCAAGGGTTTGGAATTTGAGGCAGTATTTGTTTATGGCTTGGTTGAACGCGCTTTTCCTAGTTTGCACTGGGATGGAAGTGATAAGCACAAGTTACTAGAAGAAATGAAACTGTTTTACGTAGCGATTACTCGTGCTAAACAGTTTTTATTTTTAGTTTCTGTTAGTGTGGAAAGTTTCAATGCGTATTATGAGCCGTCACGCTTTTTAAAACTAATTGAAAAGGAACATTTGCAAACACAAAAGGCAGCGTACTTTAAAGAACAATTAAAGACACAGCCAAAACCAGTTAATTTGTATACAGAGACAGAAAACGCGGAAAACTTACAAAAAGCCACTGACTCTAAAAAGTGAATTATTTTAGGGGCGATTCTTTTGATAATTGTGATTATTACCGCTGTGTTAAAACTTTTTGTTGAAAATTAACATTTTATCCCTTTTTTATAACAGATTACACTAATTAAAAAAACAATCTTAAACCTAGTACTATGGCATTTAACATTAGCACTCAACTCAATAAGGAACAACGAGCCGCTGTTACCTGTGGTAAGGGTGTCAACATTGTCTATTCTGGTGCTGGTACTGGTAAGACCACCATTATTTCCCAACGCTTTGCTTATTTATTTAACCAAAAGCGAATTAATCCTAGCAACATTTTGGCGTTAACCTATACAAGGAAAGCGGCGAGTGAGATGAAGCAGCGGATTTTGGAGCTGTTACCGGAAAAGTATCATAAGGATGTCAACATTTACACCTTCCACAGCTTTTGTAGCCGTTTTTTACGTGAAGAAGGGCAAAAAAACTTTGTGATTGATGATGACTTAAGTAACTTTCTAAAAGACTTTCTCAAAGAGAGTGAACTAAAAAGTCAAAAGGTATTACAAATTATTGACGGTTTTAAAAACGCTTACTTTGATTTTGATACCAACAGCTTAAAGGATGATGAAAGATTGGTCGAGTTGTGTGAGTTTCATTTAGACCCCCAAGAGCGTAACTTTCAACTTTTCAAAGAAACCGCTATTGCTGCTTTTGTTGAATATGAAAAAGGTAAACAACAGAACAATAAAATTGACTTTGCTGATTTATTAATTAAAACTTGCACTTTACTGAGCAAAGATCACAAATTATTGCGCAAGTGATCGAAAAAATTTCAGTACATTTTAGGTGATGAGTTTCAAGATACCAACCAAATTCAGTATGAACTAATTAAGATGTTGGCCAGCCATCACCAAAACCTTTTTTTAGTGGGTGACAATAACCAGATGATTTACCGCTGAAGGGGCGCGGTTAGTGACATTATTGATTCTTTAAAAAGTGATTTTAAGGTAAGACCCGAAAACGAGTTTTACATTACCCAAAACTACCGTTGTGATCAGAACATCTTAACGGTGGCAAACTCGATTCTAGGCACCATTTATGCCAAAGAAAACCAACCTGATTCAACTAAAGGCTTTCTTTTTTCTGCCATTAAATCAAACCGGCTTCCAGTTTATTTCCAAGCCTCTTCAGTTGAAGGCCAAC
Organism: Mycoplasmoides pneumoniae FH; assembly: GCF_001272835.1. Taxonomy (NCBI): domain Bacteria; kingdom Bacillati; phylum Mycoplasmatota; order Mycoplasmoidales; family Mycoplasmoidaceae; genus Mycoplasmoides; species Mycoplasmoides pneumoniae. The sequence goes on from NZ_CP010546.1 coordinate 405,030, forward strand.
ATTCTTGAATTATCAATAAGATTAAGAATTTACATAAAAACCATGGCATTCAATACAAAGACATGGCTATTTTGTTTCGCACCAACAGAAACATGGATTCGATGACTGAAGCGCTTGAAGCTGATGGCAGTATTCCCCTTAAGCAAAATAAGGGTTTTTTTAAACAGTTAGAGACTTTTAAAAAGGTATTAGTGGCACTCATAACTAGGTCAAACTATGACATTAAACTAGCTTTAAAAAGTTTGCGGGTTTGACCTAATGTTTTAAATAAAAGTCTCACTGTAAACGAGCAAGTGAATTTAGATAAAATCTTGCAAAACTTAGAGCAAGCCATTTTTTTAGATGAGCATACTCGGGGTGAGTTGACGGAAGCTGCTAAAGTTTTTACGCGTTTAATTAAGTTTGTTGAAGAACAACAGTTTGAAGCTTTATTAGCCTTTACTTTTGAGGCATTAAATACTGATCAGTTTGTCTGCAACTTTATTTTTAGAACATTGCAAAAACTGCAAACTGAAAATAAAAACTTCACCATTACCGATTTTATTAACGAGTTAAGGTTCCAACAAGATGAGTTAAAGCAGTCCAAAGATAATGTGATTAATTTAATTACAGTGCACTCTGCTAAGGGCTTGGAATTTGAAGCTGTCTTTATTTATGGGATCAATCAAGACAACTTTCCGCTCAAATCGAAGAATCAAATAATAGATCTACAAAGAGAATTGGATGAACTACGCCTTTTTTATGTGGCCTTGACAAGGGCAAAGAAATACTTGTTTTTACTTTCAGTTTATCAAATGAGTGGTGAAATTATTTACCCCTCTAAATTCATTCGTTTTATCAATAAAGAGGATAGACTAGAAATTGCCACCATTAACCATAAAGTTCACCAGGATGATGAATTCTTCGATTCTTCTAAAACAGAAGACTATCAAAAAAAGTATTTAACAGAAAATACGGATTTTGTTAATGGTGACTCTGTTAGCCACCGTACTTATGGTAAGGGCGTTGTTGTTGAAGTTAGAGAAGATGCAGTCTGTGTCGCTTTTAAAAACAGTAAGTACGGACAGAGGTGAATTGTTAAAAATCACCGTGATTTGGTGAAGGCTGTGTATTAGTTATGATCTGCTATTAAAAAAGAAATTGTAATAATAAAAATGAACAAGTTTTTACCAATTTAATAACTAAAATTAAAATCCTTATTAATTGTTAGTAATAACAACTTTCAACATAACTAAATAACTAAACTCACTATATCATGGAAAAGAAACGTACTGAACAACGTAATGGCGTTGAAAAGAAGATTTGAGAAATAGCTGATAAATTAAGGGGAACCATTGATGGATGGGACTTTAAAAGCTATGTTTTAATTGGTCTTTTTTACCGTTTTCTTTCCGAAAACCTATGCAAATATTTTAACGATTCTGAAAGAAGGAATAATCCTGATTTTAGTTACGAAAATTTAACAGATGATTATGAAGCAATTGATGCATTAAAAGATGCTGCCATTGCAAGTAAAGGCTTTTTTATTAAGCCATCTCAGCTTTTTCAAAATGTTGTTAAAAGTATTCGTGAAAATAAAAATAACGAAGATCTAAATACAACTTTGCGCGATATCTTCGATGATATTGAAAAGTCTACTGAACTAGGTGATGGAAGAAGTAAAGAATCCTTTAAAGGTCTTTTCAAAGACTTTAATGTTTCTGAGGTTAAGTTAGGTTCTACTTTAACGATCCGAACAGAGAAATTAAAAGAACTTTTAACAAGCATTGACACAATGGAGCTCGATGAATTTGAGAAAAATTCTATCGATGCATTTGGTGATGCATATGAGTTTTTAATTTCCATGTATGCACAAAATGCTGGAAAAAGTGGGGGTGAGTTTTTTACACCCCAAGATGTATCTGAACTTCTCGCTAGAATTGCGATTGGCAAAAAGGACACCGTTGATGATGTTTATGACATGGCTTGTGGCAGTGGTTCTTTACTTTTACAAGTAATTAAAGTTTTAGGTAAAGAAAAAACTTCACTGGTTAGCTATTACGGTCAGGAAATAAACCACACAACTTACAACCTTTGTCGGATGAATATGATTCTCCACAATATTGATTACGCTAATTTCAATATTATTAACGCTGATACTTTAACAACGAAGGAGTGGGAGAAGCATTACGTAAATTGCTCAAATGAAAATGGGTTTGAAGTTGTGGTTTCCAATCCACCATATTCCATTAGTTGAGCTGGTGATAAAAAATCCAATTTAGTAAGTGACGTTCGTTTTAAAGATGCAGGGACATTGGCACCTAATTCAAAAGCTGATTTAGCTTTTGTTTTACATGCTCTATATGTATTAGGTCAAGAAGGTACAGCAGCAATTGTTTGTTTCCCTGGAATCTTGTACCGTGAAGGTAAAGAGCAAACCATTAGAAAATACCTAGTTGATCAAAACTTTGTTGATGCAGTGATCCAATTACCAAGTAATCTTTTTAGCACAACATCAATCGCTACTTCAATTCTTGTTCTCAAGAAAAATCGTGATAAAAAAGATCCCATTTTCTTCATTGATGGTTCTAACGAATTTGTTAGAGAAAAGAAGAATAACCGCTTAAGTCCAAAAAATATTGAAAAGATTGTTGATTGCTTTAATAGCAAAAAAGAAGAAGCTAATTTTGCAAAGGCGGTTGAAAGGGACAAAATTAGGGAATCTAACTACGACCTTACAGTAGGTAAATACGTAAACTCAGAGGCTGAAAAGGAAGAATTAGATATTAAGGTTTTGAATCACTCTATTGATGAAATAGTAGATAAACAAAAAGATCTAAGAACTAAAATTAAGGATATTATTCAGGATATCAAAGTAGATTTTGACAACATTGATATTAATAACTAGTTGATAATAAAGCAATTCTTTGTTAATTTACAAGAATTTAAAAACTAATAAATTAATTTCATTATTGTTGTGCAAATTAAAACTTACAAAATCAAGGATATTTGCGAGATCTCAAGAGGCAAAGCAATTACTAAAAAATACATTAAGGATAATCCTGGTCAATATCCGGTTTATTCATCTACTACTGCTAATAACGGTGAAATTGGCAGAATAAAGGATTACGATCTTGATGGCGAATACGTTACCTGAACTACAGATGGTATATATGCAGGTACTGTTTTTTATCGTAACGAAAAGTTTAATGCTTCTCAGCACTGCGGTGTTTTAAAACTTAAAAATAACGAAATAAGTGCTAAGTTTTTAACTTATGCATTAGGAATGGAGGCTCCTAAATTTGTTAATAATGCTTGTCCTATTCCTAACCTCAATTTATCAAGAACTGAGGAAATTGAATTAGATTTCCCACCCTTGCAAATTCAGCAGAAAATTGCTACTATCTTAGATACTTTTACCGAGCTAAGCGCCGAGCTAAGAGAGCGAAAGAAGCAGTATGCCTTCTATCGCGATTATCTGCTCAACCAAGAAAATATCCGAAAAATTTACGGAGCAAATATACCTTTCGAAACTTTTCAAGTAAAGGATATTTGTGAAATTAGAAGAGGTCGAGCGATAACTAAAGCGTATATTAGGAATAATCCTGGAGAAAATCCAGTTTATTCCGCAGCTACCACAAATGATGGTGAGTTAGGACGTATTAAAGATTGCGATTTTGATGGTGAATACATCACTTGAACTACAAATGGTTATGCTGGAGTAGTTTTTTATCGTAATGGCAAGTTTAATGCATCACAAGATTGCGGTGTTTTAAAGGTTAAAAATAAAAAAATCTGCACCAAATTCCTATCCTTTTTATTAAAGATAGAAGCACCAAAATTCGTTCATAATCTAGCTTCAAGACCAAAACTAAGCCAAAAAGTAATGGCTGAAATTGAACTCTCTTTTCCACCTCTAGAAATTCAAGAAAAGATTGCTGATATTCTCTTTGCCTTTGAAAAACTTTGCAATGATTTAGTAGAAGGTATTCCTGCCGAAATTGAATTGCGTAAAAAGCAATTGGATTACTATCAGAATTTCTTATTTAATTGAGTGCAAGAACAAAAGAAGAACTCACTTTCTACTAATCTAAATTAAAGGTTATTTCTTAACCTTTGAGAGTTTCTTTAATTAAAAAAGAAATTTCTTAATTTTGTTGACATTTCTAATTAAGCCGTTCAATTTATTTAGTGTAAAGAGCGCATATGCATTACACATATAAATTGAAAATCGGGCACTTGTTAAATTTAGCTCAATTCTTATACAAAATTGAACGTTTTAGTTATTTTTTAGATTCTCCAAAGAAAGGAGGGATTTTTTATGCCTAAAATTATTTCTAAACGAGAATTCAACATTCTTAGAAAAACAAAAGAAGAAATCTTTTCTCAAATTGTTTACACTAAGAAGAGAAACGGTCTGCACAAGGCTGCCAAAGAATATTACTTCAAGGACAAAGACTTTACAATAATAGAAGATCAACAGGATCGACCTGATAAACCTGAGGAACTGGACACACCGGATATTCCAAAGCCACCAAAACCTCCCAAGGGTCCTGATCAACCCGAGGAACCAGGCCAACCAGGTGGTCCCGATGATCCTAATTCAGGAAATAAAAAGATGCCAAAGCCAGACGAATTTGTAACCCACAGACAACTTCAAGAATTTAAGAAGGATCTTTTAGTGGAACTTCACGAAATCTTTCCTACAAAACCTGAATTAAAACGGGTTGAAGAAAAAGTTGATGTTCTGTTTGAACTTCAAAAAGCTCAGGGTGAACAAATAAGAATCCAAGGTGAACAAATCAAAGAACTGAAAGTGGAGCAAAAAGCCCAGGGCGAAACCCTACAGCTAATCTTGCAAACACTACAAAAGATGAACGATCGTCTGGATAAGATCGAAGGTAAAATGGACAAAATGGAAAGTAGAATGGATAAAATGGAAACTCGCTTAGACAAACTAGAGTCCAAATAAATCTAATTGAAATAAGAATAACAGCAGTTAATTTTTAGGTTAGCACGTTGCTAATTTATTCATAAAAGAAGAACTATTATTAGTTATTTATTCAGCTTCTTCAGTGGTCTTTAAAGAAATATTAGTATTTAATAAAAAAATTTATTGTTGTTAAAGTTTAAACTCTAGTATTTCTTATTTATCATTAAGTTATTTAATTAACATTAAGTTATTTAATTAACTTATTTAACTTAATCTTCACATGGAAAAACTGGATTTTTTAAAGATAAAAAAAGATTGAACTGTACCAGTTGAATATCAACCTAGTGATCAAAAAATAGAGTGACAATCTTCAAGAAAAATAGTTCAAAATTTAAAAAACAAACTTTTATCCTTGGGTTATGAAGATATTAGCAAGGGTTTTGACGAAATTCCTAAATTCTTAGAGAAAAATTTAAGAAATCAACTTAGCTTATTAAACGATTTTCAATTTTCCGATAGAGAGTGATCAGATTTTTTAAATAACTTTATTTTTCAATTAGGTGACGGCAAAAAAGGAAGAATTGAAAAAATCCAAAAAGGTGAGCTTTATGAACTAAAAGATGAAAATGACAGAATCATTAAAAATGTTCGTTTAGTAAATAAAAGAGAACTATCTAAAAATAAATTGCAATTTATTTGCCAAGATGAAAGGAATGAGGTTATTATATTCATCAATGGCCTTCCTTTTGTTTTAATAAGTATCTTTGAATTTAATTCACCACTTCAATCAAGCTTTCAAGCATGAAAAATTATTAATTCCCTAATAGATGACGAAAAATTTAAAAAGTTTTCCGATTACTTGCACCTTTTTGTTTGAACAAACGCAAAGGAAACAAGATACTGCTCAATAACAACATGGGATAACCTTAAAGAAAAAAGGAAATCAGTAAGAGGATTGTCAAACTCTTCTTTTAAAAGTTTGATGAGATGAAGTGACTCTGAAAACAATAAAATCGACTATATTGAAGACTTTGCAACTCATTTTTTAAACAAAAACGCCTTATTAAACGTTATTTGTAAATTTTGTGTGTTCAGGTCAAATAGTGATCTTTGAGTTATGCGTCCTTACCAAATATGCGCAACTGAAAGAATTTTAGAAAAAATAAAAGAAGACAATAGGAACAGTAAAAACTCTAAAAATGCAAGTAAGGGCGGCTGTATTTGACACTCAACCGGAAGTGGTAAAACACTAACTTCTTTTAAAGCTGTTCAATTGGCTAGTGAAATAGACTTTGTTGATAAAGTCCTTTTCGTTGTTGACAGGAAAGACTTGGACAACCAAACGATCGAAGAATATGAAAAGTTTCAAGCGGGTTCTGTTAGCGAAACTGAGAACACAAATGATCTTAAAGAAAAGATATTAGACGATAGTACCGCCACACGTGCAATTGTTACTACTATTCATAAACTTAAGAGGTTAATAGATCAGAGAAGTAAGCTTAAAGACGAAGATCTTAAAAAGAAAAACATCGTTCTTATATTCGATGAATGTCATCGATCTCAATTTGGAAAAATGAAACAAGAAATCGATGAGTTTTTTTAAAATGGGATTTTATTTGGCTTTACTGGAACGCCTATTTTTGAAAGTGAATATTCAGACAAGAATCAAACTCTAGAGAACCAGCAAAAGACAACTAGAAGTAAATTTGGTGAAATTATTCATACCTATACAATGTCTGATGCTTTGGATGACGAAAATGTACTTTGTTTTAGGTATAAGAGTTATTACATTAAAGATGATGGAAGCCGAATTGATACATTAAATGAAGAGAGAATTAAGCATATTGTTGATTTCACTTTAGATAAATATCTAGATGCAACACAAAATACTCCGAAATTTGATAATTTTGAAAATCCTGTAAAAGAAGGGTTTAATTCGATTTTTGCCTGTGAGAGTAAAGAAGCAGCAATCGAATACTATAAAGAATTCAAAAAACAAATTGAACAAAAGAAGCTACCAATTAAAATTGCAAGCATTATAGCGCAAACGAAGGTAGTGATGAACAAGAAATTAGTGTAAAAGGTCTTGATAAATCCTCAAAGAGTTTTCTAAGTCAAATCATTTCTGATTACAACGAAACCTTTCAAACAAACTTTAGCATTAACAATCTAGATGAATATTACAAAAATGTTTCTGATAGATTAAAGCCAAAAAAGACAAAAAATTTAGATGGTGAAAATAAAAACACAAATGGCTGAGAAATCGACATTTTAATTGTTGTTAACATGTTCTTAACTGGTTTTGATGCACCAACCCTTAATACACTTTGAGTAGATAAGAATTTAAGCGAACACACTTTAATCCAAGCTTTTTCAAGAACTAATAGATGTTTTGGAGAAACTAAAAAATTCGGAAACATTTTTAGCTTTAGAGATATAAGAGAAAACTTCGATCAAGCTCTAAAAATGTACGCAGACAAGCGTGGTCTTAAGGATATAAGATCCAACATGGTTATGCGAGAATTTGAGGAAGTTTTTGAAAAATTCAAAGATTGAACCGAGAAAATAAAACAAAAATACCCAAATCCAGATGAAATTCTTAATTTAGAAAAAGAAGAAAAGTGAGATTTTTCTGATCTTTTTGGTGAATTTCTTGGAGATTACAGAACTGTAAAAAGCTATCATGAATTCGACAAAGACAACCCTTATCTTCCAAGTGATGAATTCAATAAATATTTTGCTGCGTTTTCTCAAATTCAAGAAGAAATAAGGAAAGAAAAGGCAGAGAAAAAAGCGCTAGAAGTACAAGAAGAAGATTTATCAAATGAAGTACGAAAAGAACCGCAAATCTTTTCTTGAGAATATGGTGAGGGTATTCAAGCCAATTTAGATTACATTTTTCATCTAATTAAGGATCTCTATAATTGTGATAATGAGCAAGATAGACAAAAAGTATTAGACAAAATTAAGACTGCAATTAGAACAAATCCAGAGATTCAAGTGAATGAAGATATTCTTAATGAATTTATAGAGGACTTAGGGAAGTCGTTCGAGAAAGAAAAACTTGAAGAAGTTTGAAAAACAGAAGGTAAATTACGTGAGTGTTTAAAGGATTTCTGTAAAAAGAAGGAAGAAAGCAATAAGAAAAAAATTATTAATGACTTTTTAGTTAAAGGAGTTTTCCTTGTTGAATGAGTAGCTGATAAACAACTAAATACAGCTAAAAAGAAAGGTGAATACAGTCCTTCTTGATCTGATACAGAAAAATTAATTTGAAAAGAAAAATCAACCAATCTTCCAACTATGACAGAAAAAGATGAAGATGGCAATTTCAAGTGAAGAAAATTAATTACAGATATCTCGGAAGCTTTTAAAAATCACTTCGAAAGATTTATCCGCTTTGTTGAAATTAGATAGTTTTAAATTATTATCTATAAATCAGGTTTTCAACCATAGATTACTATGGAAAAGAAAAATAAAAAAAATACTGCAACCGTTCCCACCAAAGAACAATTGGATGGCATGTTTAAATCTCTTGAAAAAGAAGAGAACTATGATGTCTTTGTTCAAGTCATAAAAGCTTTAGGTAAGATGTAGTTGTGCGTGAAATAAACGTTTATTATTTAAGCAACGACTCAAAAAGTGATAAAGACGATATCGATTATTTAATAGAAGAACTTTTAGTTGAAGGTTCTCGTTTTAAAAATAGTCTTGTTACGTTTTTAGAAAAAGAAAAAGACTGCCAATCTTGCATTTGTTTATTTAAATCTAAGCTTTCTTCTTCATTCGAAATAAGAGTCAAATTTAATGAATTAAATTTAGATGCAAGTGATGAAAAAACTAAGGAATTTTTAAGATACATAGTTAGTAAATCAATAAACAATGCAAAATTCCTATCTTCTGAAGACTTTGATGACAAAAAAGAAGACGAAATTCTAAGCATCATTGAGAATACCTTTAATAGTTATTGCTACAAAAGCGATTTACTAAGTCCAAGTTTGTATTGTAAAGAAGGCCGCTTGAACATAATTGATTTAATTAACGATATTTTTTGCAAGGTTTTAACTTTTCATAAATTGTCGAACGGAAATAAAAGACTAGCTACAGCCTTATTAGTTAATTTTCTTTACACTTTTGGATATTATTTCAAATGAACAATACCTCTTAAAAAAGAGGAATACTTTAAGTATGCTCACATGATCAAAAACTTTGTAGTTAGTTTTGAAGAACATAAAAGAGAAAACAGGGATGAATTTCTAGCAAAGCAAACAAAGAAATTTATCATGGACAACATCCTTTTAGCTCTCAATTTTTGAGAGACTAAATTAAATTAGTTTTTCTAAAAAACAACAATTAGCTAAGAAAAGTTATATGGACAAAAATGCCTTAAGAAAACAAATTCTGCAAAAAAGAATGGCATTAAGTACCATTGAAAAAAGTCACTTAGATCAAAAGATTAATCAAAAATTAGTTGCTTTTTTAACTCCTAAGCCATGCATTAAAACAATTGCACTTTATGAACCCATTAAAAATGAGGTTACTTTTGTTGACTTCTTCTTTGAGTTTTTAAAGATTAACCAAATAAGAGCTGTTTACCCCAAGGTAATAAGTGATACCGAAATTATCTTTATTGATCAGGAGACAAATACATTCGAACCTAATCAAATAGACTGCTTCCTAATACCATTGGTAGGCTTTAATAAAGACAATTACCGTCTAGGCTTTGGCAAGGGCTATTATGACCGTTATTTAATGCAATTAACTAGACAACAACCTAAAATAGGAATAGCGTACAGTTTCCAAAAAGGTGATTTTTTAGCCGATCCTTGGGATGTACAACTAGACTTAATTATTAATGATGAATAGCATTAAATTCATTTTCCTAGGTGACGTCTATGGCAAGGCCGGACGTAATATTATTAAGAATAATCTAGCCCAACTCAAATCAAAGTATCAAGCTGATTTAGTCATTGTTAATGCCGAAAATACGACTCACGGTAAAGGACTTAGTTTAAAGCACTATGAGTTTCTAAAAGAGGCAGGCGTTAATTACATTACTATGGGTAATCATACCTGGTTTCAGAAGCTAGATTTAGCTGTTGTAATTAATAAAAAGGACTTAGTGCGTCCTTTAAACTTAGACACCAGTTTTGCTTTTCATAACTTAGGGCAAGGTAGTCTTGTATTTGAATTTAATAAAGCAAAGATTAGGATAACTAATTTACTGGGTACTAGTGTGCCCTTACCCTTTAAAACAACTAATCCCTTTAAAGTTTTAAAAGAACTAATTTTAAAGCGCGATTGTGATCTTCATATAGTTGATTTTCACGCTGAAACCACCAGTGAAAAAAACGCCTTTTGCATGGCTTTTGATGGTTATGTCACAACCATTTTCGGCACCCACACCCACGTGCCTAGTGCTGATTTAAGAATCACCCCCAAAGGTAGTGCTTACATTACCGATGTCGGGATGTGTGGTCCGGGATTTGGTAGTGTTATTGGTGCTAACCCCGAACAGTCGATCAGACTCTTTTGTGCTGGTAGCAGAGAACACTTTGAGGTATCTAAATGCGGAGCACAACTCAATGGTGTCTTCTTTGAGGTTGATGTAAATACAAAAAAGGTGATTAAAACAGAGGCGATTAGGATTGTGGAGGACGATCCTAGATACTTAAAACAAGACTACTTTAACCTAATTTAACTGGGTTACCTTATTTTCTGTTTTATTCAATAAACGGTGAATGTTTTTGCGGTGCAATCAAAACACCGCAATTGTTAGTGGTCAATACCACAATACAAAGAAGAGAATAATGTACCAATCATTTTGGTAAGAGATCGCGTTTATTGGATTAGGCTTAAAAAAGTAAAGGTAATCTAACCAAGGCACTAGGATAATGATCGCTAAAATAAAGAAGGTAACTAAGCTAGCTAAAGAAACGTACTTGGTTATTAAAGTAACTAGCAATCACAAAACTAAGCAAATAACAAATCACCACAGCGAAATTGCCAGCAAAGAACCGCCTGTAGTAGCGATGGCTTTACCACCTTTAAACTTAAAGTACAGTGGAAAAATATGACCAATGGTAGCTGCAAAACAACTTAAATAAGTGAGGTAATAAACCTTTTGATACTGGTTTACATTAAGGTATTGTTGTAACCAAAAGCTAAAGATTAAAAAGCTGAAAACAAACGCCAAAAACCCCTTTAAAGCATCACATAAACCAACTAAGAAGCCTATTTTCAAACCAAAAACACGGATTGAGTTAGTAGCCCCCGGATTCTTGGAGCCCAATTTCCTGACATCTTTGTTTAAGATCTTGCCAAAAACATCAGCAAACATCACTGAACCCATTAAATAGCCAATAACAAGGCTAAAGACAATAAGTAGAGCGATGGCGCTAGCTGCGTTCATATGCTTTAATAATTTTATTTAATACATGGATTACTTGACTATCAAACTGGCTTGGATTTAACCGTGCTGTAAAGTTTTTTAGCAAGCCGTTGTAGTATTTCACTAACATTTGTTTATCAGTAAAGTTAACCAAATGCGGACCCAAGATCATTTGTTCTTCAGTTAAATACTGGGTTTGCGCCTTTGTTTTATCCACAGCTAAAACTAAGTAAATAAAACCACGTTCTTCAACTAGTGTTTCAGTGGTAATAGTTCATTGATTAGCACTTAAAAAGCGGCGCAATTCAATGATGTTGGACTGCGGTTGGAGTACAAAGTGCTTTAAAAAGTTATTGTGCTGTGCTAGTATTTGCATAATTTTCAACCCACCTAAACCAGCAATAACACCAACAGCAGGATCTAAGTTTAAGTTAGGTAACAGGTCAAACCCGTCACTGGTAATAAAGTGCATGTTAGTGTGATCTTTTAACAACCCTTTAGCAGCACCTAATGCATTAGCACTAATATCACTGTTAACGCCCACTAAACTAGGGTTTTGTTGAACTAGTTCACGTGCTAAATAGCCATGGCCACAACCAATGTCATAAAAGGCTTTGGGTTTTTGCTGTAAGACTAAATTAGCAATTGTGCTAATCCTTCTTTTCATTTCCCCTCATGAAGGAAAGGCTCATGTGGTTATTACGCACTGCTTGACGCAGTTTGCGAATGGCTTTGGTTTCTATTTGCCGAATCTTTTCGCGGGGAATCTTAATCTTTTGACTTACCTCATCGAGTGTTTTGGTTTCGTTGTAAGGTGGCATACCAATGCGCATCCGCACAATTAATTCTTCCTGTTCGGACAAACAGTTGTTTAACAACTCATCAATCTTTTCGTAATTAGAACGGCTTTCGGTAAACTCATCGGGCATTTGGGCATCAGTATCACGCACAAAGTCACCGAACTGCGATTCTTCATCGTGGCCCACTGTTTTATCTAAAGAAACAGGATCTAAGCTTAAACGTTTAATTTCAGCAATCTTTTTAACTGTAAACCCTTCAGCTTGACCACCCATTTTTTCCGCTAACTCTTCCGCGGTGGGTTCGCGTCCTAATTCTTGGTTTAAGGCACGTTCAGCTTTAGCTAAACGGTTAATAGTTTCCACCATGTGTACGGGAATCCGAACCGTACGTGCTTGATCAGCAATAGCACGAGTAATCGCTTGTTTAATCCACCAAGTAGCATAAGTGGAAAACTTATTACCCAATGACCAGTTAAACTTGGAAATGGCCTTTAAAAGTCCTAGGTTACCTTCCTGGATAAGGTCATTAAAATCCAATCCTCTTTCCAAGTGTTTTTTAGCAATGGAGACCACTAACCTAAGGTTAGAGGTTACCAGTTGATTAATGGCATACTTGCGTGATTCTTCATCAGTACTGTTTAAAACTTTGGCAATTCGCTGCTCAGACTCAAAGTCCAACATCTTGGAAGAATCGAGCGAACCTAGAAAGAAACGTACGTTGTCATCAACCTTATCACGATTAGAGATGTTTTTGGTGGTTAATTCTTCAATGTCCTCGTCAATGATCGACAAGTCTTGGTTAGCACGGAACTCATGGATGTGCTCTTCCACATCATGTGGTAGTTCAATTCCCTTGTCACGCAGTTCATCCAAAACAAAGATAATTTCATCATCTGGGAGTTCAAACTTGGACAAAACATTAACAATGTCCTTGTTGGAAAGCGAGTTATTGTCTTTCTTTTTGTTCTTTTTCTCCCACACCTCCACCAACAGGCTAATTACCTTGTTAGTATCATCATTTTCGGTATGACTCTTTAGAGAGCCTTCTAAAATATCAAACAGCTTAAGGTTGTTCTTTTCCTTTAAAGGTGCGTGTTTTGGCTTTCGACCGCGACGCTTCTTTGGTACATCACTCTCCTTGTTTTCTTGAAGCGTTTTTAAAAAGGCTACGTTTTCGTGTTTTTGTTTACGTTGTGCCTTAGTGTCAACGTAAATCATCTTTTTAAACGGACGGTTTTTACCGAGGATACGACTCTTTTTAAGTTCAGCAATGCGCTCTTCGTTAAGTGCTTGTTTTTGATTTTCAGTTTTAGGCTGAGGTTTTTTGAAATTTTTCTTTGGCGATGACATTCAGTCTAGTGCGCACGCGTATACACGCACGCCAAGTGGAATTGTACATTATTTAGTGCTCAACCATGCTTTTAAAATATTTTAAAAGCTCTTTTTGTTTCACAATTAGTTGCCGAAAAAACTGTAAATCTTCCTCATAATCCTCAGGGTCATATGAGAGTGATTTGTTTAAAAAGAACTCCTTAATTTGCGCTAAAAAAGTTGTTGGAAACATTGCTTGTTGTTCCCCTAAAATACTGTTAAACACAGCCCAATCAGGCTCTTGCACCTTAGCTCAATAAAGCCGCGCTTTATCAATAAAAAGGGCAACATCAAACAACGGTGTTTGCAATGAAGCAAACAATTCATCTAAATCAGATTGCTTTAATTCGACTAAAAACTGCTTATCTAACAGTACGTAAGCGAAGATTTCAGCATGAAATACACGTTCCTTGGTCTCCTTTCAGTTGTTTTCGACTAAAAACTCCTTGGTAATGGCAACCGGCTGCGATTCATTTCTAAAACTATTATCAACCACACCAACCACTGATTCGTAAATCGGGGCTCTTTGGGTAAAAGTTGTAGTTTTATTAACTTTTACTTTGAGCTTTTGCTGCTGTAATTGTGTGAACAGTGTTTCCACATCACTGTATTGCAACAATTGCTGTAATTTCTGACACAAAAAGCGGCTAAAGCTAGTGTCAGCTGTTACTTTCTGGTTTTGTGCAATAATGTCGATAACTTTATTGACGGTAATCCGCTCATCAAAGCCCTTGGTTTTAAAGTAAGCCACTAAGTATTCCACGAGGTTTAAAACCCTGTGAGTCTTAGCTTTAACCGCATCACTACCTTCAGCTAAAAACAACTCATCCCAGTCTTTGTAAGCGGCTTGGTTTCAATCGACCACTTCCACAATAATGCCGTGTGCGTTTAACTCTTGTAATAGCTTAAAAGTAGCATCGTGACCCGCTGTATCATTATCGAGTGCCAAGACCACTGTTTCTAGCGCTTTTAGTTGCTGTTGAAAGGCAATAATGTGGCTTTCACTCAAGGCTAAACCCATTAAGCCCACTACATCACCAATCCCAGCGCTAGTAAGGGCAAAGACATCGAAGTAACCCTCAACTAAATACAGCTTTAGTGTGTTTTTATCAATCCGGTGGAAGTTAAATAACAATTCACTCTTCTTAAACCACTGGTGTTCTGCACTGTTTTTGTATTTAATCTTTTCCGTTTTTTGCAGTGCACGCCCTGAAAAACCTACTGGATTACCCTTAAGGTCATGGATCGGAATCATAATCCGGCTCTTAAAGGTTGCATAATGCGTTTGTTGGTTAAAAAATCCTAAAGCTTCTGGGAATTTTTCAGTAGCAAAACAGAGCTCTGCCTTTTCAATTGCCGGGCTAATTCAGGGATAGTTTAAGAGACTGGGTAGAAAATACTGGTCTTCTAAAGTAAACGCTAAACCCAACTGAAAGCGTTCAATTACTTGAGGACTTAACTTTCGTGTTTCAGTTAAGTAAGTCAAACCCTGCTCTTTGGGCTCTAGCTTTAACCGGGTTTGATAGTAATCGACTAGGGCACTGTGTAGATCCCAATAGCGCTTTAACTTTGGGTCAACTTCCTTAAGGTGAAAGTTAACAGCGTATTGTGAGTCAAGATTGAGAATACTAAGTGCCTTATTGAGCGCCGTTTTTCAATCTACCTGATCAATTTTTTGGATAAAAGCAATCCCATTACCGCCCACCTGACACGAGAAACACTTAAAGATGTTCTTTGCAACTGACACCGTCATCGAGGGGTTTTGGTCAGCATGAAAGGGACAGAGTGCCACAAAGTCCTTCCCCTTCTTTTTTAGCTTAATGGCATAGTGCTCCACTATGGGAGCTATTTTGATTTGCTGTTTGAGCTGATCTAGGCTAGTGGGACTGGTCATCGTGTTGGGCAAACCAAGCCTTGAGCTCCTTGATTGGGACACGCACTTGCTTGAGTGAATCCCGTTCTCTGATGGTAACAGCTTGGTCTTCTAAACTTTCAAAGTCAAAGGTAATGGCAAACTTAGTGCCAATGGCATCAGCTTTACGGTACCGTTTGCCAATACTACCGGCGCTTTCAAAGCCAATCCGTCAGTGGGTTTGACTCAGCGCTTCAAATAATGTTTGTGCTGTTTCTTTGAGTTTATTGACTAAGGGCAGCACTACAATTTGTTCTGGACATAAGTGAAAGGGTAAACGTAACACTTCGCGCATTTCCCCTTCCAACTGCTCTTGTTGATAGCTGCTAACAATCAAGGCATAAAACAAGCGCTCAATTCCCACCGAAGGCTCCACTACAGCTGGAATAAAGTGTTCGTTATTCTCTCCATCAAAGAAGTCTAAGGGCTTTTTGGCGTACTTTTGGTGTTGTTCTAAATCAAAGGTACCACGATCAGCTAAACCCCACAATTCCCTCAAGCCATGGGGAAACTGGAATAAAAAATCCACTGTTTTATTGGCATAGTGTGCTAATTCATTCTTGTCATACTCGTATTGTTTAACCAATGCTGGGTTTAATTGCAGTACCTTAAACAAAAAGTGAGCAATTGCTTGTTGTTGGCTTTCAAAAACGCTTAAACTGGCTTGAGGATTGCAGAACCACTCCATTTCAAACTGTTCAAATTCACGAACGCGAAACAAAAAGTTTCCCGGGGTCACTTCATTGCGAAAGCTCTTACCAAACTGGGCTACGCCAAACGGTAAAGGACGCTTTTTGAGTTGTAACAGCTGTTTAAAGTTAATGAAGATGCCCTGAGCTGTTTCCGGACGAAGGTAAACCAGGCGTTTTTCGCTGTTGACAACGCCAATTTCAGTTTGGAACAAGAGGTTAAAATCGCGTACTTCTGACCAATTATTGGCCTTACAGTTAGGACAGTTGACCTGCTTTGGGTTTCACTGGGTGGCGCTTTTAATTTGTTCATCCAAATGATCAACACGAAAACGCAACTTACAGCTCTTACAATCCACAAGAGCATCAGTGAAATTGGCTAAATGGCCACTAGCTTTTCAGATCTGTTCGTTGAGAATAATTGGCGTGTCAATCAACAATACATCCCGCTTATTTTTAATGAAGAAGTTGTACAGTGCCGTTTTAATTTGTTGCTTTAAAACGGCACCCAACGGACCGAAGTCCCAGCTGTTGGCAAGTCCATTGTAAAGCTCACTACTTTGAAAGACAAAGCCATAGCGCTTGAGGTATTGCACATACACTTCTTGGGAATATACTTGAGCCATAGTGTTAATTAATCTTAAAAATTAGCTTTTTCATCCAAACAAGATAATCCCCACGGCAACACTAACATTGAGTGAGTTGAGCTTGGGATTCATCGGAATTTTGACCTTTAAATCAGCGTTTTTTAACAGTAGTGCATTTAAGCCCTTATCTTCATTACCTACCAGTAAAATGCGCTTGTCAAAGTCTACTTGGCGGTAATCTTTTGGCTTTAAGCGCTCATCTAATGTTGTAGCGACCGTTCAAAAGCCGTGTTTTTGCAGGGTAGTAATGGCATAACTGAGGTTAGTAACCTGCACTAAGTTCTGGTAAAAGACAGTTCCCATACTGGTTCTAATAACGGTACTGTTAATGGGCGCCTGGTTATGCTTTTTAAAGATAATCCCATCCACTTCAGCTGCCATACAGGTGCGCAAGATGGCGCCAAAGTTATGCAGATCTTGGATCTCATCGAGCATTACCAGGGTACTGGTGGACTTGCTGTCTGTAATTTGGATTAACTGCTCAATTGTTTTGAGCATTTGGTTAGGGTTGATTACACAAACAAATTCCTGGTGGTTAATGTGGCGAAACTGCTGGTGAAACCACTGGCTGGAGTGCATTTCATACCGCAATCCCCGTTTCTTAATTAAGCCCAACAGCTTTTGGTGCTTATCAGATAAATTGACCTTTTTAATTTGCAGTTGGTTATCTAACGCTTCCAAAAAGGCCTTACTACCAAATAAAAAACTGGTTTCTTGCATCCGCTTCATTACTATAACAAACCTTTTTTAATTAGCTTTTGGCGCACTTCATCAGCCTTGTCTAACTGACCATTTTTGCGCAAACTAGCTCACTTTTTAATTAACTGTACATTGAGCTTAGTGTGGATCGACTTAAAGCCAATGCCCAAGATGTTTAAAGCTCACTCCAAATGGCTTAAATGTTCCTTTAAACCGCTCAAGTTTTGCTTGCTTACATCATGGTTAATTTGTTTGACTAACTTCCAAATGTGGGTAATGGCATTAGCAAAGTTGAGGTTATTGAGAAGTGCCTTAAACACCGGTTCAAACTGTTTGGGCGCGGGAATGGCGGATTGTTCAGAATACACAAACCAAGTGCGGCACACATTGACTGCCTTTTGGATCCTTTTAATATCACTGCAAGCTTGCTCTATTAAAGATTGGCTTAAATCCAACGGGTGGTAATAGTGTTTTTGATAGAACAATCAGCGCAAAATGCGAAAGTCATGGATTGTCAAAAAGTCAACTGCTAAAAGAAAGTTTTGCAGTGACTTGGACATCTTTTGGTTTTCAAACATTAAGTGGCCAATGTGCATCCAATGCTGCGTTAATGGTTTGTCATACAGTGCCATATGCATTGCGTTTTCGTTTTCATGATGGGGAAACTTCAAATCCACCCCACCACCATGAATTGTCAACTGGTCTTTAAAGCTGTAATCAATTAAAAAGGCACACTCCACGTGTCAACCCGGCCGACCCCAACCTCACGGACTGTTTCACTTTACCCCAGCGGTCGTTTGTTTTCACAAAACAAAGTCCAGTTTATTGCGTTTGTCAGTAGCTTCATCCTCAATTGTTTCCACAACACGGTTGGCTAAAATACCATACTGGGGTAATTGGCTTACACTAAAGTACGTGTTGCCCAAAGGCGAAACGTAAGCAAAGCCCATTTGGACTAACCGGGCAATGTAACCGGGCATTTTGTCAATTTTATCGGTGACTTGGAGGTGTTTAATCGGCAAAATGTTGAGCTTTTTCAACAAGCTTTTGTAAGCGGTGATTTGCTGTTTGCACAACTGCGCTTCACTAATTTCCTGTTGCTGCGCGATCTTGATAATCTTGTCGTCAATATCAGTGATGTTTTGGACAAACTGCACCTTGTACTGCGCTGCTTGCAACACCCTTTGTAGCACATCAAACACAATTAAGGGACGGGTATTGCCTAGGTGCAAATCATTGTAAACAGTCGGTCCACACAGATAAATGTTAATTTGCTTTTGTTCTAATACCACGCTCTGATTGCTCACCGTGTCAATGAGGGTAAATTTAGGTTCAAATTGGTTCATTAATAATGGGAATATTGAGGGCTTTAGCTTGTTCAAGTTTACGAGGTGTAGCCTTAATGCCAGCTAACACAAAATCAACTTTACTAGTGACGTTATTTGTAAAACGACAATCATACTTATTGGCGAGCAAGTTTTTAATGGTATCGCGACTAATTGGAAAGCTGCCAGTAATAACAAAACTCTTTTGAAAGTAAATGCTCGCGGTGTCAAAGTTAGTGTTGCTCTTTAAAGCATCCATTTGCACTCCAACTGCTTTAAGTGCAGCTAACAGCTGTAAGTTATTGTCATTGTGAAACCAGTTAAACAACGATTCTGCCACAGTCGGTCCCACATCAGGGAGTTCTAACAGTGTTTCCATACTGGCGGATTGTAAGGCATCGATGTTTTCAAAGTGCTTCGTTAAGCTTTTGGCTAACACTTGCCCCACATGTTTAATGCCAAGCCCAGTTAACAAGCGTGCCATCCCCTTGGTTTTGGACTGTTCGATGCTGCTGATTAGTTTATTGAACAGCACTTCACCAATTTTAAGTTCCAAGGCTAACACCGCGGCTTTGTGCTCCTTTAAGTGGTATAAATCAACGACGCTGCGCACTAAGTTATTTTCATACAGCTTACTAATGGTCTGGATACTTAGCCCCTGGATGTCCATAGCCGTTTTGGACACAAAGTAATTAATCGCTTCAAGGTTACGCTGGTCACAACGTTCATTGGTACAGTACTGATCTACCTCATCCTTATACTGCACTAACGGGGCTTGACATGCCGGACAGTGGGTTTGTTCGGGAATCGGTTGATTCGCTGCTGTTCTTAACGGTAAACACACCTCCAATACCTTAGGGATAATTTCCCCCGCTTTGTAAATTATCACTGTATCGTTTAAACGAATGTCCTTCTCCTTAATGTAGTCAAAGTTATGCAGTGTGGCTGCTGATACTACTGTCCCCTCTAAGTTAACTGGATCTAACTGCGCGGTATAGTTAATCTTGCCAGTGCGTCCCACTGTTACCAAGACACCACGCAGTTTGGTTTGGACAAACTTCGGTTTAAACTTGTACGCCAACGCCCAACGGGGAAACTTACTAGTAAACCCTAACTGGTCGTAAAAGTGAAAGTTATCTAGTTTAACCACTAGGCCATCGACTTGGAAGTTCAACTGATCACGTGTTTGGTCAAACTGATCGAGGTACTCAATTAATGCTTCGGGTCGATCAAAGCTAGCCACCGCTTTGGACACTGGAAAGTTTCACTGCTTTAACTGTGCTAACACGGCACTTTGACTCCTACAACCCAAAGTTAAGGCGTTGGGAACAAAGTAAAAGAAGGCCTTAAGTTTGCGCTTGGCACTCACCTCACTGTTGAGGTTCCGTAGTGTACCTGCTGCTAAATTGCGGGCATTGGCAAACGGTTTTGCTAAATTCTCGTTAATTTGCGCAAATGTTTTTTTATCGACAAAGATCTCACCGCGGATTTCCACCTGTTTGTGAAAAGGAATCGTTAGGGGAATGCTCTTAATCGTTTTAACATTACTCAAAACATCCTCACCCACAAGTCCATCACCGCGGGTTAAAGCCCGAGTTAACAATCCGTTTTCGTAAGTTAAAGAGATGCTTACACCATCAATTTTGGGTTCCACCACAAAGCGGTTTTGCACTCCAGTTAAGTTGTTAATGTTGGCAATAAAACTAGCAATTGTTGCTGTGTCGAAGGCATTGTCTAGGGAAAGCATTGGATTTTGGTGAGGAAACTTATTAAATGCTTCCACTACAATTCCCCCAACACGTTGGGTTGGTGAATCGGGTTGGATTAACTCAGGATGGGCTTGCTCCAACGCTTGCAGCTGTTTGTATAACTGGTCGTATTCAAAGTCACTGACCAGCGGATCGTCCAAAACATAGTAATGGTAATCATAGCGTTTTAACTGTTCAACTATTGCTCGAATTTGTGCGACCTTTGCCATAAATTAATAAAAAGCCCTGATTAGCTTACAATGCCAACCAGGTGCTTTTAGGAAAATTTAATATGGAGCAGATAACGGGAATCGAACCCGCATCTTAACCTTGGCAAGGTTATGTTCTGCCATTGAACTATATCTGCGCAGCTCATAATTTTAGTATATTAAAGCTAATGGAAACGCAAAACCAAATAGAAACGTTGCGCTATATTTTTAATCAGCTCAACAACCAAGACAAACCACAAATAATTTGGTTTTCCGGTGAAGGTGAGGATGAAAAAATTAACTTTTTAATCCGTTTGGACAATTATTTCCAACCTACCTTTGTCCAAGACCTTACTATTAACTTTCTCCCCGCTTTTGTTAAGCGAAACAAGAAAAATCCACCCAATACTTTAGCTAAGGGTAACTTTGTCAACATAGCTAATAAGTTATTGGCAGTGTTAGCGCGTTCCTTGAGCTGAAAGCAGTTAAACAAACCCCAGCAAAAATGGTTGTTATGGTTACTAGTGCCCTTTTTGCTTTTGCGCCAACTATGGTTAAAAAAGAAGGTAAGCAAGATCTTTCAGTTTGTCAATGAACGTGGCATCTTGAGCTTCATTAAGGAGCAGTGACCGATTTTAACGACACTCGTTACCGTGGGTACTACCTTAGGTACACCCATCTTTTCGATTACCATTTCCCAGCAAAAAGCAATTTTGGAAAACGCTGGTCATGGTGCGTTTGTCTTTTTAGTAATCTTTTCGGTGTTTGCAATTGCGCTGGGTTTAGTCTCATCGTTAATCTTTTTAGTCTCATCGTTATTTTCAATTCGTCAAAAAAAGAGCTTACAACAGCTCCACCAAATTCTCTCTCGGTTAATTAACAAGTACTTCTGTTTGGCTAACAGTGAACAAAATCAAACCGGGCGGTACCAACTGAAAAATACCGGGGTGTGCTTCTTTTATGGCTTTGACTTTGAGGAAAAGGAATACATAACCCAAGCGATGAACCTACTGTTGCTCTTGAAGCAAACGAACTGCTTTGTGTTAGTCGGTTGTAAAGAGAGCAACATGTTGTTAATTAAAAACAAGGTGGAACCCGACATTAACCTTAAACAAAGTAGTCTGTACCTTGATTTAAAGAGTCAAATTAGTCCGTTGGCACAAATTAGTAAGTACAACCTCTTGTTTGAAGAGTTGGCCCTGGATGCTGACATGTTTTACTTAGAGGACTTCTTCGCCTTGTTAAAGACTCCGCGGCAAATTGTCAACTTTTTGTTTCGTATAAAACAAAACTTAAAGGAGTTTCACCAACCCCAAACGTTGTGGTTTGACTATTTGGCCTTGTGAGCCTTAGTAATTGCGACTGACTTTGAATTTAACAATGTCTTGTGGTCATTTAACGACTATTTAAGTTTAACGAACAAGCAAAAGGAAGATTATGCATCAGTTAACCTCACCGCCTTTTTTAACCGTAGTTTAAAGAACCATAAGGACAACAGCCTGCTCTTTAAACCAGAATTGTTCAACACTCACGCTTATATTCCTGAAACTTACACTCAAGTTACCTTAGAAAACATTGATTCAGACAAACGTGCGCAACTAGTGGCATTGAACTGGTTTTCACAGCAAAAGTTTAGCGATTTTATAGAAGAGAAAATTAACTTTTGACAAACTCAGCAGGCGGAAAACAAGGTGTTTTACCTCACTTTGGGCGAGCGGATCTTCTTTTTAGTATTAGTTAACAAGAAGTTCAAACAAATTAAACTAGAAGCAGCGTTGAAGTACCTCAACTAACTTCCCTTGGTGTAATGGATAACACGACTGAGTCCTAATCAGTAAATGGAGGTTCGATTCCTCTAGGGAAGGCCAAATTATCACAGAGACCTAGTTAACTACTAGGTCTTTTGTGTATATAAATTAAATTAAAATGATTAACCGCTAAGGGGGTGTAGTTTAGTGGCAGAACAACAGTCTCCAAAACTGTCTGTGTGGGTTCGATTCCTTCCACCCCCGCCACCTAGTGATGCATTACAGTTACAGCTTTAAAGAATACATCGAACGGTTTGCCAAAAAGGTTAATTCGATTGACAGCGAGTACTTCGAATTTTCCTCTTACATAGAGCGCATGCGCACTGTGTTTGGTTTACTGATTGCACTGATATGCTTTAGTAACGTTCTCTGTTTTCTTTTTATTGCAACTTGGTTTAGCACAAAGGGATTTGGTCAACACTACCGGGCGTTAATATTTACCTTGTTTATTCCCTTTGTCACTTCACTTTTAGCCAACATTATCTTCATTAACCTTAATCGCGCTTTTCGCGAATACTTTAAGATCAGCAGTAAAAGCCGTTCTTTTTTGGTAATCTGTGCCTTCTCCTCATTACCGATTGTGAACATCTGGCTAATGTTGTGGTGAGTAGCGATGATTAAGCGCTTTACTAGTAACTATGCCTTTGCTATCTTTGATAAGTACAACGGTTTGACTAGTGGTGTGTTTATCTTTGACTTTGCTGATAATGTCAATTTTGAGGGTAAACTAGTGAGCTTTGACAATACCAAGGACACCAACCGTGACTTTGTCCACTTTTACAGTGAGGCCAAACTTAAACGCGATAAAATTACGCTACAAACGAATCCAATTCCACACGAAAGGATGTATGTTAACCGCATGTACTATCAGCAAAAGCTCAGTATGGGTGCTAACCAAAACAGCCCTTCAACGGCATTTGCTAACTTAAAGCGGTATGTGGAACATAAACAGCAAAAAATTATCAAGATTAAGCAGTTTATCTTGACCTAAAAAAGCAATAAATATATAATCTAAGCCGTTGCTTTGTAAAACCAATGAAAAAAGATTTTCATTTTCCAAGCCAATCCGTTAGCTTCAAGTGTGCTTCTTGCAGCAATAGTTTCACCATTGAATCAACCCTAAAACAAAAAGAAATTACGATTGATATTTGTGGTAAATGTCACCCGTTTTACATTGGTGAATTAACCAAACAAACAGTCCACGGTCGTGCGGAAAAGCTTTCTGGAAAGTTCAATGCTGGCAAAGCCTTTTTAGAGAATAAAACTCCTAAAAAAGCGAAAGGCAAAACAGAAGAATATACCAAACACCGTTCTTTAAACGAACTGTAGGTGGAGTTTGACAAGCAGTTCTTTTCTAGTGTTGAAAAGATTGTTGAACTTGCTGAACAACTCGAAAAGGACTTAAATAAACCCGATTTGACCTTTGAACAGATCAAAGCGATCAACAAGGAACTGAAACATAAACAACCCTTAGTTGTTAAATTCAAAGAATTTAAACGGCTCATAGATCAAGCTTTGGAAGCGGAGGCCATTTTGGAAAACAACGAGCTCAAGGAGCTACATGATGAGGCCAAAAAAGAGCTGGAACGGGTGCGCAGTGTTGTCCCTGAATACGAAGAAGCGTTAAAACTGTTGTTATTACCAATTGATGAGAATAACCAGAAAAACGTGATTGTAGAGCTTCGTCCCGCTGCTGGTGGGGATGAATCGTGCATCTTTTTAGCTGATTTATTCAATATGTACCGCAACTTTTGTACTAACAAGGGTTGAAAGTTGCAAATTAACGAAATGATCCCATCCAGTGTCGGGTTAAACTTCGTTTCCTTTGAAGTTAATGGTGTCGATGTGTTTGCCAAGCTCAAGTTTGAATCTGGCGTACACCGGGTACAACGCGTACCCGCTACTGAATCCAAGGGGAGAGTACACACTTCAACCGTTACGGTTGCTGTTTTACCACAACTAGAAGCGGTTGAAGTTCATATTAACCCAGCTGATCTTAGAGTAGATACCTACCGTGCTTCGGGTGCTGGGGGTCAACACGTTAACCGGACTGAAAGTGCAGTGCGGATTACCCATTTACCAACTGGCATAGTAGTTTCGTGTCAAGAGGGTAAATCACAATTTACTAACCGTGATACGGCAATGAAGATGCTACGTGCTAAACTGTGGGAAAAAGCGCAGAACGAACAGTTATCAACCCAAGCAGGTTTGCGTAAAAGTCAGGTTGGGTCGGGTGATCGTGCCGAAAAGATCCGCACATATAACTATCCCCAAAACCGGGTCACAGACCACCGCATTAAACTTACCGTCAATAAGCTTAACACGATTATTTTAGGTGACCTTGATGAAATTATTGAAGCGTTGCAGGCAGATGAAAAGAAACAACAACTAGAGAACTTTTTCAGTTAATGAACTTGTATGAACTTTTCTTGAACCAAAAGCTGCTGTATGGCACCGATCCGCACTTTAACGGTGTTTTTCTCACCCTATTAGAAAAGTTTGGTCTGCACTTTAAGGATTTAACAGCACTGTGAAAGCACGCTAAAACAATTACTGACTTTGACGAACAGGGAATTGTTAATGCTTTAAAAGCTTACTTTGTCGATCAACTACCCTTACCCTATATTACCGGGAGTGTTAAGCTAGGTTCATTAACTTTTAAAACTCAACCTGGCGTCTTTATTCCTCGTGCCGACAGTTTAGCGCTTTTAAAGGTAGTCAAAGCACAAAACCTTAAAACCGCGGTTGACCTTTGCTGTGGAAGCGGTACGTTAGCAATTGCGCTAAAAAAGCGTTTTCCTCACTTAAATGTTTATGGTAGTGACCTCAACCCCCAAGCATTGCAGTTAGCGGCGCAAAATGCCCGTTTGAATATGGTTGAAGTGCAGTGAATTGAAGCTGATTTTTTAGCTGCTCTAGCACAGGTAAACACACCTATTGATCTCATTATTACCAATCCACCCTATTTAAACGAAAGTCAGTTAGATCAAACTTTAAACCACGAACCGCGCAACAGTTTAGTGGCTGATGGTAACGGAATTTTGTTTTACCAAAAGCTGTATAACTTTTTATTGGGTAACCGCCAAGTTAAACAAGTGATACTGGAGTGCTCACCAACCCAGAAAAAAGAGTTTTTAGCATTATTTAGCATTTTTAAAACTAGTGAAATTTACACAAGCCACAAGCAATTCATCGGTTTGAGTATTGACAACACTAAACTACCAGTCTTAAAAATTGCGCAAACCAAGCAAATTAAAGCACTGCTAGACAAGGGGATGACGGCCATTATCCCCACCGACACGCAAATAGGATTAATGAGTTATTGCCAACAAGATTTAGACCACATTAAACAACGCGATCCCAACAAGCACTACGTCCAGTTTTTAGCACCTAGTCAAATTAACCAGTTACCCAAACAATTACAAAAGCTAGCCAAACTGTTTTGACCAGGTGCTTACACCTTTATTGTAGATGGACAGAGCTATCGTCTACCCAACAGCCCACAGCTGTTAAAGCTCTTAAAAACGGTTGGTTTAATTTACTGTACCAGTGCTAATCAAGCTAAACAAAAACCATTTGGCAAGTTAAGCGCTTACCAGAACGATCCTTACTGAGTGCAGCAGAACTGTTTTATTGTGCAAAACAGCTTTAAAAGTAATAACGAACCGTCCTTAATTTACAACTTGGATACGAAGCAAATTGTTCGTGGTAGTTCAACCCAATTACAACGTTTCCAAGCGTTACTAGCAAAACACAAATTAAGACACTAAAAGTTTCAAATTTGACTGCTAAAAAGCACTATTAACGGATTATTGGAGCTATCCAACTTATTTTTAACTTTTAAAAATAAAGAATTTGCACCATTGCTGTATAATTTCCCATCTTTTTGGTGTTTTGTAAGATGAAATTTAAGTATGGTGCTACCCTTTTTAGTGGCTTTTTAGGGCTTTCAGCGATCCTAGCTGCTTGTGGTGCAAAGGGTAAATTTGACCAAGTTGATGATGGCAAAATTGTGTTAGCCTCTTCATTAACTTCTAAAAATGCCGCTAATGCTCTACAAGCTGTGGTGGAAAAATACAACCAGGTTAAGGGTGGCAATGATTATCCTATTGAAATTACCCAAATTACCGGTGGTTATGACGGTGGACGTGGTAACTTACAAACCAAACTTAGCGTTAAAGACAAAACGACCTTTTACAACCTCATCTTAAACTATCCCGACTTAGTTTCCACCCTAGGACGTGTTGGGATGGAACTGCCACTAGACAACGTTGATCTCTCCAAGTTATCACCTAACTTTTTGAAGTTCAACGAACGCATTAGCGGTGTAGCCAAAAAGGCCAATTACGCCATTCCCGTATCACTTTCAACTGAAGTTTTAGCTTTAAATGGACCGGTATTACACTATATCTTGAACAGCGCGAAGGGTGGTAATGAAACAGCTGTAACACAAAGAACTGCTAGCACAAACCAACAAAATACACTTCAAAATTCGTTAAAAATTAACGAAAGCGACCCCATAACCAAAGAGCTTTGAGAAAAAATTCAAAAGGCTGCTGAAACTAATGGAAAGGCTAAAGAACAAGGTAAAAGTAAGAAACAAGGCACAGAGAAAACTACCACTCTAACATTACTTAAAACTGAATCTAGTCAACAATCTAACACCACTAAAGATGGTAAAGCTACAAGCGATGAAGCAATTAAGAAAACTTGAGGTGATTACCAAAAGGTGGAGAATGGCCTTAAGGGTTATACCTTTAAAGCTAGTGTCTTTGAAAACTGGCATGAACTGCTCGATTTTTCCGCAAGGATAGCTAGATCATTTACTAATATTCACACCAAAGAAACCAAAAAGGGAACGGACATTCAAGGTGTACTTGGGATTGACAGTACACCTAACGCCTTATTTACTTCAGTATTTGCTGCAGGTGGTGGTAACTATGACAACTTCTTTTATAAGGTGCAAGATGGTCGGGCTGACTTTAGTAACTTTAAAAATAAGGAAACCTCTTACCAAAACTTACAAAAAGTATTTAGCGATTATAAGGAGTTAATTGATAAAAACGGTTTGTTTGTCAATAAGGGTGGCTCTTACTCTTCTAACTTCCAGAAGTTCCACCAATTAGCTTACAGTATTTCTTCCACTTCAGGTTTCTTTTATTCGTTTGCTGGTAACAGTGCTAAACGCTTAAAGTTTGATGACGGTAACTTTATTGAGTTTCCGCGCTTCACTCAACCAGTTAAAGCGCCTAATAAAACAACTCAAAGTGGTGGAGAAAATAACAATAAAAGTGAAAATAATCTTCTTGGAACTTTTGAAATAGAAGACAAAAGCAAAAAGCGCGAAAGCGTTGAATCTAGTGAAAAATCAAGTTCTGGGACTCAATCCAAAAGCAAGAAAGGTAAAAGTATGAAAACCATTTACCTTTATAAAGCACAAATTCCAGAAGGAAAAAACAAAGGTGATAATGCCATCTTAATTACTAACCAAACTGTTATTGATAAACTAGAAAAAGCTGCTAAAGAAGACGGTAAAAGTGGAACTCAAGTTTCAACTGTTGCAAGTAAATCAACAACTAAAGAGAACCAAGAAAACAAAATAATTGGTTACACATCGACTGATAACCTTCGTGAAGACAATAAGAACATTTTCGATATCGATGATCTTAACGATGAAAAATATGACCGTAAGATTATTGTTAGTGCTACTGAAGAAGTATTGGAACAATCTAACACTTTACAGAGTGAAGAAGCAGTTGTTCTACCGGCACTTGCTAAATATAAAGCTAGTGATTCCACAAAAATAGCAATCACTCAAGAACCTAACCTAATTGGTATCCATGCTAACGAAAAGGAAAATGAGGAAACACGTAAGTTTGTTAATTGGTTTTTAAACAGTGAGCAAACTTGGGAATCCAAGAAATACAGTAAAAATAAGCAAAACTCCAACGAAAAGAGAACTCCTGCACAATTCTTTGCTGATTCCGCGTCTTACATTCTACCCTTAAAGAAAACCTTCGATAATGCCAACAAAAAAGAAGATCAAAGTAAGGCCAATAACAAGACTAATAGCCAAAGAACTAACACCTATATCGAAAAGGCATTAGAAATTTTTAAAGGAATTAGCCAAAACCAAATAACAAGTTACAGTGATCCAAGCGACTTTAGAAGTGGTCGCTTCCGCGATGGTATTGGTTCTAACTTTAATGCAGTAGTAAATTCCAAAGTGGATTTCAATAAATTTATTAATAACTTTATTGCTAGTCTAGGTTTTGACATCTAATAAAGCTCTTGTTGAAACAAATTAAACTGTTACTGTCGTGGAGATTAAAACTTACAAAATCAAAGATATTTGCGAGATTTCTAGGGGCAAAGCAATTACCAAAGAATACATAAGAGCTAACCCTGGTGAATATCCTGTTTATTCTGGTTCAACATTAAATGATGGTGAAATAGGTCGCATAGATGAATGCGAATTTGATGGTGAATATGTAACTTGAACAATTGATGGTTATGCTGGCATAGTTTTTTACCGCAATGAGAGGTTTAATGCCTCTCAACATTGTGGTGTCTTAAAGGTAAAAAGCAATGAAATTTGCCCTAAATTTTTGGCATATGCATTGGGGATGGAAGCGCCTAAACATGTTAATAATGCTTGTGTTATTCCTAATCTAACTTTAAAAAAGATGAGAGAAATAGAACTAGATTTTCCAAGCAAGAAAATTCAAGAGAAAATTGCTACTATCTTAGATACTTTTACCGAGCTAAGCGCCGAGCTAAGCGCCGAGCTAAGCGCCGAGCTAAGCGCCGAGCTAAGCGCCGAGCTAAGAGAGCGAAAGAAGCAGTATGCCTTCTATCGCGATTATCTGCTCAACCAAGAAAATATCCGAAAAATTTACGGAGCAAATATACCTTTCGAAACTTTTCAAGTAAAGGATATTTGTGAAATTAGAAGAGGTCGAGCGATCACTAAAGCGTATATTAGGAATAATCCTGGAGAAAATCCAGTTTATTCCGCAGCTACCACAAATGATGGTGAGTTAGGACGTATTAAAGATTGCGATTTTGATGGTGAATACATCACTTGAACTACAAATGGTTATGCTGGAGTAGTTTTTTATCGTAATGGCAAGTTTAATGCATCACAAGATTGCGGTGTTTTAAAGTTTAAAAATAAAAAAATCTGCACCAAATTCCTATCCTTTTTATTAAAGATAGAAGCACCAAAATTCGTTCATAATCTAGCTTCAAGACCAAAACTAAGCCAAAAAGTAATGGCTGAAATCGAACTCTCTTTTCCACCTCTAGAAATTTAAGAAAAGATTGCTGATATTCTCTTTGCCTTTGAAAAACTTTGCAATGATTTAGTAGAAGGTATTCCTGCTGAAGTCGAAATGCGTAAAAAGCAATTGGATTACTATCAGAACTTCTTATTTAATTGAGTGCAAGAACAAAAAACTCAATTAGAGCAAATTATGTAATGCTTAATAAATAGTTTCCAACACCTACCTCCTCCAAGACCACAACACCCTCACCCCCTACACGCCCTTTACCACACCGCTCAATGGGGGGCTGGATGTCGTGCGGGCCGCCCATTTACACCCCTCATACGAACTCGTGGACTGAAAGCGGGTGGGACAGAACAAGTTAGTGGCGCTGGTCCGCTCAGCGTTGGTCAGGGTGAAATTCCAGGACACAACGAGTTCGGACTCTAATAACCAAGATACGAGTCAAAATGCCTTGAGTTTTGATACCCAAGAATCACAGAAGGCACTTAATGGCTCGCAGAGTGGATCTTCTGACACTTCCGGGTCTAACTCCCAAGACTTAGCCAGCTACATCCTCATCTTCCAAGCCGCGCCCAGGGCCACGTGGGTGTTTGAACGGAAGATTAAGTTGGCGTTGCCCTACGTTAAGCAGGAAAGTCAGGGTTCCGACGATCAAGGTTCCAATGGTAAGGGCTCCCTCTACACCACCCTCCAAGACCTCCTCGTCGAACAACCCGTGACCCCTTATACGCCCAATGCGGGGTTAGCCCGGGTGAATGGGGTTGCTCAGGATACGGTTCATTTTGGTTCGGGTCAAGAATCGAGTTGGAATTCCCAACGTTCCCAAAAAGGCCTTAAAACAACCCCGCTCCCAAGGCCGTCACCGGCTTTAAGCTCGATAAGGGCCGCGCGTACCGGAAGCTGAATGAAAGTTGACCGGTGTATGAACCCCTGGATTCGACCAAGGAGGGGAAGGGGAAGGATGAGAGCTCTTGGAAAAATTCGGAAAAAACAACGGCGGAAAATGATGCCCCGTTGGTGGGGATGGTTGGAAGTGGTGCGGCTGGAAGTGCTTCTAGTTTACAAGGCAATGGCTCGAACAGTTCGGGGTTAAAATCGCTCTTGAGATCAGCACCTGTCAGTGTTCCACCAAGCAGTACAAGTAATCAAACTTTAAGCTTATCTAACCCCGCTCCTGTGGGCCCACAAGCGGTTGTAAGCCAACCCGCGGGGGGTGCTACGGCAGCAGTGTCCGTCAATCGCACAGCGAGTGACACCGCCACCTTTAGCAAGTACCTCAACACCGCCCAGGCCTTGCACCAGATGGGGGTGATTGTTCCGGGGTTGGAAAAATGAGGTGGTAACAACGGTACGGGTGTAGTGGCTAGCCGACGGGATGCTACTTCCACTAACCTGCCCCATGCGGCAGGTGCTTCCCAAACGGGTTTGGGAACTGGTTCGCGGGGCGAACCAGCTTTAATCGCAACGTCACAGCGTGCCGTCACGGTGGTTGCTGGCCCCCTTCGTGCGGGCAATAGCAGTGAAACTGATGCCCTACCGAATGTCATCACCCAGCTCTATCATACTTCAACCGCCCAACTCGCTTACTTAAATGGCCAGATCGTTGTGATGAGTTCCGACCGGGTACCGAGTCTTTGGTATTGAGTTGTCGGGGAGGACCAGGAATCGGGCAAAGCGACCTGATGAGCGAAAACCGAGCTCAACTGGGGCACCGACAAGCAGAAGCAGTTTGTCGAAAACCAGTTGGGGTTTAAAGATGACTCAAATTCGGATTCCAAAAATTCGAATTTGAAGGCCCAAGGCCTCACCCAACCCGCCTACCTCATCGCCGGTCTTGACGTTGTGGCCGACCACCTCGTCTTTGCGGCATTTAAAGCGGGCGCGGTGGGGTATGATATGACGACTGATTCGAACGCTTCGACCTACAACCAAGCACTCGCCTGGTCGACCACGGCCGGGTTGGACAGTGATGGGGGGACAAGGCTTTGGTGGAAAACACGGCCGGGCTCAACGGCCCGATTAATGGTTTGTTTACCCTGCTCGACACCTTTGCGTATGTGACCCCCGTGAGTGGGATGAAAGGGGGGAGTCAGAATAATGAAGAAGTGCAAACGACTTACCCGGTCAAGTCCGACCAAAAGGCCACCGCCAAAATTGCCTCCTTAATTAATGCCAGCCCACTCAACAGTTATGGGGATGATGGCGATAAAAAAGCCATCTACCCAGAGGTAAGAGGCAGACAGCTCCAAAATATTTTTGACGATTGGAAAACTAACAAAAGCTGTTAGTTTGATGTAGAGGCAAAACTATGAATTTACTAAATTTATTTAAATCAGCGGGAGCAGGCTCGTTTTTTTCAACAAAAGTCACTCTATCTGCTCCCACTAAATAAATTGACAGGGTTTTATAAAAAAGCCAAAGAGTTTGAATATTTTTGTAATTTGGGTTTTTAATACCTTCTAACTATTAATAGGAACTTTTCTTATTAATAAGAACTTTTTTGAAAAAAGTTTTGAAGTTATTTTGGTGTCTTTACTAACTTTAAGCAATTTAGTTAGTGTAAGCACAAAAACCGTTATGTGTAATGTTTTTATTAATTTAGCAAAACAGCTGAACTTAGTTGGCAGCACTGCTGCAAGTAGTAGTTTTCTCAACCTCTTTCAGAAAGGAGTCGCTTATTAATGAAAGAGAAAATTCCGTTTTATAACGAAAAAGAATTCCATTACATGATGAAAAAGACCAAAAAAGGCACTTTTTCGGGATGATACATCATTAATCCAGAAAACAACAGTGTGGAATTCTCTGGCAGTTTCAACAGACAATTTAAACTTAACAAACCGGTTATACCAGTGAACACAGAATACGTAACGCGTAAAGAGTTCAACGAGTACAAAGACTCAAACGACCAACGACTTACAAAGATTGAAAATAAGATCGATAAGCTTGAAATTAAAGTTGATAAGCTAAAGAAGAAAGTCGATAAGCTGGAAGTTAAGGTTGATAAACTAGTCGAAACTGTTAATGCTCAAGGAGAAGATCTTAACAACTTCAAAGTTGAAGTGAGAGGAACACTTCAAAGCCAAGGCGAAACCCTGCAATTAATTTTGCAAACGCTACAAGACATGAGTAAGCGGCTTGATTCTGTTGAAGGACGTTTAGACTCTATGGATGGTCGTCTCGATTCAATGGAAACTCGTTTGGACAAAATCGATCCGCTAAAATAGTCTTAGGCTAATAACAAAAGTGCCAGCAATTAATCTATAAAGGTTAGTCGCTGGTATTTTCATTTATTTGAAATAAATAAAAAAGCCATCCTATCAAGGAGAAAGACAGACAGCTAATGAATTGAAGTCAATTACTTAATTAAATATTCCAAGTAAATGAAGAGATTAATATCTGATGAATAGCCTTCTGTATTATTAGCAAAGGTACTTAAAAATTTGTTCACACTTTTTTCACTAACATCATCTTTGCCTTTTAATGAAAAGCTAAGTGAAGCGCTAAACTCAATTCACTCTAAATTTCTTGTAATTTCTTTTCCATTAACTTTAATTTTTTCTTCTTTAGTAAGAAATTTTTCTGTAGTAAATTGTTTTCCTGGATCAGAATTAGATTTAATTTTAAGGAAAAGATCAAAATAATGCTTGTCACCTTTCTTAGCAGTGAAATCACCTGAAGAATAATCTCCAAACCAATTAAAGGTATAGCTCAACTTAGCTTCAATTGACAAATCCTTAAAACTTTGGTATGTCATCTGGAAATATTCAATCTTTCGCTCCATCGTAAAAGGATCCTTGCTTGCGGGATAAATTACATCGTCAAAATCAAAATCTGGAATACCTAATTCGCTCTTTTCCGCACTTTGTTTTCAGGCGTCTAACAACAATTTTGTTGTATCTTTCGGATTAACTTTGTAAGACTTCTTTAGAGAAGTTATCATGTTCTTTTTGCCTTCTGTAGTTTTAATTGCTTTATACACATCAATGTCTTTACCGGTGGCTTCTTTAATAAGATTTCTAAGATCTGCTTGGATACCAGTACAGGCGCTTAAAACTGTTCCACATAACAAAAATAAAGAACCAAAGGAAACCTTTGACAAAAACTTCTTTTTGCGCATCAACAGTAAAAATAACTCTTTAATTTTGCTTTTTTTTTTTTTTTGTAAAAAGCCTTTTTGGGATAAGAACTTGAATTGGAATTTCGGGTTGAACATTAATTAAAACACTGAAATTTCCAATCATTTATTAACAACTATCTACTGATAAAGGTTTTGATCTGAGTAGTTCTAATAATTGCTAATTGTTGGCATTTTTATTCATTTAATGCTTTCTAAAAACTTTTTGCAATTTTGTTGGCACTTCTCAATAAGTCGGTCAATTTATTTAGTGGAAGAGCAAATGCAAATCTTTAATTTTTTGAATTGATCAGCAAAGCGTCTGATCCCTGTTGGCAACCGAGTTGCAAGTGTTAGTTATTTTTTAAAAAATCAAAAGAAAAAAGAAAGGAACATTTAAACATGAAAAAAGTTAAAGCATTAAGGAATCTTTTTCTAGAAAAAGCCAATGAAAAACTTTAATACCCCAAAATTGCTTCAATGGTAGCTTACTTTGATCCAAAGGAAGACGGTACTTGTGAATTCATTATGAAAATTAAAACTGTAAATGAAGTTGCTGACACTGAGATAACAAATAAGGAAAAGCCTTTAGGCACTTGAAAGAGTTAGTTAACTTTTTGGTCTAAAAAGACATAAATTTACCAACGGTAAGTGTTAAAACTTGCTGTTGGTATTTTTATTTCCCCCACGCTCACCAGGTTTAGTACCGGGTTCAACCTCGCGGTGTCGGTGCTCGACCAGGTGTTGGATTATGTGCCCTGGATTGGGAATGGGCACAGGTATGGGAATAACCACCGGGGCGTGGATGATATAACCGCGCCTAAAACCGGCGCGGGGTCGTCCAGCGGAACTAGTACGAACACAAGTGGTTCGCGTTCCTTTCTCCCGACGTTCTCGAATGTCGGCGTTGGCCTCAAAGCGAATGTCCAGGGCACCCTGGGTGGCAGTCAGACGACGACTACGGGGAAAGATATTCCCAAATGACCCACCCTCGACCCAGCCAACCTCCAGCTCTGAACGGGGGCGGGGTGAAGGAATGATAAGGCTTCAAACAAACAAAGTGACGAAAACCACACCACCTTTAAAAGCGCTACGGGCAGTGGCCAGCAGGGTGGTTCTACAACGGGTGGTTCAGCGGGCAATCCCGGCTCGTTAAAGCAGGATAAGATTAGTAAATCAGGTCAGAACTTAACCACGCAGGACGGCGCGCCCCAGTCTAATTCGACGACGGAATCCGCGTCGAATTATGATCACCTCCCCCCAACCTCACCCCCACATCCGATTTACCGAACGCGCTGTCATTCACCAACAAGAACAACGCGCAGCGCGCCCAGCTCTTCCTCCGCGGCTTGTTGGGCAGCATCCCGGTGTTGGTGAATCGAAGTGGGTCAGATGATTCCAACAAATTCCAAGCCACCGACCAAAAATGGTCTTACACCGACTTAAAGTCGGACCAAACCAAGCTCAACCTCCCCGCTTATGGTGAAGTGAATGGGTTGTTGAATCCGGCGTTGGTGGAAACCTATTTTGGGACGACGCGAGCGGGTGGTTCGGGGTCCAACACGACCAGTTCACCCGGTATCGGTTTTAAAATTCCCGAACAAAATAATGATTCGAAGGCTGTGCTGATCACCCCCGGGTTGGCTTGAACGCCGCAAGACGTTGGTAACCTCGTTGTCAGTGGTACCAGCTTGAGCTTCCAGTTGGGCGGGTGGCTGGTCACCTTCACGGACTTTGTCAAACCCCGCGCGGGTTACCTCGGGCTCCAGTTAACGGGCTTGGATGCAAGTGATGCGACGCAGCGCGCCCTCATTTGGGCCAAGCAGCCCTGAGCGGCCTTTCGTGGCAGTTGGGTCAACCGCTTGGGCCGGGTCGAGAGTGTGTGGGATTTAAAGGGGGTGTGACAAGATCAAGCTCAGGCGGCCGCGCAAGCAGCTACCACCACCGCCGCAACAGGGGACGCCTTACCGGAGCACCCCAATGCCCTCGCGTACCAAATTAGCTCCACCGACAAGGATTCGTACAAGGCTTCCACTCAAAGCTCCGGTCAAACCAATTCCCAAAACACCTCCCCCTACCTCCATTTGATTAAACCTAAGAAAGTCGAAAACACGACCCAACTCGACCAGGGCTTAAAAACCTGTTGGACCCCAACCAGGTTCGCACCAAGCTGCGCCAAAGCTTTGGTACAGACCATTCCACCCAAGCCAAACCCCAATCCCTCAAAAAAACCACACCGGTGTTTGGGACGAATAGTGGTAACATTGGCAGTGTGCTTAGTGGTGGGGGTGCTGGAGGAGCAGACAGCACCAATTCGGTGGACCTCTCCCCCGTTGAACGGGTGAGTGGGTGGCTTGTGGGGCAATTACCCAGTGGGGGTGGGGGGAATAGTAGTGAGGATATTAAAAGTGTGCAAGACACTCCTATTTATGATCTATATTCATTAGTATATTCTTTTTAAATTGTTCCCTCACTTTATTCATATGAACCACCGCCTCCCTCGCGACGGGACTCACCGTAGTGGGACACTTCACAAGTACCACCACGACGCTCAAGCGCCAGCAATTTAGCTACACCCGCCCTGACGAGGTCGCGCTGCGCCACACCAATGCCATCAACCCGCGCTTAACCCCGTGAACGTATCGTAACACGAGCTTTTCGTCCCTCCCCCTCACGGGTGAAAACCCCGGGGCGTGGGCCTTAGTGCGCGACAACACCGCCAAGGGCATCACTGCCGGCAGTGGCAGTCAACAAACCACGTATGATCCCACCCGAACCGAAGCGGCTTTGACCACCGCCACCACCTTTGCGTTACGCCGATACGACCTCGCCGGGCGTTGTACGACCTCGACTTTTCGAAGTTAAACCCGCAAACGCCCACGCGCGACCAAACCGGGCAGATCACCTTTAACCCCTTTGGCGGCTTTGGTTTGAGTGGGGCTGCACCCCAACAGTGAAACGAGGTCAAAAACAAGGTCCCCGTCGAGGTGGCGCAAGACCCCTCCAATCCCTACCGGTTTGCCGTTTTACTCGTGCCGCGCAGCGTGGTGTACTATGAGCAGTTGCAAAGGGGGTTGGGCTTACCACAGCAGCGAACCGAGAATGGTCAAAATACTTCCACCACCGGGGCAATGTTTGGCTTGAAGGTGAAGAACGCCGAGGCGGACACCGCGAAGAGCAATGAAAAACTCCAGGGCGCTGAGGCCACTGGTTCTTCAACCACATCTGGATCTGGCCAATCCACCCAACGTGGGGGTTCGTCAGGGGACACCAAAGTCAAGGCGTTGCAGGTGGCGGTGAAAAAGAAATCGGACTCGGAGGACAATGGTCAGATCGAACTTGAAACCAACAACCTCGCCAACGCCCCGATTAAACGGGGCTCCAATAACAACCAGCAAGTCCAACTCAAGGCGGACGATTTTGGTACTGCCCCTTCCAGTTCGGGATCAGGCACCCAAGATGGCACCCCCACCCCCTGAACGCCGTGGTTAACGACTGAGCAAATTCACAACGACCCCGCCAAATTCGCCGCCTCGATCCTCATTCTGTACGATGCGCCTTATGCGCGCAACCGTACCGTCATTGACCGCGTTGATCACTTGGATCCCAAGGTGATGGTGGATAATTACTGTTAACAATTTTTTTAGAAAAAGGCAGTTTTTGAAGTTTTTAATTTGTAAAATTTCATTTTTTAAAAATGCCAAATCCTGTTAGATTTGTTTACCGTGTTGATTTGAGAAGCCCTGAAGAAATTTTTGAACATGGCTTTTTAACTTTAGGTGATGTGAGAAATTTCTTTGAACACATTCTCTCCACTAATTTTGGTAGAAGCTATTTTATTTCCACTTCAGAAACACCCACAGCAGCTATTCGCTTCTTTGGTAGCTGGTTACGGGAATATGTACCAGAGCACCCCAGAAGGGCTTACTTATATGAAATTCGTGCCGACCAACACTTTTACAATGCCCGCGCCACTGGGGAGAACTTGTTAGATTTAATGCGTCAAAGACAAGTAGTATTTGACTCTGGTGATCGAGAAATGGCACAAATGGGAATTAGAGCTTTACGCACTTCCTTTGCGTATCAACGTGAATGGTTTACCGATGGTCCAATTGCAGCAGCTAATGTCCGTAGTGCTTGACTAGTAGATGCTGTTCCCGTTGAACCTGGTCATGCTCACCACCCGGCTGGTCGTGTTGTAGAGACTACTAGAATTAATGAACCGGAAATGCACAACCCTCATTATCAAGAGCTGCAAACCCAAGCCAATGATCAACCATGATTGCCAACACCAGGAATAGCTACTCCTGTACATTTATCAATTCCCCAAGCAGCTTCCGTTGCTGATGTTTCGGAAGGTACTTCCGCTTCGCTATCGTTTGCGTGCCCTGATTGAAGTCCACCTTCTAGTAATGGTGAAAATCCGCTAGACAAATGCATTGCGGAAAAGATTGATAACTATAACCTACAATCCTTACCACAGTACGCTAGCAGTGTAAAGGAACTGGAAGATACACCAGTATACCTAAGGGGAATTAAAACGCAAAAAACCTTTATGTTACAAGCAGATCCGCAAAATAACAATGTCTTTTTGGTCGAAGTAAACCCCAAACAAAAGTCCAGCTTTCCCCAAACCATCTTCTTTTGGGATGTTTATCAACGAATTTGTCTCAAGGATTTAACTGGTGCACAAATCAGTCTTTCGCTTACTGCCTTTACTACTCAGTATGCTGGTCAGCTCAAAGTGCACCTTAGTGTTAGCGCGGTTAATGCCGTGAACCAAAAGTGAAAAATGACACCGCAAGACAGTGCAATAACTCAGTTTCGGGTCTCCTCTGAACTGTTAGGTCAAACTGAAAATGGCTTGTTCTGAAATACCAAGAGTGGTGGTTCACAACACGATTTGTATGTATGTCCTTTGAAAAATCCACCTAGTGATTTGGAAGAATTACAAATAATTGTTGATGAATGTACTACCCATGCGCAGTTTGTTACTATGCGTGCAGCTAGCACCTTCTTTGTTGATGTTCAGCTAGGCTGGTATTGAAGGGGTTATTACTATACCCCACAATTAAGTGGTTGATCTTATCAGATGAAAACACCAGATGGACAGATATTCTATGATCTAAAAACTTCGAAAATCTTCTTTGTCCAGGACAACCAAAACGTGTTCTTTCTCCATAATAAACTCAACAAACAAACTGGTTACAGCTGGGATTGAGTAGAATGGCTAAAACATGACATGAATGAGGACAAAGACGAAAACTTTAAATGGTACTTTTCGCGTGATGACCTTACCATTCCTTCCGTTGAAGGGCTTAACTTCCGCCACATTCGCTGTTACGCTGACAACCAGCAGTTAAAGGTGATCATAAGCGGTTCACGTTGGGGCGGTTGGTACTCCACTTACGATAAAGTTGAAAGTAATGTCGAAGATAAGATTTTGGTCAAAGATGGTTTTGATCGCTTTTAGCGATTAAGCTTTAACGTCACTGTTTTGCTCTAATGTTAGAAGCAAAGATCTTGTCGACAAACTCGTTGCGCTTGCGGTAACGACGTACTACTAAATAAGTTACAGCACCAGCAGCTACTACACTAGCTATAGCAGCCACAGTTAAACCAGCTACCAACGGATCTACGTGGGTTAAGAAGTTGAAACTGCCACCATTTGCATTCAATTCAACGGTAAAGCCATCTAGTGATCTTTCACCTTGAACTAGTTGTTGGCTAGACAATGAGCGTGGTTTGAAGAGGTCAAATGAACCATTAGCACCAACTTGGTTTTCGTACTTAACTTGTAAGAACTCCTTCAATTGTCTTTGGAAGGTACTTTGAATTGGTGCATAAGCATCATTAATAAATGAGCTGTCGGTAAACAATGCCCCTACAATCATGTTGTACTCATACGGATTGAGTCCAGAGAAATCAAACACAAGTGTTTTCTGCTCCTTATTATTTCCCACACTTCTATTTTCTATTTTGTAAGGAATATCAACCGTAGTGCTTTGTTTTGGGTTGAATGCATTCTTAGTTAAGGCAATTCTTAGATTACCACCTTCAGCATTATTGTCAGTTTGGGCACCGCCATCACTTACCATAACTGTGTAAGATTGTGCTTCCTGTGCCAATTTGTTGACATCATTTGGGTCATTCAAACCTAAAGAGCCATTTTGTTCAAGCGAGAAGTCGGCTTTTAAGTCTAGCTTGATGCCATCCTTTTCAACATCAAACTTAATTTCGTCCTTTAAGAAAACCTTCTTGTTAGTTAGTCTCTCTACATAACCAACCACCGCACCACTAGCAGCTTGACTTAAAACACCACGTTTAGAACTCTCGTTGGACTTCAAGAAGTGCGCTACGATCTCTCTGTTTTTGGTTGAAAGAGAAGTGGTTGTTTGGAAGAAGTTTTGCGGTAATTTTCCCCTTCAATCACTAGTGTTGAAATACAGTTTAGATTTTTGTCTTGCTTGAATTACAGCGTCCCTTGAGGCATTATCGACGTATATACCGTTGTTGTCGAACCTAAGTGCATCGAGTGAGTAGAACTTATCCTTTGTTTCAAAACGGATAATGTAAGTACTTTGCGCGTTCTTGTCTAAACCTTCTAGGTAATAGAAATAGTTTCTAGGGTTAGCAATACGACGTTGGTTACCAAGGTTGTTAGCGTTAGTTACATCTACTACCACATAGAAGTGACCATTGCTTTCATTTCCGTTCAAGTTAATATTGTTCTTAGTTTGAAAGTTTTGCAGTGCAGTTTTGAGTTGAGTATCTTTAGTATCAGTGCTGCCTAAAACATCTTGAACTTTGCGTACGTTATCAAAGTCGAGGTTAGTGCTAATACCGTTGCTGGTAAGGTAATCGTTAATGCTCTTGTTGAAACTCTTGTCATCAATTTCACGTAACTGATCATTTTGTGCTTTTCAAACAATACTTCTTGTCTGTAAGTTTGCCCGTTCTCAACTAGCACTTTGGAAATCTCTTCTTCAGTTAATATCTGAAGACTAGCTTGTTGTCTTCCTTCTTAAGTAGTGTTTTAGCTACAGATACAACCTTATCTTCTTTCACTTCCAAGCGATCAAGGAAGTCATTATCACGTCAGCCACCATCTTGAAAACCAATTGCATTAACAATAATTTCAGCTTTGTTTTCGTTTGCTAAAGCATTGAGCTTGGTCTTCATTGTTTTCAATTGCTAAGAACTGGAAGTTTTGTCCATCCCACACTTTAACTTCCTTAGTTACTTTTTGTCCTAGGGTAACGTTAGCGTAAATGGCCATGGAAAAGTAAGAAGCTACTAACTTTAAGAATTGATCTCAGTCCTTCGGTTCTTGGTTTAAATTAAGACCTAATTCCTTATTTGCTTCTTGATACCACTTAACTCAACCGGTTGAGTTAATTGGAGTACTTACTTTATTGGTATCTTTATCTAGGCTACTAATGTATTCTTTTACCTTTAGGTAATCAACTTGCTTGTTTTTAATTTGCGTTAAAACGCTGTTAATGCCAGCTTTTTCACTTTCGTTACTTTTGCTCTCTAAACGTTGTTCTAAATCCTTTACTTGTTCAGAAAGGTTGTAAACGTTAGTGATTGCATTAACAAAAACTGGATTTAAAACAAAATCTAAGGTAGGTGCTTGAGTTAAAACACCGTTTCTAGTTGAATTTAGATTAGCGTTTGTTTTAGGGATCAACAGCTTATCTAAGTTAAAGTTTTTGTAACGGACAAAACTAAAGCTTTGGTTTTGTAGTTTGTAATTTCTGTTTTCAAACTTAAAGTTAGTTCCAGTGGTGTTAGTGTCAATCACCTCTTTCACTGCACTACCTAACCCAACATTTAGAGTTTCATCCTTGCGTACGTATGCTTTAAGTTGACTTTCAGCTGCACTTTGATAGTTGGCCTGTGTACTCTTAGCGTTAGCAATAAAGTCAGCTGTTTTTATCGATTGCTGCTGACCATTGCTGTCGGTGTAAAAAAGCTTGGTTCAAGGATCTAACTTAACAAAGAAAGTAATGCCGTGATTAGTAAAGCTCTTTAAAGGACGGTCGGAATAATGAATTGTTGCAGGGTAATCTAATGGATCACTGTTAGCACCTAAGAAAGTGGTTTCAAAGTTTACGTTAGGTTTTTCAATGAAGTTACGATCTTTGTTTGCAAGTCACTAGTTTCTAGTAGTTGTAAAACCAGATTGACGGAACCATAAGAATACTCCTTTCTCTGAGTGGAGGTTGTTGACGTTTTGTAACAGCTTTTCTTTAATGCTACCCCAAACGGTTTTGGAAGTTTCGTTTGTTGCGGGGTCAGATTTTTTTAAATCTGCTTGACGGTGAAGTTCACCCCTTTCAATGAGCACTATCTTTTGGTGGGCAAAGTCAAGGTCAAACCAAGCAGTTCATCTCCATCGATCATCATTGGTTCCAGCTTTTTTTGCACCCCGGTAGTGGGTTTTGTAATACTTGAACTTATCATACCCTGCTCGGTATTTTGTTTCATGTCGAAACGGCGATTTCCAACCGTTATTATTAACAGTGCCCACTAAACCAAAACTCATATCTGACTTAGTTTAGATGTTTACTTCTTTTATTCCTGGAAACTTGTTACTTAATTTAGAAAAGGAAGATCCACCAACAAGCCAACCAAAACCAGCGAGTCCAGCACACAACAGCAACGAATAATTTCGTAAACGCTTTATCCTCATACGTGTAAATTTATAACAAAAAAACGCCCCTTGGGGAACGTTTTTAAACAAGTTTAATTATTAGTCATTTTTATTGAATATTAAATCTTCATTTATTTAATGCTTAAAGATTAATTAACTTTTGCACTTGCTTAAGAAGTCCATTTTGACAAAGAAAAATCCCAAAAGGATGGCAATAAAGCTCACGCTTTTGGGATCTTCCTTGTGGTTTAAACCATTTTTTTAGCTAAGTCTACTTAACTTTTCTTGCTTTGAGCATTTGTTCTCAGAAGTGCTTACGACTCTTACGTCAGCGGTGTAAGACAACACCACTAGCTATTATTGTTGAAAGTAATGCAGCACTACCAGTGAAAGTAATTGCTATTAATGGTCAGTTAATCTTATTGATGTCTTCTTTATTGAAAATGTTTTTGTGTAGATCAAAGGTGAAGTTATCAATTTGTTTTTGGTTATTTGCCAATTGTACCTTGGTCAATAAAGGTAGTTGACCAGTCTTAATTGGTGCTTGGTATTTGTGTTCTAAAACGGTTTTGAGCTGCTTTCTAAATTCTGTTTGCAATGGAGCGTAGGCATTCTTAATAAAGGAGCTGTCGGTAAACAACAGACTAACAACTGTGTTGTATTCGAAGTTGTTTAGGTTAGAGAAGTCAAACACCAAGTTTTTCTGCTCTCTAACCGTACCATCCTTGTTAGTTTTGGATTTCTTGGTAACAATCCAGTAAGGCAGTTTAATAACGGTACTTTGTTCAGGGTTGGTGGTTAAAGTAATCTTGAAGATGTTTTTGTCTGATTCTGGATCATCACCTTTTTCTTCTGAAACCAAGACATTGTAACCCTTAGCTTCTTCTACAATTTGGTTAATTACACTTGGGTCTTTAACCTCTAAATTACCCTTCTTGTCTAAGGTAAAGTTCGATGTTAAACGTAGCTTTAAATTATTTTTGTCTTCCTTATTAAAGCTCACCCTTTCCTTTAAAAAGAGCTTTTTACCAGTCATTCGCTCAACATAGCCTAAGATCGAACCACTGACATTTTCACTCAAAAAACCCTCATCATTCTCAGCGTTAGGTGTAGATAGTTTAGCTGAATTGTCAGCACTTGCTGTAGGCAAAGTAAGTTCAGCGTTGGTGAGGTTAGCCTTCAAAGCAGCGTTCCAGTTATGAGTATCGAGATAAAGGTTTTGGTTTTGCTTGGCTTGGATAATTGCATCCTTGGACACATTTTTCACATAAAGGCCACGACTATCAACCGCTAGTGATTCGAGTGAATACAGCTTTTGTTTGTTTTCAAAGCGCACTAAGTACGAACTTTGTGCTCCTTTGTCCAACCCTTCAATATAGTAAAAGTAACTCTTAGCGTTATTTGCCCGGCGTTGGTTACCCAAGTCATTGGCATTAGTTACATCCACTACTACATAAAACTGACCAGTGTATGGGTTAGATCGTAGGTTTAAACCATACTTGTTTGCCGTACTTTGAACGCTAGCGAGCTTCGGATCATCACTTTTGCGGGCGTTTAACATCGCATCAACTTTATGAACAGCATTTACTTTAATTTCAGTTTCAGAGATGCCTTGTACCTTTAAATAGTTGTTAATGTCCTTTTGGAAGCGTTCGCGCTCATCGTTCAAATCAGTGCTTTGTACTACAATACTCTTGGTTTGTGAGTTTTGTTTGTCCCAGCTAGCTTGTTTAAAGTTTTGTCGGT
The DNA here is from genome assembly GCF_001272835.1 of Mycoplasmoides pneumoniae FH. NCBI lineage: Bacteria > Bacillati > Mycoplasmatota > Mycoplasmoidales > Mycoplasmoidaceae > Mycoplasmoides > Mycoplasmoides pneumoniae. The sequence goes on from NZ_CP010546.1 coordinate 449,349, forward strand.
AATGGTACTTATAAGAAATTTCGTTGGCTGCTTTTTCTATTTTGCTAGCATCACCGTTAGCAATTTTAGTTTTACTACTCTTAGGGGTTAGAGCTACCTTATTGATAAAACTAGCATCACGTAAACCGCCTTCATCTTGAAAACCAATGGCGCTTACAGCAATCTCAGCGCGGTTTTCATTTGCTAGTTGTTCTGATTGTTTTTCAGTGTTTTCAATCGGGATGAACTCAAACTTAGCACCATCCCAAACCTTCATCCGTCTTTCCTTTGCGCCGTTTAATTTGACGTTAGCAAAAATGTCCTTAGAGAAGTAAGAAGCAATTAAGCTGGAAAGTTGTGTTCAGGTATTAACATCATCGTTCAAGTTTAAACCAAACTCTTTTTTAGCATCAGCATACCATTGTGCAGTATTTTCACCCTTGGATTCAATACTACCTGGATTTTGGCTTCAATTTTTCAGCTTGCCAATAAAATCAGCTACTTGAATGTAGTCAACTTCCTTATTTTTGATTTGTTCTATAACCTTATTGATTGCTGCTTTGTCACTTTCATTGTAAGGTTGATCAGACTTTAAATGCTCCTTTAAATCAAGTGTTTGCGCAAACAGATTGTGAATGTTGACAATGGCGTTTGTCAAAACGGGGTTAAAGTCAAAGGACAGTGTTGGTTGTTTGACAAAAACACCATTCTTAATTGCCGTAGCATCCTCGTTGGTTTTTGGCACTAGTAACTTATCGAGCTTAAAGTTATTGTAAGTGTCAATGCTAAAGGTCGAATCCTTAAGTTTGTACTTTAGCTGTTGGTTGGAGGCTATATCACTCTTAGTGGTGTAAGTTTGACGTACAGCACTACCTAAACCTAAGTCAATACTGCGAGTTTTTCTAACAAGCGTTTTAATCTGGTTTTTATTAACCCATTGGTAATTAGTCTTGGTACTCTTTGCTTTTCTAATGTAATCACTTACAGTAATTAATCTTTCCTGACCGTTTTCCTTGTAAAACAGCTTGCTGTAAGGTTCTAGCTTTAAAAAGAAGCGCGTGTCAGTGGTATGACTACCTCAATCAGGACTGTGCCAATTGGAGTTACCACCTTCAGAAGTGATGTTGGTGGTAAAGGCATTGGGGTTATTGTTGGTATCCCAAAAATCGGTAAAAAAGCCACTGTTAGCCCAGCCCTTAGTACCCTTGGTGTTAAAACCAGTTTGGTTGAACCAGATGAAGATTCCCTTATCTGGATCTAACCGCTCAGCACTGTAGAGAATCTTCGAGCGAATATCACCCCATAAAGGTTTGTTTTTATCCCATTTTCTGGGAGTTGGTTCTGGAACACGCTTGTCAATATGATATTCATCATTTTCCACCAAACCTATGCGTTGGTTGGCATAACCCAAATCAAACCAAGCCACCCACTTTCAGTAATAAGGGTTACTTGCTGTCCTTTCGCGGTTAGAGTACTTGTAATATGTTTGGTTCCAGCTAAAGTGAACGTTTTTGTCGTATTTGTTCTCGTGCCGGAACGCTCAAGTGCGACCGTTATCAGTGTGTCAACCCACTAAACCAAAGCTAGCGCCAGAGTTGGTATACACCTTTACATCTGGTAGTTCACCGTTCTGAATGGAAAGCTGAGCAGTACGCTCAATTTGCTTAAGTGCTTCTTGAGCGTAAAGGCTTTCACTAATGTAGTTATTAACGTTGTTTAAGTAGACCTCTGTCTTTTTACCGTTATTTCACTTTAAATCAAAGCGCTGGGTAATAGCTGGACTTTTACTCTTTAAGATTGAAAGCACATCGCCTTTACCCTTAAGGTAGCGCATGTGAACGCCACCATCGCTTGATAGTGTTTCATTGTTACTTTTAACAACGCTAGTGAATGCTGAACTTGCAACGAATCAACCAAAACTTCCTAATGCAAAACCAAAAAGTAAGAATCGGTACTGTAAACGTTTCATGCTTTATTCTAGCACTTTAAAAATATTTTTGACAATCCTTCTGCGCGTGTATTAAAGCAAATGCTGAACGAAATTGACAAAAGACGCACGGTTTGAACTCAAAAAGCTTTTTATGGCGTGGTATTTCACCAAGCATTTCATTCATTTTACCCTCTAAATGAAGAGTTACTTTGCTCTGCTTATCTCAATATAGTTAAAGTAATGTGTATAAACGTAGCTAAAATAAAAAAACCAACTGAGAGCAGTTGGTTGGAATCAATAATTTGGCGCGCCCAATAGGACTTGAACCCATAACCTTCTGGTCCGAAGCCAGACACTCTATCCAATTGAGCTATGGGCGCTTCTTATAGTTAATTCTATTAAATCTCTGAGAACTGCGCAAATCTTTATTAAAATTAGCTGACTTCAACACAGTCGCTCTAATACATGTCAAAGGATAAAAAAAATAAGGTTGAACAGCTTGAACCAGTAGACCTTTTTGAGCGGACTAAGCTAGAGGACACCCAAGTTTTAAATGATGTTGAACTAGATGACATCAAGAAACTAGAAGAGTTGAAAAAAGAATTGGAAAACACCTTTGATCCACGTACCAGAATTGAAATTAAACGTGAAATCAAAGAGTTGGAACGTAAACTAAGAAGGAACCGTTAGTGAATGTTTGTTAACCTCCACACTAACTCTTACTATAACTTCCTCAACTCCACACTTTCACCGCAAAAGCTAGTTGACCTAGCTGTTCAAGACCAACAGGTAGCTGTTTGTTTAACCGATCCCAACTTATTTGGTGCTACCGAGTTTTTTTTGGCCTGTCAAAAAGCGCACATTAAACCCTTAATTGGGTTGAGTGTTACTGTTCGACATTACGAACAAAACGTTAATTTACTAGTAATTGCCCAAACCAACCGGGGTTATCAGAACCTAATGTGCTTAGCGTTAGTTAAAGACCAACCAGATTTGCAATTAGAACCCTTTTTGGATGGTAATGTGGTAATTATTTGCACACAAACTGAACTGCGCCTCAACACCGCAAACCCCGTTTACTTAGCACATGGTTTGAGTGGTCGTTATCCTAAAATTGCAGTAACACAAAAACCAGTTAAGTGTCAAAACACCAATAAGGACTTAACACTGCTCTTAACACTTAAGCAAATTAGTCAAATTAACAGCGAACACTTCCAGCCACTGGAATGAAAATTAAGCCGTAGTTTAAACGAAATCCAATTGGATCCACCATTGTTGCAACAACTCCGGCACCAACCTTTTTTAAGCCAAAAGGCAGCACAGCAAATTTTTAGCGAAGAGGAATTGGGAAATCTGCAAAAGCTAGTGGAGCAAAGTCAATGAGATTTAACCAAACTCAAAGCGTCATCGTTACAAGTGTCACACAACGATGCACAAATGTTAAGCGAGCAGTGTCAACTAGCCTTAACTGAATTTTTAAAGCTCAATCCGCAATTAAACAAACAGCTCTATGAAGAGCGGTTAGCCAAAGAATTGGAGATAATTAACTCACTCCACTTTGCTGGTTACTTTTTAGTGGTGAGCGACTTAGTTCAGTTTGCCCATAATAACGATATCCTCATCGGTCCTGGTCGAGGATCTGCAGTGGGTTCTTTAGTGGCCTTTCTGCTCAAAATTACCCAAATTGATCCAGTAGCCAACAATCTCATTTTTGAGCGCTTTATTTCCCGTCACCGCCAGGGCTTACCTGACATTGACATTGACATTATGGAAACTAAACGTGATTTAGTAATTGACTATGTCATGCAAAAATATGGCCGGGAACAGTGTGCACAAATAGTTACTTTCCAAAAATTTAAGACCCGCTCTGCGCTGCGTGATGTCGGTAAGGTATTTAAACACATTGAGGGTGCTGAAGATTTACTGGGTAAACTACCAAAAGACAAAAGCTTATTGGAGCTTGATGTAAACGGTGTTACTGATCCGGTTTTACAACTTAGTTTAAAGAGCTTTCGCTTGTTGTGGGAGGTGGCGCGTGAAATTATTAACTTTCCGCGCCAACCAAGCATTCACGCTTCTGGTGTTGTGATTGTCACTGAACCTTTAATTACCACGATCCCTTTAATGGTGGGTAATAACAACAACTACGTCACCCAAGTGTCGATGGACTGGTTAGAATGGTACAACCTCAATAAGTTTGACTTATTGGGTTTAATTAACCTCACCATGATCCATGAGGTTGTGCAAGCGGTAAAACCCAAGGAAGTTAGCGTACAGCAATTCCTCCAACAAATACCGCTAGATGATGAAGCTACTTTTACTAACCTCACTAACCAAGCCACTTTAGGTGTTTTTCAACTAGAGTCGTTTGGGATGAAAAAGGTGCTCAAACAAATTAAACCGCACAACCTCCATGATTTAGCAATTGTTTTAGCACTTTACCGCCCCGGTCCACAGGACAACATTAATACCTTTATTGCTAACCGTAACTTAGGGTTTGACACATCAGACATCGATCCGCGAATTTTGCCAATTCTCAAAGAAACTTACGGAGTGTTAATCTTTCAAGAACAGGTTATTAACATCGCCAAAACTGTTGCTAACTATTCATTGGAAACCGCTGATAGCTTTCGCCGTGCCATTTCCAAAAAAAACTTGCAAGTAATTCAGGACAACATGCGCAGCTTTTATGAAGGCGCGCTAGCCAATAACTTTAGCTTAAAAGCAGCGACTACTATCTTTAATTACATCCAGCGCTTTGCTGGATATGGTTTTAACTTGTCCCACGCCTTGGGCTATGCTTTATTGAGTTACTGAACAGCATGATTGAAGACACATTACTTTGAGCAATTTAACCTGTGGTGATTAAACCACGAACAGGGCAAAAAGGAAAAGCAAAAACAGCTCTTAAACGAGTTTATTAGCAGTGGTTATGAAATTTGCCCACCACTAATCAATAAGGCTAAAAGTGATTTTAGTGTTCAAGATAAAAAGCTGTATTTAGGCTTTAAGTTAATCAATGGTATTGGTGACAAGCAAGCCCATGCCTTGGAACATGTTCAGGAAGTTTTAAAGCAAAACCCCAATTTATCCTTAATAGCTACCGTTAATTTGTGTTTGAGCAAAACGGTAGGGGGTTTAGAACTTAAAGACATTACATTGCTCCAACAAGCAGGTTGTTTTAATTGCTTTAATTACACGGTTGACTTTAATTTGGCCAAAAGCTTTTGGGTGCAAAGTAACCATGAATTATTTCCAAAAATACCACTAGATCAACCACCCGTAATTAACTGAAAGAGCTTTGGTTTTTAATTTATGAAAAATGCAATTTTAATTGATGGTAACTCACTAGCCTACCGTGCTTACTTCGCTACTTGACAACAGGTGGAGTTTGCCAAACTACACAACTTACCCTTTAACAATGCGATTCGCACAATGTTAATGATGTGCTGAAACTTACTGCAGTCAAAACAGTATGACTATGGTGTTATTAGCTTTGATACTAAAGCGCCCACTTTTCGTGATCAACTTTACAGTGAATACAAAAGTAAGCGCAGTAAAACACCGAGTGAACTGTTAGTCCAAATTCCTGTTGTTAAAGAATCACTGCGTCATTTAGGTTTTTTAGTGTGTGAACAAGACGGGTTTGAGGCAGATGATCTAATTGGTAGTTATGCGAGGTTAATGACACAAAACAATGTGGCAGTAGACATCTACAGCTCTGACCGTGATTTACTACAGTTAGTCGATAGTATGACTAGTGTTTGGCTTTGTGTAAAGGGCACAAAAGAGATGAAGGAATATAACACTGACAACTTTGCTGAGCAGTTTTTTGGCTTAACACCAAAACAAGTGATTGAATATAAAGGTTTGGTAGGGGATAACAGTGATAACCTCACTGGCATTAAGGGAATTGGTCCGAAAAAAGGGATTGATCTACTCAAACAATACGGTACCATTGACAATATTTTTGCTAACTTTGACAAGCTATCCAAAGCATTGCAAACGATTCTCCAAGGCCAAATTGACACTGCTAAGAAATTCAGCTTTTTAGCGAGCATTAAAACAGATATTAAACTTAATGACGATATTGTCCACGCTGCTTTAAAACCAATCGATAAACAAGCTTTATTAGAGCTTTTAGATAAATATGGCATTAAAGCACTAGCGCAAAAATTTAGTCAACTGTAATGCCTGAACTACCTGAAGTTGCCACTGTAATTACCGAACTTAAGAGCTGTGTTTTAAACAAACCTGTCAAGCAAGTTAAGGTGCACTTAGACAAGGTGTTGAAAAATACTAATGTCAAGCAGCTTAACGATGCGTTAGTCAACCACAGCTTTGTGGACATTAAGCGCCGCGGCAAGTACATTATTTTTTGTTTAAGTAACGGTTTGTTTTTAGTGTCACACTTACGCATGGAAGGCAAATATTTCTTTGAAGCTAAAGGCAGTCAGTTTGACTTAAACCATGTTTTAGTCGAGTTTTTATTCCAAGATGGTGATCAACTTAACTATCATGATACGCGTCAATTTGGTACCTTTCACTTGTTCAATAGATATCAGTTTGAAAACGCACGTGAATTGAACAAATTAGCACTCGATCCCTTAGATCAGGAATTTAACCATCAAGCGATCTTTAACAAAGGCCATAAGTCCAACAAGAAGATTAAAACCTTTATTTTAGATCAGACCAACATTAGCGGTATTGGCAATATTTACGCTGATGAAATTTTGTTTGCAAGTAAGATTCACCCTGAAACTTTAGCTAAAAATTTGAACTTATCGCAGTATCAGCTAATTTGTCAAAATGCAACTGATATTTTAAAGAAAGCAGTTGAAATGAAGGGTACTACCATTGGCACTTTTACCTTTAAAAAAGATCATACCGGTGGTTACCAACACTTCTTGAAAATTCATGGCAAAAAGGGGAAGCAATGTCAAAGCTGTAACACCACTATTATTAAGAAAAAGATTAATGGTCGGGGCAGCTATATTTGTGAAAAGTGTCAAATACAGCGTTAATGGTTAACTGTTCCAGTTAATGCCAGAATTATGGCTTTATAAAAAAGAGCTTAAATATCTTAAACTTAAGCTCTTTTTGATCACTTAAATTAACCATAAAGATTGTTTTTAATCCTTAGATTAATCCACGCTTGTTAGAAAAAATATGAAAAACAAAATTAAATACGTTTACTCCGACCTGGATGGCACGATTGTGAGCTGAAATCCTAAAAACCAGTTTACCCATCAGGGCAAAACTTACAAAAATCTCCATGAAGTTAGTCACGCTACCGTAACTGCTTTTAAACAATTACAAGCTCAAGGTATCAAAATTGGAATTGTGACTGGCCGTGATTACTGTCGCGTTCGTTGGTTAGAAAAGTACCTAAACACTGATCTACCAACAATTACCCTCGATGGCGCCATTATTTACTTCCGCGATGAAATTATTCGGCAAGAAGTGCTTGATAAGGAATTTATCCATGGCATTAACCAGATTGTCAAACGTTACCCTACAGCAGCCTTTAAGCTCAACATGGGTTGAGGTAACTATTACACCTGCAATCCTTCTTTAATCTTTGAAGGTGACCATGCTTACCGTGAGCACTTTAATGCTGACAGTAAGTTTTATCGCAAAGAGATCGACAACACGGTTGATTGAGATATAAATAACATGAAAGTAAATCAGGTTTACTTTGACACATTTACTTGCCCTGAACCAATGATCCAAGAGCTCGATAACTTAGTTGAAAAAAGTGATGTAACCGCCAAAAGCTACCGCCATTCACTTTACATTATTAAAAAAGGGGTATCGAAGGCTAGTGCACTACAAAACCTCCAACGAGACTTTTTAGTGGAAATGAAGCCTGCTAACACGATTGTCTTTGGTGATGGGGATAATGACATTGAAATGATGCAGTGAGCTGATCACAGTGTGTCGTTAACTGGTAGTGATCCCGAGTGTTATAAGTTAGCTAAGTACCACACCGACAGCGTTGACGATGATGGGATTGCCAAATGGATTAATAAAAATCTGTTATGTTAATCGCTGTTGTAGGCAAAGCTGGAGTTGGTAAAACCACCGTTTTGCAATACATCGCTGACTATTTTCATTTTCCCGTTTTTTTTGCTGATCGGTTTATCCATCAACAATACGCAAATGGTCAAGCTGGTTATGCAATTGTAAAACAGCAATTTGGTGCTCAGTTTGTCAATCATGAAGCAGTTGATCGCAAACAGTTAGCACAATACGTTTTTAATCAACCTGATGAGTTAAAGCGTTTGTCCAACTTAACCAAACCCCTAGTACAAGAGTGACTCAATCAATTAAAAGCGCAATTCCAAGACAAAATTGCACTTGTGGAAATTGCGGTGATGCTCAATTACTGAAACGATTACCGCCCTTTCTTTGATGAAGTAATCCAAATTGAACGTGATGCTAAGATAGTAAAACAAGCACTAAAAGCACGTGGCGTTGATGTAGAGCAGGTGCAAAAGTTAATTGCTGATCCGACTTACCCAATTCTTACAGTAATCAATAACAGCACTGTAGCTGAGTGTGCTTTACACGTTACTCAATTTTTAGAAAGCATTGCAAAAAGTGATAAATGCCATCATGGTCATTATCAAACTCCGAAATAAAGGTCGCGTTTTGTTTTGCTAAATCACTACCGTTAGCCATTGCGACAGAGTACTTGACAGCATTAAAAATTTCCACATCATTGTCCCCATCGCCAAAGACCATGGTCATTTGGGGATCTAAACCGGTTTGCTGTTCTAATGCTTTGAGACCGTATGCCTTATTGACATCTTTGTGCATAATGTCAAGCGCAAAGGTCATAGAACTGACATAGCTAATGTTTTCAATCGCATCGAGATGTTTGGTTATTTTACTAATGCGACCCCTGTCTTCAGTGATTAAAAGAATCTTGGTAATGTTTTGTGTGGCAAAATCAAACTTGCTAGCATCAGTTAACGGATTAATGGTAAAGTTATTTTGTGTAATGTCAGGTTCTACAATTTTGCTTTGAGTAGTGCGTAACCGTTTGCAAGGTATACCGGGTTTTTCAAAACCAAACACCTTTTTATCAGTGTAAATGCAAAAGCTTTCTTCCAATTGCAACAGTAAACGCATAATGGGTACCACACTTTGGGGTGCTAACTGGGTCATATGCAGCGCTTTTTCCCGAGCAAAGTCATAAATTAAAGCACCGTTAGAGGAAATAACCGGTAGATCAGGTTGAATAAACTGAGTGGTATTGCGGATTAAGATATGACTGCGCCCAGTCGCAAAGGTAATTTTAAACCCCTGCTTTTGCAACTCTTTGAGAAAAGTAACAGTTTGTGGTAGTGGTTCATGACCCCAAGACAATAAAGTACCATCGAGGTCAAAAATTAAGTTTTGTACTTTTGGTTTCATAGCTATTCGGATTTTAAAAGAACATTAATAATACGATTAGGGACAAAAACAACACGCGCTAAGGGTTGGTCGAACAACGCTTGGAATTCCGGATCTGTCTTAAAGGCTTTTAAGACAGTCTGTTCATCAACCCCTTTAGCAAATTCCTTGGTACCTTTGAAGCGACCGTTGACCGAAAGAATAATTTTAACCTTATCGGTTTCAAGTACGCTGTTATCAACATTTGGTAGTTGAGCATGAACAATAAACGGCTCCATCCCTAGTTTAGCGTTTAATTCTTCCGCTAAATAAGGTGCAAAAAACGATAACACCGTCAAAAAGCCCTTTGCATAAGCCAGGGTTAATTGTTTTGTTTTGTAAAGCAGGTTTAAAAAGATCATCATTTGGCTAATTACCAAATTGAGTTCTTGTTTCTCTAAGTGCTCGTAACTACGCTTTAAAAAGAGGTTATAACCATAAACAGTTTCTTGATCTACCGTTTCTTTAATAATGTTTTCCTTGTGAAAGAAATTGTGCACCCGATCAAGTCAACGCCGCATTCCGTTTAACCCATCATCCAATCAGGTCAACGCCGCGCTAATCGGCCCCATAAACATCAAGTAAAGTCGCAAGGCATCAGCACCATGAGAATCAATTAGTGGCGTAGGGTTGATTGTGTTGCCCTTGGATTTGGACATCTTTTTGCCATCTGGTCCCAATACCATGCCCTGGTTAATTAACTTTTTAAAGGGCTCTTTAGTGGTGACTATTCCCTTTTGGTACAAGAATTGGTGCCAAAAGCGCGCGTACAAGAGGTGCAACACGGCATGTTCGGCACCACCCACATACAGATCCACTGGTAGGTAACGCTCAAAAAGATCTTTCGCTTCCTTGGAGTCAATTGGCCAAAAGTTTTCGTTATTAATTAACATCAAATAACCCAAGTAATACCAACAAGAACCAGCCCACTGGGGCATAGTGCTCGTTTCCCGAGTAAAAGTTTGATTACCTTGTTTCACCTTAGCCCACTCCTGGTTTCGTCACAATGGTGGGTTAGTCGAACCATCAGGTTGATAGTTAGCCAAAGCTGGTAGGGTAACGGGGAGCTCTTTAACTAAATGGGGTTGGTTGTTTTCGTCAAACAAAATCGGAAAAGGTTCACCCCAGTAACGTTGACGGCTAAAAATCCAGTCACGGAGTTTGTACACCGTTGTTTTTTTAGCTTTTTGACGCTCGACTAACATTTGCGTAATTTGGGTGTTAGCAGTTTGGGAGTTGAGCCCGCTAAACTGCCCGGAGTGTTGCAAGCGTTCCTGTTTATCAATGACGGTAATAATCGGTAGCTTTTGCTTCCGCGCGAAGAAGTTATCGTTTTCGTTATGCGCTGGCACACCCATCACAGCATCCGTACCATAACCTTCCACTACATAGTTAGCTACATACAACGGAATGGCAGTATTAGTTGCTGGATTAATTGCTTTAAGTTTTAAATCAACCCCGTCATGGAGCGTCTCAGGTTGCTTTACAGTGGTGGTTTTCTGTGCTTGTTTTTGGAGAAACTGTGCTATCTTGGGGTTGGTTTTAGCTACCTCTTTTACTAAGGGATGGCTAGTGGAAAGCGCTAAAAAGGTTACACCAAAAATAGTTTGCACCTTAGTGGTAAAAATGGTAATCGTTTCCTTGGAGTTTTCTATGTCAAACGTTACCTCTACCCCTTCACTTTTACCAATCCAGTTGGTTTGCATTTCCTTAATAGATTGATGTCAATCCAGCTCAGCCAAACCATTGAGTAAACTTTCAGCAAAAGCAGTTATTTTCAACACCCATTGCTTCATTTTTCGCTTGGTTACCGGGAACTCGCCACGCTCACTCACCGCATTACCATTACTGTCAATCAACACCTCTTCGTTGGCTAAAACGGTGCCCAATTCAGCACACCAGTTGACATCAATCTCCTTCACTTCAGCCAAACCGGCTTCAAATAACTGACCAAAGATCCACTGTGTGTACTGGTAATAGCGTGGATCAGTTGTCTTTAAAGACAGCTGGTAGTCATAATCAAAGCCAAAGGCCGTTAACTGCTCAATGAAATTAGTAATGTTTTTGTCAGTTCAGTCACCAGGATGCTTATTGGAGGCAATCGCGTATTGTTCTGCTGGTAACCCAAAAGCATCAAAGCCAATCGGGTGAATCACATTAAAACCCTTCGCTTTATGATAACGACTCAAAACATCGGTAATGGTGTAAGCGCGCACATGTCCCAGGTGTAAACCAGCCGCTGAAGGATAAGGGAACATGTCCAAGATATAGTATTTGGGCTTAGTTTTATCATCAAAAAAACGGTTAACTTGCTTCGTTTTTCACAATTGCAACCATTTCTCTTCCAGTAAGTTGTGGTTATACATCTAGTTTTTTTTGAACGAGCGCTTAATTAAATACTTAATTAAATGGTAGAACAGGTCAGCTATAATGGCTACAGCAATCCCAAAAAGTAAACCAAAACCAACTGGAATAAAGAAGTGCACCAGGGTTTGGAACAGTTTTTGCTGTTGCTCTACAGTGCCTTTAAATCATTGATTAATATTGGGAATAATTTGCACAATTAGCCCACTAGCATCCTTTTCAGCTAGTAAATTAGCCCACTCCTTAGTATTGTAGGTATTGAGCCAAAAAGAGCCAATAAAAATAATAAAACCAACCGCGACAAAGAAGAGGAAAATCGCTAGTTTAATGAGCCGTTTAAGCAGCATGGTAAGTGGAAATTAAGCTAATTAAATTATAAAGCTAGATAATTTCCCAGTCTAAGTTTTTTGACTTTAATACCTCTAGTACTTGTTTGGTGATGGATTCTACTGATTGGTTAGCGTTTACTATGCAATGGCTAATACCAAAGTCATAACAAACGTTTTTAATAAATTCACCATAAATCTTGTACAGGTTCTTAAAGTAGTCCTTATTTTTGGCAAAGTTATCAATTTCTACTTTACGGTTACGTTGAAACAATCTTTGTTCAAACAACTCCCAATCACCTTCTAAGATAACGTACAAAGCGGGAATACCATGTTTAAAGATTAGTTCTTTAACAATCCCATTCCACAAGTGGTTATAGTAAGTAAAGATGGAAGGACGGTGGATGTTTTGCTTGGCGAACAATCAATCTTCAAAGATCGAGCGGTCAAAGATAGTTGGTGTTTTATTGTTACATTCCTTGCGGTATTTATTAAAGCGGTTTAAGGTAAAGTACAGTTGAAATAAAGGGGCGTAGAGCAACTCGTCGTTACGCTCATACATTTTGGCTAACAATAAATCAGCTAGCTGGTCTTGTTCTTCCAGTTCGTAAATCACCTTAGAACCCTTTAAGTGTTTAGCTAAACTTTCAGCTATCGTCGTTTTACCAAAAGCAATCATGCCACCAACCACAACGGCGTTAGCAATCTTAGCTGGTTGAAATTTGGGTTTTAAGGGAGTCTTCATAATACTTAGAACGTGGTTACAGTGCAAAGTATTATGCAATAAAAAACCATCACACTCATTAAATAGTCTTAATGCTGCTCCATTTCTGGCCTGACATGATTCGACCGTAATGATGTGACGGCTCTAAATTCTAACACTTAACTGCTTTTAATCAATTAATTTGCTTACGCGCTTAATCGAATTACGCTTCGGCTGGGTCGCGCCGCGAGGTAGATCTTTATTGGTTGTTGGTGGAGTTTCTTCCACTTCCATGTCATCATCCATATCATCGAGTGTATAGCTAATAACTTGGGTTTGCGGGATAACAGCCTCTTGAGGACGGTGGAATTGCTGTGAAGTGTCAGCTAGGCTAACGGTATGGGTCTGACCATTAACTTGCGCGTTAGTAATTTCACCTAACTTTTGTTCCAAGCGGTTTTTGAGTTTGTTGTACTGCTTGACCAAATCGTTGTTAGCGCGCTGAAAGTCACGCTTTTCACTGGTAAGTGAATTGTTAATTTCCTGAATCCGGGCTAAATCGACTTGCAAGTCACTCACCATCTTTTCGTACTTTTGGTTTTTAAACAACACTAGTTTGTGCTGCTTTTGCAACGCCTCATTTTCATCAACCGCACTTTGCAAGTAAGTTTGCAGTTGGGTAATCTCACTGTTCTTTTCGTTTAACTTACTTGTAAAGATGGCCTGGATTTCCTCATCACGCCTGTGAATGGCATCAGTACACTGCTGCTCGTACTCCTTCAACGCTTCTTCCAGGGTTTTGTTGTAGTGTTCCTCAAGCTTGTGGTTGTACTCCTTGGCTTCATTGAGCTGCTTTTGATACACCTCTAGTTGCCGTTCCTTTTCTTTAAATAGCTGCTGCATCTGGATAATTTCCTCATCACGTTGACCTAACTGGATTAACAGCTCACTGTTTTGTTGGCTCTGGCGTTTAATTTCCCCTTCATACCGTACTTTGAGCTGTTCTTGCAACACCAAGATCTTCTTTAAGCGATCCTTCTCTGATTGCTTTTCGGGGAGAAATTTCTGTGCTAAATACAGCAATGTTTGGTTCCAGTCAAGGTGTGCAGGGTTGGTTTGGCGTAACTGCACATAAGCCTGACGCGCTTGCTCTAGGAAGTCCTGGAGCTGTTTTTGACTCGCTAGTGGAAACTTTGAAAGAAAGAAGTTAATTGTCTCTCTTCTTTGAAAGTCATCAAAATCACGGTAATACTCAAAGTTAGTCATTTAAGGCCTTTTCACGGAAAAAGATAATTACAGCATCAGGATTAGTAAAGTCCAAGTCACAGTGGTACTTGACATACTGCCCAACACTGTTAAAGATTGCTAACACAAAACTAGTAAACAAAAAGAAGGGGATTTTGCTCGAATAACACGCATAAAAGTGCTTAATCTTAGCACGCATAGTACTTTTAAAAGTTTCTACATCGCTAAAATCACGCGGATTGAGCAAATAATCCTTGACATCACTAACCCGTTCCACCACCCAGTCATACGGAAACTGGTTAGGGTCAAAGTCGTGTTGGATGCGTTGAAAGTCAGCTGCGTCAATTTGGTCTAAAGTTTCAATAAAACCGTTAATGTATTTCTCAAAGAAGTTACTCATCCTTTTTGTTATCAAAGATAACTTCGAGCATTTGTTGAGGTGTTAAGGTACCAAAGTACTCCTTAAAGTTATCAATGTTACCCAATATTTTAGCAAAGATTTGGTAATCGTATTTTTGTCCTACCAACTGCTGGGTAACGGGGGTAATGTCGATAACACTCAAAAAGTCCCCATAGAACTCAATGTCGACTACTTTACCCTGATCTACCTGCACGTTACATTCAAAGATGCCCGCACCCTCAAACCGTTTCTTGTTTTTAAAGTTGTAGTCAGCTGTTTTACCAAAGTTTCAATCCCAGGATTGGAAGTGTTCCTGTGCACGTTTTTCCACCATCTTAATGCTGCTTTCATCCAAATGAATCGTTTCAGCATGTTCGGTTTCGGTAAAGAACTGCACCATCTTTTCCAAGAAGGTTGGGGTAGAGAGGTTGGGGAGGTATTCTTTTACGTTAACTACCCGTTTTTGGACACTTTCAATTCCCTTACTTACCATTTTTGTTTTATCCACATTGAGGTACTTCGCTAGCTTGGTAAAGTCGGTATCAAACAACAACGTACCGTGGACCAACACGCGGTCTTTGGAGAGGTATTCCGCTAAACCAGAGAACTTCTTGCCCTCAATTTCCAAGTCATTGCGGCCATGAAACTGTGCGGGTACACCTACACTGTTTAAGAACTTCACCACATTACGGGTTGTTTCTTCATAAGCGTTTTCCATTTCCTTTTTTGCTTTGGGCAAAATAATTGAGAAACAGATGTTACCCATGTCATGAAACACCGCCCCACCTCCAGAAAAACGGCGAAACAAATTAACCTTGTCCTTTTCCACTTCACTAAGGTTAACCTCAGCGTACGTATTTTGGTTGCGCCCCACCACAATCGTGTTGGCGTTTTGCCAGAAGTAAATGACTTTAATTTCCTCGCCCTTTTTAAATTCGGTGAGTAGCCATTCTTCTAACGCTGCGTTGAAGTAAGGAATGTTTTTAGGGGAAGTGAGAATGTAAGTTTTCATATTCAGTTGTTGATTAGTTAGACAGTTTATTTAAAGTGATCAAAAAGAGCTTTTTTGCACACATCAGCGATCATTTCGTTGATGGTAGGATGTGGTGAAATGGAGTTGGCAATGTCAAATAATGTCAAACCTGCATCCATAGCCAACGCTAGCTCGGCAATCATGTCACTAGCAGTAGCAGCAATAATACAGCAACCCAAGATCTTACCGGTTTGTGGGTCAAACATCATTTTGACAAAACCGTTGGTTTCATTGTCAGCGATTGCTTTTCCACAGTGCGCTAAAACAAGATTGGTTTTGACATAAGGAATGCCCTGTTTTTTCAACTCCATTTCGGTGTAACCCACCGATGCTACTTCCGGATTGGTGTAAATACAGGAAGGGCAAGTTAACTTTTGCGCTGGTTTGACCTGCTTCTTGTTTAAGATATGGTTCACCGCATACCGCCCTTGTTGGTAGGCAAAGTGGGCCAACATTAACTGGGCATTGGCATCGCCAACTATGTAGATGTTGGGAATTGAGGTTTGGAGATCTTGATTGAGCACAATCCGGTTGCGCTCATCACGTTGTAAGTTCAACCCATCAAGACATTCCGTGTTGGGAATGCGACCAATCGAGACCAAAATGCGATCACCAACCACACTGCCTTCCTGCCCGTTTTGCGAATAAAAGACTTCATTATTGTTAGCACGGGTTACCTGTGCGTTGGTAATAATCTTGACATTCTTGGTTTGCAAGAGTTTAGCGACTAAATCTGATACCTCAGTGTCAAAGATTTCCAAGATCCTATCCACCCCTTGTAAGATAGTCACTTCACTACCCAATGAAGCGTAGAGAAAGGCAAATTCAATACCAATCACTCCACCACCAACAACAACTAACTTGCGTGGTACCCCTTCCAAAGAGAGCGCTTGGGTCGAGTCAATTACAAAACCGTTTTGACGCGCTTCTGCAAAACCCGGAAGCGTTAAGTAACGGGGTCGTGAACCAGTTGCGACCACAATGCTTTTGGTGGTGTAAGTTTTACCCGCTACCTCCACGGTGTTGGGATCCAAAACCTTGGCTTCTCCCATTACCGTTTCAGCTTTAGCGGAAGCAATAATCGCTTTAACCCCACCAACTAACTTACTCACTACCTTACCTTTTTGCTCCAGCAATTGGTTTCAGTTAAGTGCTACTTGACCATTAATTGAAATACCATAGTCCTGCGCATGGCGGAGGTAATCGACAATCTTGGCCCGTTTTAACAGTGTTTTCGTTGGAATACAACCAACATTTAAACACACGCCACCAAAGTATTCCTTTTCGACAACGAGTGTTTTAAGTTTATGCTTACCCGCGTACTCAGCGGCCACATACCCAGCGGGACCAGCCCCTATAATAATGAGATCGTAATTCATCTAAGCTACTTCTAAATCAATTAATTCTTCGATTTGCTTGGCAATTTCCTTACCAAAGCGACCCACATCAGCGCCATCGACCCAGCGGTGGTCGGCAGCAATTGTTAACGGTAGGATGGTATGAACGGCTACCCCACCTTCAGCACGCACAACACGTTCTTCCATGTTACCGGTAGCGACAATACACATTTCCGGGTGCTTAATAATCGGGGTACCAAAAGCAGCGCCTAAAGAACCAAAGTTAGTTACCGAGATCGTTCCCTTACTTAAATCAGGAAGCTTAATTTGCTTACTGCGGGCACGGTTAGCAAGATCAACAATGTCCTTGGCAATGTCGACTACCGACTTCGTTTGTGCTTGCTTAATGTTAGGCACAATCAGACCATCGGGAGTGTCCACGGCAATACCTACGTTAACATCCTTGTTTAACACAATTAGGTTGCGTTCCTTGTCATAACGACCATTGAAAACAGGAAACTTCTTCAAAGCATTAACAATTGCTTTAACAAAGAAAGCAAAGAAGGAAATCTTCATGTTGTACTTGCTTAAAGCTAAGCCGTTAACACTCTCACGGTACTGCTTTAACTTAGTAGCGTTAACATAGAAGGTGAGAATCGTAGCGGGAATGTTTTCGTGTGATTTCACCATTGCTTCAGCAATTGCTTTACGCATTGTCGTGATCGCAATCGTTTCCTCACCACTAGGTGCTGCTGCAGATGCTGGAGCTGGAGTGGGAGTTGGAGCGGATGTAGGTTGTACTACAGGAGCTGGTGTTGGTTGGGGCGCACTTGGCTGCACACCAAAAATAGGAAACACACTGTTCGATACCTTAATTTCACCCACTACCGAGGCACCCGCCTCTTCCACTACTGGTTCGGTGGTTACAGGTGCTGGTGTTGGGGTAAATGTTGGGGTTGGGGCAGGAGCTGGTGCAGATACTGGTTGGGGCGCAGCAGGTGCAGCAGCACCAGCGCCATCATCAATAACGGCCATCACCTGACCAATGTGCACCACATCACCAACATTAGTGGTAATGGCGGTAATAACCCCAGCATAAGGGGATGGAAGTTCGGTGGTTACCTTATCGGTTTCCACTACAAAAAGGGCTTCATCGACCTTGATCGTATCGCCCACTTTTTTGAGGATTTCAGTTACTTTACCCTCATGTAAGCCCTCACCAACATCGGTGAACTTAAACTCATTTGCCATGATATACAAACTGTTTTAATTTTAGATTTAAAGCAAAAGTAATGCAAATAAAAAACCAGTCTTACGACTGGCTTTTTATCTAAAACGAAATTTAGAGAAATTTCGCCTTATTTTTGGCAGCATTTGCAACCGCCACAGTTGCATTTACTGCAGTTAGCTGTTTCGGTTTTGCAACCACAGCATTTCTTGTCTTCCATCTTAATATGAAATAAATGGTGTTCCCTAGCCTTCTCAACTTTTAGTTAAAAAAACTAGGTGCAATTATTCTAACAAACCTCAAACTTATTTCAAATGGCTTGATTTAGAAAAGTCGTTAGTTTACTTTAAAAGTTGGTTAACAGCTTCCAAAATGCGGGCATTTAAATTGAACTGGTAGTGTTCACCCCGTGCTAACGGTACCACAATGTCCCAACCGGTTACCCGTTGTGGGGCTGCCTTGAGATAGCTAAATAATTCTTCAGTTACCGATGCAATAATTTCCCCACTGGTGGTAAAGGTTTTAGCCGCTTCGGTAACTACGAGCAAGCGCCCGGTTTTCTTCACGGAGTTAAACACCGTTTCCTTGTCTCAAGGGGAAATGGTACGCAAGTCAATGAGTTCAATGCCCTTGTCCTTCAACTCACCCCCATAGACCATGTTAATTAGGTCAAACATGGTAGGACCGTAACTAACAATAGTAAGGTTGTTACCCTGGCTAATTAAGTTAGCTTGACCAATTGGCACAGTGTAATAATCTGCTGGAATTTCCTGACGGAAGGCACGGTACAGCTTCTTTGGTTCAAAGAAGACCACAGGGTCAGGTGATTCCACTGCTGCTAAGAATAAGCCCTTGGTGTCGTAAGGGTTGGACGGCATCACTGTTTTAAGTCCGGCAATTTGACCGTAAATCGCTTCCAAGGTCTCACTGTGGTGTTCAAGTGCTTTAATCCCACCACCCATTGGCATGCGGACAATAATCGGACAGGTATACACACCGCGAGAACGGTTGCGGATCCGTGCTGCGTGGGTAAAAATTTGGAACATTGCGGGGAAAGAAAAACCGGAGAACTGGATTTCCACGATTGGTTTAAGTCCACCAATGGCAGCGCCCACACCAATACCAGCCATAGCTGCTTCGGCAATCGGACAGTCCCAAACACGCTCCTCACCGTACTTCTTTTGTAAACCCTTAGTAGCACGGAACACACCACCTTCAAAGCCAGCATCCTGACCGTATAAAACAACGTTGGGGTCGCGCTCTAACGCTAGATCCATTGCGTTACCCAACGCTTCAATGTTATTTGCTTGAATTGTTTTTGACATAGTGAATTTATTAATGTGAAATTAGTCTTTAAAGTATTTTTTAGCTTCAGCCTTTTGGCGCGCTAGATCAGGAGTCAACTTTTCATAGTTGTAATCAAACACTTCATCCAAGGTAACTGGCGTTTTGCTAACCATTACCTCATATGCAGCTTGCACTTCTTGTTCAATCTTAGCTACCATTTCCTCTTCTTGTTGTGGGGTTAGAATACCACGGTCAAACAAGAAGTTACGTAACCGCTTCACAGGGTCACTCTTCATCGCTTCCGCTTCCTCTTCTTTAGTACGGTAAATGGAAGGGTCATCGGAAGTGGTGTGGGGACCTTGACGTCAAGAGAAGAACTCAATTAACACTGGTCCATTACCGCTTCTCGCATAGTTAGCTGCTTCGTGCATTGCTTCGTAACTCGCAATTAAGTCATTACCGTCAACGCGAATACGAGGAATGTTAACCGCAATAGCCTTGGTGGAAAGGTCACTTACAGCGGACTCTAATTTAGTTCTGGTGGAAATGGCAAACTGGTTGTTGTTAATACAAAAGACCGAGTTTCACTTGTGAATGGAAGCAATGTTCATCGCTTCATAAAACTCACCTTCAGCTGTACCACCATCCCCAATCATCGTAACGGCTACGTTAGGGAGTTTCTTGTAGTGCAACATGTAACCAAGTCCAGCAGCATGAGAGTACTGTGCACCAATGGTAATGTTAATGGGCAGCGTTTTGTATTTAGCTTCGATCTTACTACCGTTTTCGTTACCGTTTCAGTAAAGTAAAAGCTGTTCTGGTTTAACACCACGGTACAACATTAACGCACCGGAACGGAAGGTAGGGCAGAACCAGTCATTTTCATTTAAACCCATGCCCATACCAACTTGCAGTGCTTCCTCACCTAAGTTAGGCGCAAAGTTCAACATCTTACCAGCACGTTGTCAAACAAGCATCTTCTTGTCCATGATTCGGGAAAGATTCATGAGGTAAAAAGCGTGCTTTAACTGTTCGTTGCTAAGTGTAATCTTGTGATTAGGGTCCATTAACTTACCCTCATTGTCATACACTTGGTAAAGTGTAGTAGGGACTTTGTTTTTAATCAAAATTGCCATAATTATTTGTTAGTTTAATCTTATTTATTTTTAGGGGTATAGTAACTAAAACCAAGCGCTTGCAACACGGCTGCTAACACAAAGTTGAACGGCTTATTGTAGTGGGGAAGAAAGTAAACGTCTACTAAACCCAGTTCACTGATCAACATTTTCTTCTGTACTGCTAAAGCAATATAGAAGATAATTTCACTGTGGTTGGTGTTTCACGAAAGTAATTGGGCACCCAACAAACGGAGCGTCTTCTTGTCGTAAATTAACTTAAAGCGCACCTTGTCAAAGGTCCCCATAAATTCGGGACGGTCGTTGTCATCAACAATGCTCACTCCCACATCAAAACCGTTCATTTTGGCACGTTTTTCGGTTAAACCAGTAGCTGCTAGATTTAAACCAAATACGTGCAGCGCATTGGTACCAACAATGGACTCTAACTTTACAGCCTTGCTACCAATCATGTGCATAGCAGCGACTAAACCACTTTTCACAGCGTTGGTAGCTAAGTCAATGTTTTCGTATTGTTCACTAGCTGCATCATAAATGGCAGCAGCCCCACCAATAACATACACATTTTCATGATTTAAGGCTTGGAGGTATTCATTAACCTTAATCGAACCGTTACGGTTAAACTCAAACTGCCTGTCTTTAGGGACAAACTGGGTGTTTGGGCGGAACCCAATCGATTGGATGACAAGGTCAGCATCCACCCGACCCTTATCGGTTTCAACACCTTTAACGACATTTTTGTCCGCATCAACAATAAAGCCCTTAACGGCACTACCCATCATTAGGTTAATGCCCGCTTTCTTCATGGCTTTTTCCAACTCGTTGGTAAACTCTTCATCAAAGTTATTGCCAGCTGGTTTGTCCAACATGTCAATCACAGTCACCTGTTTACCACACTGTCAAGCCGCTTCTGCTAACTCTAAACCAATGTAACCCGAGCCCACAATGGCTACTGATTTAATTGACTTGTCATGACGGAAGCTGTCAATTAAGGTAAGGGCGTGTTGGTACAACTTACAACTAATTAAGTTCTTAATATTGCCACAGTACTTATCAGTGTGGTTGAATTGCAATTGGGTGTGGGTTACTTCGTTTTCCACATTCATACAAATCGGTCAAGCTCCAGAGGCTACTACCAATTGATCATAGTGGTCCACAGTTTCCTTACCAGTGGCCAAGTCCTTCACGATTACTTGTTTTTTGTCTAGATCAAGACCAACTACATCATGAGCCATAAAGACATTAGCACCCATAGCTTTTAGCTCTTCAGGGGTGGAGTAGAACAGGTCTTCGGTGTTTTTAACTACACCACTAACTGCCAAGGCAATTCCACAACCCAAAAAGGAGATGTTGGTATTGCGATCATAAGCGTTGACCTGAAAGTCTTTGCTCTTGCTTAAAAGGGTTCTGATAAAACTGGTGCCGGCGTGATTGACACCGATAACAATCACTTTCTTCATATCGTAATCAATGTCTTAAGATTAATATTTTCACGCCAAACTAAGTTTAGTTAAGTGCGGTATTTATTTAATAGTGGAGCAAGATCTTGGTTGCCACATTTGGTTGTAGCTTTGCTTTACCGTGCAGTTTTTGCAGTTCAATTAAAAAACAATAACCCACAGTTTGACTACCTAAACGCGCTATTAGTTTGTCAATCGCTGCAACCGTACCAGCAGTAGCTAGTAAGTCATCAACAATCACACAGCGCTTGCAGTTTTCTAGTGCATCAACCCGCATTTCCAAGATTGAGTTTTGGCGGTATTCCAAATCATAGGTTTCACGCGCTAACTCACCTGATAGCTTATGGGGTTTGCGCACTAACACTAGGGGTAGTTTGGTTTTGGAAGCCAAAGCACCACCAAAGATAAAACCACGCGCTTCGGGACATACGATGCCATCAGCTTTAACTTCCTGGATAAACTGTGCCATTTGTTCCAGTACAAACTCAAACAGTTCACTGTTTAAAAAAATTGGCGTAATGTCGTAAAAGAGGATTCCCGGAGTGGGAAAGTCATTAAATCGCTTAATAGCTCGATCAAGCGCTTGGAGTTTCTGTTTCACTGTTTATTATCTTAAAAACTGTTAAAAGCGTTTCTTAAAAGCTGTTAATTCCACTAATCAACTGTTCTTCAATTTGATCCACTTCCTTAAACATTTGCTTTTTGTGGCGTAAGGTAATGTGGATTTGGACATAGTTGTACGGACTTAACCAACCATTGATTAAACCAAAGCTAAACAGCGGTAAGCCATTGACAAACACGCTAAACAAGGCCACAATCGCAATTAAGTAGAAGATCACTAGGTTAATCGTGCCGTTAATACCACCAAAGTTAAAGGCAGCGTACACAATGAAGAGTAGGATTAAAACACTGCTACCAATAAGATCTAACCTTCATTGGCTGTTAACATTGTCGTTAAAGAGGTTTTTCACAAAGACCCGGTCCTTCAAGCTGCGTTTAAACCAGTAACAGTAAGTCCAAATGGTAGTTTGACCAATGCGGGCTTGGAAGAACAGCCAGAACAGGTACACAAAGATAATTAGTTGAATTGTGGACTGGTCAATCCTAAAGATAAAGTTAGCGAGGTACATTGCCCCAAAAAGTCCAGCGGCTAACAGAATTAAAGCAATTAGGTAGCTAATCCCATAAGCGACACCATAGCGCGGTAGCGAATACAAGAGATAGAGCAAGCTAATCACCCCCACACCTAACATAATGCCAGTACTCGATTCGATGTCAGCGGCTAAAAAGTTACCTAACAGTTGTGGTGCGCCCAGATAAAGGCCGAGCATCACCACCCCAAAGGCGAGAACTGTCAACCAAATAAACAGCAAGCTCCACTTTTTCTTACCAAAGAAGTCGTGCTGGTTCTTACTGATAAAGAAGTCCGTTTGGATGTCGTTGTTTTCCGTTAAGATCGAGCAGTTACTCGATGTTTTGGTCAACGCTTGCGCGTCCTTTTTATAGAGGAAGAAGCGTCATTCTAACCCGGAATGGGATGACACAAACAACCACACTAAGATTACTCCTAAACCATAGTTTAAGAAGTAAGAGGTAATCGCTGAAACTGCCATTAAGGTACCTAACTGTTGTACCTGGTAGTTGGAGAGGTAAATCACGACTAAGGCACTCAATAACCAGCAAATGTGGGTTTCTATCATCGTGAAGAAACTACGTTTTAAACACAGTTTTCACGATTCCACAATTGAGGCGTTGTTCTTAATGTTACGCAAAAACAGTTCCGCCAGAGTGATCAGGTTAATAATGTTAACGGCAACCACAAAGAAGATGCCGACAAACGAAAAGACATCAACGACACCACCAACGGCATTAAAGAAGGCGAGCGAAGAGATGGCACTAAGCGCTAAGGCTAAGGCTTTGTAAAGGCCAAGTAGCTTGTAACGAATACCTAACGCAATTGTAGCGAGCAGGATAATTACACCCAAGGCAATGAAGCTCGAAGCAAAGTTAGAAACATCGCGTGCTAAAGTGTTGGAAAGCGGTGCATTAACTAACTTGGTGTTAGCAGCTGCAATGGTAGCGGTTTCGGGAAAACCATTGCTCAACAGCACCTTTACCCTACTAGCTTCCAAGTAAGAAGCAGGAACGTATGAACCATCATTGTTAACAAAGTTAGCTACTTGGAACTTAATGTTACCACCGTGTTCTAAGCGTTGGTTATTGCTATCCAAAAAGCTTTGTAAAGTGGCGTTTACCTTAACCGGATCACCATTCTTAGCTACCGGATCTTCTGTTCTAATTTCTGCCAAGATGTAATTGGAGAATAAACCAGAAAAACCAGTAGCATCACCGCTGCGCAGTTTTCTAGTGTCCGCGCTGTTAGCTACAGTGACAACATCAGCAGCGTCCTTATTGTTATTGTCTTTGGTTGCAACTTGTGAGAAATGTGTCGGTGCTGCATAGATGTAATAGATATTTTTTAAGGTAATGTCACTAGCTTTGGTAATTGGTGAATTACCATTATTATTTTTTTGCAAAAACAAATTATCACCAGAGGAAAAGTTACCCTCAGCGTGCAAGAAGTCCCAGAGGTTCTTTTCACGTTCGTTAAAGGTGAGGTAATCAGTACCACCTTTAGGAACGTTAAAGATGTTGCGCACATACTGTACTGCACCTTCCTTATCCTTCCATAAAACTAAAGTTTTATTTCCGTTTTGTGCACTACCGTTAGCCTTGTCTTTAAATCATTTACCGCTACCTTCAACACTCTTTTGACCATTACCAGTATTATAGTCAGAATCAGTTAAACTCTTACTCTTAATAAAGTCCAAAAAGTCGTTGTGTAAAGATTCTTTGGTAATAACATTTTTGCTGAGCTTGTACTCAAACGTTAAGGCACTGTTGGTGTTTGTGGTTTGGGGAACAACTGCTGTAAGCGAATTTCTAATAAATTCCTTATCAAACGAGTCAAAAAGAACAATTCCGTCAGTGGTTTCTAACGAAAGTTTGTAGTTGTGTTCAATTGCACTTAAAGCGTTGCGCTTGACCTGTGCATCTATTTGCCGCTTTCGTGCTCGGGTACGCGCCTCTTCACGACGTTGCTCAAAGGTAACAGAAATAGAGGGTAAACCATCATTAACTAGTCAAGAACTGTCAAAAACTCCTTTATCTGAAAGTTCTTTTGCACTTGTATCGTGTGAGTTTTTCGTGATGTTAACAGACGAAAAACCCTGGGCGTAGAGGCTGTTGGCGTAACTCTTTTCAATATTGTTGAGAAAACCGTTCACATCGGTAATCATTTCAGTATTGTTACCGTTGCCATTGCCGTCCTTTTTCTGGGTAGGATCTAACTCCTTGTTAGCGTCCTTGGACTTATGGTTTAAAAAATAAACAGTGGTGGTAGTGGAACCGTTGAACACTACCCCTAAGCGACTGTCGTTTAGAAGCTTATAACTACCAAAAATAATTCCAAACAGGCCCAAAAAAGCTAAGACCAGGATAATTCCAATCTTTAAGAGCCAGTCAAAGGAAACCCGCTTTTTCAGTCCCACTGGATGTTTTACAATTGACTTAAATTATATAAATTTAGCAAAATGGCCACTTTAGTTGAAATTGAACGCGATTTTTTACAAAAAACAGCCCAAAAATTTGCACCTGAAGTGGTTGCGTTGATTACTAAAGCACTCGATTACTCCAAAAAGTGACACGGTGAGCAAAAAAGGCTGAGTGGTGAACCGTTTTTTATCCATCCCTTGAGAACAGCACTGCGCTTAGTGGAGTGAAACATGGACAGCAACACCGTGTGTGCTGGTCTGTTACACGACATTATTGAAGATACCCAGGTCACTGAAGCTGATTTAACTGCCATTTTTGGTAAAGAAATTACTGATTTAGTGGTAAAAGTTACCAAAATTACCAGTGAATCCAAAAAACAACGCCAGCTAAACCGAAAGAAAGAAGATTTAAACCTCAAAAGTTTGGTTAACATTGCGATGAGCTCGCAGCAAGAGGTCAATGCTTTGGTGTTAAAGTTGGCCGACCGACTCGACAACATCTCCTCAATTGAATTTTTAGCAGTCGAAAAACAAAAGATTATTGCTAAAGAAACACTCGAACTGTATGCCAAGATAGCCGGTCGAATTGGAATGTATCCCGTTAAAACTCAACTAGCCGATCTTTCCTTTAAGGTATTAGATCCAAAAAACTTTAACAATACGCTGTCCAAGATTAACCAGCAAAAGGTCTTTTATGACAACGAATGGGACAACTTTAAAAAACAGTTGGAAGAGATGCTGGAACAAAACCAGATTGAATACCGCTTAGAAAGTCGAATTAAAGGCATTTATTCTACTTATCAAAAATTAACCTTTCACGAGCAGAACATTGCCAAAATCCACGATCTGTTCGCCATTCGTTTAATTGTGAAGTCAGAGTTGGATTGTTACCACTTACTTGGTTTAATCCACCTCAACTTTACCGTGTTAATGAAACACTTTAAGGATTACATAGCATCCCCCAAACAAAACTTTTACCAATCAATCCACACGACTGTGCGCTTGAAGGGTTTAAATGTGGAAATCCAGATTAGAACCCAACGAATGGATCATGTGAGCAAGTACGGTTTTGCTAGCCACTGGATTTACAAAGAGAAAAAGGAAGGGTTATTGGCAAGTGCTTTACAAGTAAATTACTTAAACAGTAAACAAATGCATTCGCGCGATTTTTTTAAACGAATCTTTGGTACTGATATTATTAAGGTTAATGTAAGTTCCGATAACGAACCTAACATAGTCAAAAAACTCAATGTTGAAAGTAACAGCAAGTTGCTCGATATTGCTTATGAGTTGTATCCCAAACAGTTCAATAAATTAGAAAAAATCAAACTCGATGGGGTTGAGGTTATGTCGTTTGACGTAACTGCCGAAAACGAAATGGTAATTGAGTTTTGTTTTGGTAAAACCAATAACCTCAAACGGCGTTGGTTACGTTATATGAATAACCCCGTATTTCGCGAACGGGTTAAAAAGGATTTAAACAAGTTAAAGAAAGCGGTTAAGTACAGTGAACTACCTCTATACGAAAAGGCCTTGGAAGAGTTGCACTTAAAGCTAGCTGATGAAACCCAGATTAAACAACGCTTAAATGCTTTAGGGATCAAAAAACTGACAGAGTTCTTGGAATTAATCGAATACCCCCACTTCCCTAAAAATGAGCATTTGTACTTTTTAGCTAGTAACAATCAGAAGTGAAGGGAATTGATTAAACCCATTAAGTTCGCTTTATCACAAGCTGTGTTCCAAAACTCTTACTTTGAACAAATTGAGGGAATTTACATCACCAAAATTGTGATTGAAACCTGTTGCACAAAGATTCCTGACATGCCAGAACAAGTTATTGGCATCTTAATGAAAAACATTCTCAGGGTACACCTTCATGATTGTAGGGAATTAGCTAATCAAAAGCAACCCAAAATTATTCCACTTTATTGAAATGCACACCAATTAAAGATGCGACCACGTAAATTCCGCTGTCAAATTAACATTCGCGGTGTATGGAGTGAAACAACGGTCAATAAAATTGTTCAAACCATTATTGAAGGTGATAGCTATTTAGAACGAATTATTCCCAAGATCGATAAACAAAAAGATGAGTTTGAGCTCAACATTACTATGTTTATCGACAACTATCACCAACTAATCACAATTATGGAGCAGATTACTACTAAGAATATTAGCTACGTTTGAAAGTACCTTTAACTTTCAAATACTTCGTCATAAACATCTTGGTTCTTTTGTAAAAGTAACACTAAGTGTTTCTTCAATAGCCTTTGTGGGTTAAAGCGCGATACTCGTACCCCATAAACGCGTTTGGTGAAAATAAACAATAAGGCACCAGAAACAACAAATGTACCAATAATAGATACCCCGACATAAAAGACAATTTGTGAAATATTAGTTACGTATTCCTTGAACTGATCATTTTCGTTAGGATTTGGAAAACGTTTTAAGATTTCGTCCACGTATTGATTAATCTTTTCAATTGTGTTCTTAACTTCAGTAAAAGTAGATCCTTTTGAGAAGTTGTTAACCTTGCTTAATGAATCTTCGAGTTGGTTAAAACTGCTTTCTAAAGCACTGTCATCCAGTAATTTTGTCAATTCTTTTCCTTCTTTAATTGAACTTTCAACATCACCTAACGTTTTTACAAGTTCGTTACTAGAAAGTGACTTTGAAACTTTTTTAATTTCCTCGTTATATTGTTTAACCTTGTTATAACCTTCCTTGTAATAGTTATTAATAGGTTCACGGTTTTCAAAGGCAAAGTAACCCGCTGCTGTAATGCCACCAACAAGTAGAATACCAATCAAAACAATTAGGAAAGTGGAAAGCTTTTTTAAAAACTTAAACATTATTGATCAAGCTCCTCTAAAACAGCATCTTCCAACTCTGGATAACGATCTAAGATGTCATTAACATGATCAGCAATTTGATCAGTACTGGTTAAACGCGAAAACGTTCTAAGTCCTAACTTTTTCGAACCTAAGAAGGTCATTACAGTAGAGACTATTAGCACTGCTAAAACGCCACCAGAAACACTAACTAAGGTAATTGCGCCTATGGTGTAATATTCATTAAACTGTTTTTCTGTTGGAATTTTGTTTTTAATTTCTTTGTACTGTTTAATGATGTCATTTGCTTGTGTAGAGAACTCTTGAATATCTTTCAAAGCACTATTGGTTTTACCGTTAGTATCTCTGGTACTTACACTAATTGTTGAACCAGAAATCTTAGTAATTGGAATAGTCGAAGAAGATGTGCCATTTTGACCAGTTTTACCATTATTAGCGGTTTTTAAAGTATTTGCATACTTTTCTATTTGACTCTTAGTAGCTTGTAGACTCTTCTTAGCTTCTTGTAACTCCTTTAGTTTTTCCGGACTCACAAGATAGCCGTTTAAGCCTTTAGCTTGGTTTATTTGCTTTTCGTACTCCTCTAACTTTTTAGTTGATTCTTCAACTTTCTTCTTAACCTCTTCTATTTGTTTATTAATGGATTCAACACTAAACTTACTGGAACTTCCATTATAAGTATCTATAAACGCTTGAGAAGAGTCAAAGGAACTGTCGATCGATTTGCGGGTATCAATGTAAAGTTTAGCTGCGTTGTCTTTAAAGTAAAGTGCAGCACCGCCAAGACCTAACAAAACCAAAAAGACAAGCATCCCGAAGAACAGAATGATTGTTTTGGCAAAGCGATTAATAAAAAGGAGCATTTAAAAGCTTAAGTTAGGCTTAAGGTTAATATATTTAACCAAACGGACAACCCGCTAAAGGTTAAGTTCGAATCTCTTGGAAAACATTTTCCCGATCCAATTTTTCTTTCAATTCCGCTACAACGGTTTCATCTTTAGAAACATTAGTAATATTGAGAATTTCGGCGTTATCACGTAATACACCGATTAAATCAGTAACTGATTTGCTCATATCAGTGACACTACCAATAACTGGTTGGAACTTATCGGTACTCTTTAATGCCACTTGTTCTTGTGGACTTTCAAACTTCACGGTGTACTTTAAACCCGGACGGAGGTTTTTCACTCCATATTCAAAGACAACCCCAATAAGTTCAGCGCGTTGTACAATTTCCTTTTGGAACTCACTATCACGGGTAGCGCGTTCCGCTTCGTAAGCACTGGCACCCGGATAGTAATTTTCGTTCACCCGGTACATCGTGTTGCCGCCATGAGTGTAAGTTTCCTCTAAGTGGAGATTAATGTCTTTTAGAGCAGCGTAAACGGTGTCGTTGTCTTTATTGACATTTTTTTCATTAGTGTTTTTCACCAAATAACGGTCAATGTAACCACCAGCTCAGTAACCTTGCATTTGTCGTTCAAAACGACGACGAATGTAAATGTCACTAACAGCACGCTTTAACTTAGATGCATCAATATTGTCTTGGTTATCTTTAAGTTCTAAACTAGTTAAATCAATGTAATTAAACGGCTTGGAAGCAAAAAGGTCATAGATAATATTAGTGTGATCGCCTAAAACTAGTGGATTAAAACCAAAGTTATTGTCTTGGTTAGTAGAGTAAAACTCCAACTCTAACACGTTTTTAAAAATTTGCTTAGCAACATTAATCGAGTGGTAGTCACCATAAATTGACACCTTTTTAACGCTTTCTGGTAATTCCAAATCCTTTAAGGTAGAACCATCACCAGTTAAACCATTAATGATGACGTAATCAGGATTACGTTGTTTTAAATTGAGGTTAATGCCGTCAGTATTACCTTGCTTAATCCTTGGAGCATCAAAGGCAATCGTTTTTATTTGCTTAAAGTGATGGTTTGGGTAAACGTTGTATAACGGTGAACCGTTAGCAACATAGTAATTCCACTCTTTAAACAAGTACTCGCTTTGTCCATTGGAGCCAGCATAGTAAGCCTTATCCACGTCATGGAACCAACCAGGGAACTTAGGGACACCTTGATCGACAAAGATATCATCGTAAGCCCTATTGTTAGCAGTTAAAGTGCCGTTGGTAGTTTGCAAAATTGGCATTACTACCCGGTTGTTAAAGTATTCGGTTGATTGGTAATATTTGAGCGTTTTCCCGTCCGCTGCTACTTGGTCGTAGTAACCCGCTTTAAAGTTTGGCGTGATAAAGGTAGAACTGGTTTTAATCAAACCGCTCACCTCTACCTTAGGCACTGGTCGAAGTAAGTCTTTTGGTGCATCAGTAATTGCTTCTGATAAGTTATTGGCAAAATTACGGAAATCCTCACGGAAGTTGGAACCATCACCAAGATCGATTTCACTGCGGTATCCCCCATCGGTTAACGAAATCGAATTAAGTTTAGACTTGGCGTTTTGGTTTACCTTGGAATAAAGCTGGAAACTCAGGTTACCACTGCGCCCCGAAGCAATGAGTGTTTCACCACTTTGTAGCCTTAATACCTCATTAACGATTAGAACTGCGGAAAAAGCATTTATTGCAGCACCAAAGAGACCAAGCGCTCAGAAACCACCCTTTTTGAGGCGCTTTAGCGTCTTTTTGTCCTTGATTTTGAAATTTAATTTCATCTTTTTTAATAGTTTAAAATTGCAGAACTAAAACAGTTCTTACTCAACTAAATACTTGAACTACCTCAACGACAACGGGAAATTTAATTGAACACCTATTAAAGATATAGTGTTCTTCTCTATTTTAGATTTAGTAATCCCTAAAGGAGAAAATTTACGCCAAATGTGTACCAAAAAAAGAGAAATTTTTGGCGATTACGTTATTCATTTCTTTCCAAAATAGAGGTTAAGCGATAATAAAAGCACCCGCTAAGCAGGTGCTAACCTTCTTTTGGAAATGTTTAAACTGGAGCGAGTAATCGGAATCGAACCGACACGATCAGCTTGGAAGGCTGATGTTCTACCACTAAACTATACTCGCAGAACTTGGTGCCCAAAGCCGGACTTGAACCGGCACGCTATTGCTAGCGTGGGATCTTAAATCCCATGCGTCTACCATTCCGCCACTTGGGCTGGTGACTCACCCGAGGATCGAACTCGGGACCCTTTGATTAAAAGTCAAATGCTCTACCGCTGAGCTAGTGAGTCAATAAACAGGGTTGCCCCTGTCATTTTATGAATGCTTTTTTACTGGCTGGGATGGATGGGATCGAACCATCGCATGATAGAGTCAAAGTCTATTGCCTTACCGCTTGGCTACATCCCAATAAATGGTGGACAGGGAGAGATTCGAACTCCCGAAACCATGAAGGTGTCTGATCTACAGTCAGAAGCGTTTAGCCACTTCGCTACCTGTCCAATAACCAGCAAAAGATATTTTACAAAAATTATCCGTTAATGATCTTAACAATTTTGACCCGGTAGGGCACTTCTATGCCAACTACGTCACATTCATCATCCACTAAACGACCATAAATGGCGTGTGCCAAAGGGGATTCATTGGAGATGCGGTGTTCTTCGGGATTAGCTTCTAAAGCTCCCACAATGGTGTACTTTTCGTGTGTTTTCGAACTGTAATCGTAAATTTCGACCGTACTACCCAGGGTAACCTTATTAGCCTTTTTTGTTTGCGACTCATTAATTAACTTAACGTTGGCTAAAATGTCTTGGATTTCAGCAATGCGGGTTTCAATTTCACCCTGCTGTGCTTTTGCTGCATCGTAATCAGCGTTTTCACTCAAGTCACCCTGGTCACGGGCTTCTTGCAATAACTTAATAATAGCGGGACGTTTTACTTGAATGAGGTGTTCCAGCTCCGCTTCTAATTGTTTTAGCCCCTCTTCGGTAAGGTAATTTTTGTTAAGTTCCATTAATTAGAAATTGCGTTTAAAGTTAAATTAAATCTACTTTTTTTTCCCAATATTTGCCAAAAAAATGCAAAATTTTATTTGCAATTTGACCTAACAGCACTAGTTAAAGCTACTGCTTGTTGGATGACAGATGACAACGAAAGACAATTCTGGCATTAAAAGTAAAAGACGGATTCGTTTTTTAGCTTTAGGAATTATTATTTTGATTCTTGTAATTGCTGTAATCACCATTTTATTTGTCACGGGTGTAATTACCCGCGCTAACCAATAAAACGTAGTTGATGGCCAATAAAGATCAAAATCTAACGCTTTGATACGACCAACTACTGAGCAAAGCACAGTTAGTGAGCTATGGCGATGTGAAGGGCACTAACTGTTTTTTACCCAACAGTTGGAACCTCTGACTACAAATTCAAAGACTCTATAATAACGCTACTGCTCTAATTAAATTAAAGGACAAGGTTATTTTAAAGCAGTTTATCCCGATTGAACCACTGCCATACACAGTGGAGCAAGTTCAACTACCGACCCTTTCCTTTTACAGTGAGTACCAAAAGGAAAAGCGTCATGTGGAGGGCTTTAATCCTGAGCTTTTTTTAATAGAGCAAATAGGTACTAAAAAACTCCATGATCCGCTAGTACTACGTCCTACTAGTGAAATTGCTTTTTGTAACTTATGGAAAAAACAGAGCTTTTCTTACCAAAACCTTCCCGTTATCTATAACCAGTGAACCTGTGTTTTTCGCGCTGAAAAAAACACCCGCCCTTTCTTGCGCAACAGTGAGTTTTACTGACAAGAAACCCACGGTTTGTTTAGTGATGGAGTTAATTCTGAAAGCGCAGCAATTGCTTTTTGAAAACTGTACCAGGACATTATTGTCAACCAGCTCTGTATCCCCGCTTTTGTGGGGTTAAAGAGTCCCAATGAGCGCTTTGCCGGAGCACAAAATACCTGAACGGTGGAAAGCATTATGCCCGATGGGCAGGCATTGCAGTGTGCCACGAGCCATGATTTAGGGCAAACCTTTACCAAACCGTTTGGGCTAACCTTTCAAAACCAAGCCAACCAACAGGCCATTCCCTACAGCTTTAGTTGTGGAATTTCTACAAGAATCCTCGGTGCTTTACTGTTAACCCACAGTGATGACTTTGGACTGATACTACCATGAAAAGTAGCACCAATTCAAGTCAAACTGTACTTATTTGACAAAAAAGGTGATACAAAGACAGTAGAGTTAGCACAGAAAGTGCAAACGTTGTTGGAACAATTAGCAATCCGTTTTCAATTTATTAAGGTCGAAAACCAGCTCGGTAAACAGTTAGGACAGGGTGAAGTCAACGGCATTCCCTTTCAACTAATAGTTGACAATCCCCAAACAGTCAACATCTTTAACCGGTTAACCAGGGTCAAAACAGCTTACAGTTTCGAACAGTTGGCAAGCCGATTTGTGGAGCTCGTGCAACAGTACCATCAAGCAATGTATGACAAAGCCAAAGCAGTGGTACAGCAAAAGGTGGTGCAAGCCACTACTTTAAAGCAAATTGAACAAGCCTTTAATGACAAAAAGGCTGTTTTGTGTGCGGTTCGTTTAACCGATACATTAGAACAGCAATTAAAGGAACGGTACCAGGTCACGGTGCGCTGTTGCTTAGAGCAGCTTCAAAAGCCCCAAATTTGTCCGTTTAGCGGTGAGTCAGCACAGGACTATGTCCTGATTGCGCGTGCCTATTAATAACTTTTTACGAAAACTTTTTGCTTAAAAGCAAACCCTAAATGTAAAGGCTAAAAAGGTGGTTTTTATTTTCCACTTCTGGTCGTTTTTTGTCAATAAAATCAGTTAAACCTTTAAATTTTTTAAGGTTTTTTTGATCTATTTATGAGTTTTAAAGTTAAAAACCAGAGTAAGCACCTATACTCTTTAATGACGAAATTTAAACGTTCGCAACTGATCTTGAAGCACCAAAGCAATAACTTTGCCTCAGAGTTGTGGAACGAAGAGGACATTATCCGCTCCAAGCAGTTTATCGAACTTATAGAAGACACGCTGCTCCACCTCAAGAAGGATACGGTCGACTTTATTTACGACATCTTCATTTATGGGAAGAAGCCGTGTGATATTAGTTACTCCAATTCGACCTATTACAAAAAGTTAAACAAGGCTGCAAATAGTTTTTTTGACCATTTTGTCTGGGAGGCTCCAATTTATAAGACAAAGGAGCTTAAAAATGACAATTCTCACAGTTAGACAAATTCAAAATAATTACTATACGGAATACTACATGGGTCCGGTTAGAAACTTTGCTGACAAAAAGGAAGTTTACTTTGATGCTAAGGTAAACAATATTGAAAGCAAAGTCAACAAGGATAAAGCCTTGTTACACATAACCCTGGCGTTAAAGTACGACAGTAACTTTCCCAGTAATATGTTCCAAGCTCAGTTTAAACTGGGTAATTGAAGTAGTGAAAAGATTCCGCTGCAAAAAGCACCGGATAAAAATCCGATCTGGAAAATAAGATTCACTATTTTTATGCCACTTTGGAAGTGCCACGAACTGCCCTTATTAAACGGGAAATTAACCGCATTAGTGAGTATATTCGTGAAGAATTAACAATTGCTTTTCGCTTAAATGACAGTAGTGATCGCTACCATTGGAGTAACTATAACCTGTTCGATACAGTGGCAGCTGATATGTACCAAACGGTCATTAAAGAAACCGTTACCTTTGGTAACATGATTAGACTAAACCAACTCGAGGGCGAGAAGGAAGGTAACATCCAACAAAGTGAACTTAAATATGGTTGAACGATGTTGGACTACCGCAATATGGGGCCGCTGGAAGAGGTTAATAATTTAATTAATATTAAGTTTAACCAACCAGTAAAAGTGGTAAGTGTTGGTGTGACCGTAAGCTATACAGCGCCTGATGGTAAACGCCAAGAGCTCAAAGATCAAGCTGAATACCAGCACACCCTCAACCCCAATGAAGAGTTCAAACTGAACTTTCCCAGACGGCTAAGCTTTAACAGGGTAACTAAAAAGTTGGACTTTGACCCCAATGGTAGTGCCGTGTTCCTACCACAGGGTGGCTTTGGTAGCTATGAGATCAAACTGGAGGCTAATGTCGGCAACCAGTTCTACACAATTGTGGCTACTAACAGCTTTGAGTACGCCCATCCGTTTGACGATCCCAAGACCAATGACTTCTTTCTGGTGCAGTACGCTCCAGTCTACAGTCTGTTTAACTTTAGCGATTTAATTCAGTAATTGACCATGATCTTCTCAATTAGTAAACGCAAGTTAATTTGTGGCTTTTCCCTAGTAGCCCTTACAATCGCTGGGATTGTTGGTGGGGTTTACTTAGTCACCAAAAACAATCAACAAACCACACCACAAACAAATCACTTTAATGTAGCTGAACCAGTCAACAAGGTCCCTAATTGGCGCAAACTAGGTCCAGAAACACAACGCGAACTGCGCGATCGTCTGTATCCCTTAGATGACACAGGTTACTTTATTTACAAGTACGGTGCCATTAGTCGCTACCTCCAAAGCCAAAAGGAACTGGATGAACTAGTCGATTACCGCACCGTGTTACCCTCCACCCAAAAGCACTTTAAGTATGATTCCTTTAACCAAAGCGTGTTGGAAAGTAAGCTGCGTAAGTGGTTAATGAAAGCCATTAAACAACACCCGTACTTTCAGCACTTTGAGTTTGATCCGGTGCTTAAAGCACAGTACAATATCAACATTCCTGCTCAAAAAATTACGGTGAATGCAGTTTGGTTTTACAAAAAGGATAATGATCTCACCACGGGCAAGCCAATCCGCTATTGGGATCAGTTTGAAATTAAACTAAAGCAGTAGTAATAAATCTTTATAATTCTTATTGGGTTTACCGATGCAAGAGCGTGACATTCTTTTAAAAATTAAAGAGATCGCTAAGGCTAAAAACTTCAAAACTGAGTTAGATGAAAGTGTGTTGCAAAAACCCTTTCGCGAACTGAAAATTGACTCACTTGATATGTTTAGCGTGATTGTCAGCTTAGAAAAGGAGTTTGACATTATGTTTGAAGATGAAAAACTGATGCAGCTCAATAATCTCGCTGAGTTAATTGCTGAGGTAAAACACCTAATAAGTCAAAAAGGGGTATAGTTCAAAGGTAGAACATCTGTCTTCAAAATAGAGTGTTGTGGGTTCGAGTCCTGCTACCCCTGCCATTAAAGATTTGGCCTAGTGTTGAATGACACTGGGCTTTTTTATTGCTTTGATTCAATCAATTCAAAGAAGTTGGCGTTTTCCTGATCACGGAAGGTGGTTTTCACGCGACGAATTTGCTTTACGTCAATGTTCCAGTGCTTACATTTTAATCATGGTGCAAAATCAGTTTTGTGT
The DNA here is from genome assembly GCF_001272835.1 of Mycoplasmoides pneumoniae FH. Lineage (NCBI taxonomy): Bacteria > Bacillati > Mycoplasmatota > Mycoplasmoidales > Mycoplasmoidaceae > Mycoplasmoides > Mycoplasmoides pneumoniae. The sequence continues at coordinate 485,944 of NZ_CP010546.1, forward strand.
GTTTCTCACTGACTTCAGTTGTTTAAAACCACGGTAACTTGCTCGTTGTTGTTAGTGTTAGTAAAGGTGATGAAAACAGGTTCAAAGCCTTGTTTGTTAACCTTTAGTTTGGGTGGTACAGACTGCTTAATGTCGAGCACACCGGTTTGATCATCCACCGTTACTTAGGGCAACTCTACCACTGTTGCTGGCTTTTTGAGATAACCAAAACTCAAATAGCCCAAACTAGCAAAGGCTGAATTTTGTCAATCAAACCCAACAGTTGTTAAGATATTGCGCATGTATTCCACATTACCGTTCACTGAAAGGTGGGAAAATTTATCGGCAAAGTAAAACGACTTCTTTAAAAAATCAGTGTTAAACAGTTTGTTTTCATTAATATCAATCCCACTCACTTTAGCTAACTGTAAGAACAAACTCTTTTGGTCTAGTAAATGAACAAAGCTGCTGTAATTACTATCTTTAGGAATACCTTCGAGAAAATCGTTAAAGGTTTTTCAGTTCTTTTCAGAGCTTCGCAGTAAGCTAGATGGAGCAATGTTGGCTAAAACAACATGGGCTTGAGGACTTTGCGTATGTAACAGATCCAGTATTTGGGTAAGATTATGTTTGTATTGCTCGACTGTGTAAACCCCTTGCGCTAACTGGTTAATGTCATTAGTACCCAAATTAAGTACATAAACATCAATGTTGTTGTACTGCTTAAAGCGATGATTTTGCATGTACAACTCTAAGGAGGTGTTACTACCATTAATGGCACTGTTGATCACTACATCACGGTAACGACCAAAGTCATTTTTCAAGCTTTGTTCCAACAGTTGTGGGGCACTACTGTATCCGTCAGTACCAACACCATGAGTCATCGAATCACCAATAAACAACCAGTTGGCTTGGGTTTTATCTTTTAAGAAATCAAAGATAGTTGGTGTGTTGTCTTTTTCTTTATTAATCCAACCGTTAATTACCTGGTATGAACCTTGCCCGTCTGTCCTTGTAATTTGAAGTAGGTAGTTGAGTGGCTCATTTTCTTTTATATCAAGTGCTTTATGGATATATTTCCAGTAAAGAGATATGTCAATTTGTTTGTTAGTAATGGTACCGTTTCAACGCAAATAGCTGGTAGGACGTTTCTTAATATCTCTAGCGTTAAAGTCACTCGCAAACGAAAGCTGGTACTGCAGCCCATTAGGATTAACCTCTGTACTTTCAATTTCCAACTCTTTGGTTTTAGTCTTTCAAGTAACAGTAAAGGGATTGGAAGTAGTTACCAAATTAGCTTTAGCATTATTGAAAAAGTCCGTTTCTAAGTTGTAGTTGGGATCATCAAAATCAATCCTGTCATTAATGACATTGGTGTCATGGTAATGGCCAAAGCTGTAGTAATTTTTTACATCAAACTGGGTTTCTTCATTAATTGGTATAGCTTCTAGTGATGGTTCTGTAACTTCCACTGGCAATGGTTCAGCGCCAGTAGCTTTTAACACTTGTGCTAACTGTTTACCAATCGCAAATTCTCCTTGCAAACTTAAGCTAACTTTGTCTTCACTCAAATAATTGCCGCTAAGTCAATCACTAGGTACAAAGTCACCTTCAAAGTGATCAACTACCTTAATTTTGGACGCAAAATTACGGTTTTGATCAGTTAATTGCTTAACGGTGGCTAAAGCGACAAAGTTAAGGACACTTAACTTCTCGTTAAAAGCTGAATCATTTGTTTTTCAGTGCAATTGCAAAATGAAAAAGTTGTCCTTTTCAGCCTTTTCACCAACTTGCTTTTTAATGAGTGCGGTTAGATTATTGACAAACTCCTCGTAATAATCAACCCGCTCTGCATCCGCTTGGGAAGTGAGGTAAACTAGCGTACGTGGTTTGTAAATTGAAAGTACCCGTTCTTGAAAGCTCTCATTAATATCTTTCATAGTCTGCCCGGCAAAACCAAAGTTTGCTATCTTACCTTCAAACCGAGCACTAGCAAACACAAACTGATCGCTAAAATTAATGTCGCTGATAGTTTGTTTATCACTGTTTCATTCGCATAAAACATCAACCCGATCAACTTGTCCAGCTGGTCAGTTCGGGTTGGATCAAAAGCGCCAGTACTGGTCAAAGTAAGCGACAAAGTTACGCGCACCGTGTAGTCGAGCAAAGTCGCTAACTAATTCCTTACCACCAGTTCAAGCAAAGCTTAAGGATGGGAGTTGGTACCTAATTTTGTTGTCATGTTCTTCACCATCCCTAGCATAAAAGTCCAATACCTTGCTTTGGAATTCACTACCCCAACTCGCTATTTCTGTTTTGCTAATGTTAGTTGGTAAATTTAAGGGTTCAATCTTTTGTTGATGGGTGGAGCTCGGTAGTTGGATGTTGATATTTTTCACAAAGAGTGGTGAAACATCACTCTGAGTGCCCATTAAAAAGAGGGTAAAGAAGGCACCAACACTTACACCACAACCAAAAAAGGCTAGAGAATTGAGTCAGTATCTGTACTTTGTGCGTTTTTTCATATTGGTTTATTCCGGTTCATTAATGAGTTATTTTTATTGAATAACAGCAACTGCAACTTTACCTGTTATTTAGCTATAACTAATTTTAAAACTTTGTAATTTTGAACCACATTTTTTTGAAAGAATTGGCAATCGGGATAAATTGCTATTTTGAAAAATTCAAAATTATTAAAATTAATCCCAAATGTTTTTTGGGTTTTCAAAAACTCTCTAATAACAAATAAACAATGGTTATTAAGAAGGGTTTTTTCGCGTTATCAAGTTGCACATTAGGTCTAGGTCTTATTTTAACTGCATGTGGTGCTAGGGGTAAATTTGACCAAGTTGACGATGGTGTTATTAAGCTAGCTACTTCAATCCAAAATAAGGACAGTATCGCTGCTTTAAACACCATTTACAAGAAGTATAAGGAACGCCATCCAGGGAGTTATCCAGTTCAAAATTTTCAGGTTCCCGGTGGTTACAGTGGTTTACGGAACGACATTAGAACGCGTTTATCAGCTAAAGATGGCAACAACTTTTACAACATAGTACTCAACTATCCTGATGTTGTCTCCTCATTGGCTACAAGTGACATGCAACTAATATTGGATAACGTTGACACCAAGCTCCTTTCGAAAAATTTCTTGAGCTTTAACGAGCGAATTGGTGGTGTACGACAAAAGGGGATTTATGCAATTCCCATTTCCCTTTCCACTGAATTAATGGTGCTCAACGGACCGGTATTGCACTATATTTTGAACAGTGCTAAGAAGAAGGAAAACGGTGCTCAAATGATTAAAAGATCAGGTAGTTTTTCCACTGTTCAAAAAGGTACCATGGCAATCGACATGAATGATCAAAAAACCAAAGATCTTTGACAAAAAATCGAAAACGCTGCTAAGGCTAATGGTAAGACAACTAGCACTCAAACAAGTCCACAACCAAAAAACGCTGTTAGCTCACTCCAGCTAAAACAGGCAGCTGAAGGTACTAGCACTGATAATTCTCAGGATGCAGAAAATAGCGATAACGAAATCAAAAAGACTTGGGGTGAATACAAGGAAGAGGGTAACCACACACTGAAGGGTTACACCTTTAAGGCTAGTGTCTTTGAAAACTGAAATGAACTATTAGACTTTTCCACGCGGGTAGCCAATTCGTTCCCAGACAAAATTAAAAATCAAGCATCTAAGAAAGCTACCGAACTGCAAGGTGTCTTTGGGGTTGACAGCGTCTCTGGTGCTTTATTTTCCGCTACCTTTGCTGCTGGTGGTGGAGACTATGATAAGTTCTTCTTTAATGTAAAGAATGGTCGGGGTAATTTTAGAAATTTACTCGAAAAGGGTAGTTCTTACAATAATCTGCAAAAGGTCTTTAACGATTACAAGCAGTTAATTAGCTCTAACGGTTTGTACATTAATAAAGGTGGTGCTTATTCCAGTAACTTCTTAAAGTTTCACCAGTTAGCTTTTAGTGTGGGTTCCAGTTCTGGTTACAATTTTGCTTTTGCTGGTGAAAGCGCTAAACGCTTGGAATTTGGCCAGAAAGCAATCGAGTACCCACGTGACACTTACGAAATTAAGGCACCTACAAATAGCCAAAATGGTAATGGTACCCTTCTAGGTAGTTTTACTAAAAGTAAAAGTAATGGCAAAGAACAAAGTGGGCAAGATGAGGATAACCAGACCAGTGAAACGATTGAGCTTTACAAAAGCAGCGTTCCTAGTGGTAAAGAGGCGGGTAAAAATGCGCTTGCTATTACCAATCAACAACTAATTTCGGCTTTAGAAAATGCTGCAAAAGATAATAAAACCTCCCAACCACAAGCACGATCACTTACAGCTTCTGATCAAGTTCAAATTACACAAAGTTCAGATAAGGTTATTGGTTACATCACCACATCTAATTTGGACATTGACAACAACAATACCTTTGATGTTGGTAAGTTAAACGGTGATAAGTCAACCAGCAAAATCATTGTTAACGCTACTTTAAAAACCTTAAACAAGATCAACACCTTGCAAAGCGAAGAGGGCATTATTCTGCCCCATCCACAAAAATATAAGAGTACTGATCCACAAGCTGTCGCTACCGTTCAGGGTCCAAGTATTATTGGTGTTCATGCTAACGCTAAGGAAAACGCTGAAACCCAAAAATTTATCAACTGGTTTATTAACCAAAAAGAAACTTGACCTGAAAATAGTAAGGGAAATAAGAATGGCCAAAATTGTCAAATGACCGCAGCACAATACTTTGCTAAGAGCTCTGGTTATGTTTTACCTTACAGTGAAACGTTTACTAAACAAAGTGAAGACGAACACAGCAAAACTAAAGACGCTTATAAGATCTTGAAAGATGTAAACGATGGTAAGTTAGTTGGTTACAGTGATCCAAGTGATTTCCGTTCTGGTAAATTCCGTGACACAATTGTCGCTGCTTTTAGTGGTGCTGTAAGCTCTAAAGCTGACTTTAATAAGTTCTTTAAAGATTTTGAACAACAATTAGGTCAAGAATACAGAAGGGGTTAATCCCACTTCTCCCCCACCCTTTCCCGGTTCTCCACCGGGTTCAACCTCGCGGGGGCACTCCTTGACCAGGTGTTGGATTACGTGCCCTGGATTGGGAATGGGTACAGGTATGGGAAGAACCACCGGGGCGTGGATGATATAACCGCGCCTAAAACCGGCGCGGGGTCGTCCAGCGGAACTAGTACGAACACAAGTGGTTCGCGTTCCTTTCTCCCGACGTTCTCGAATGTCGGCGTTGGCCTCAAAGCCAACGTCCAAGCCACGCTTGGTGGCAGTCAGACGACGACTACAGGCGGCTCCAAATGACCCACCCTCGACCAAGCCAACCTCCTGCTCTGAACCGGCGCGGGGTGAAGGAATGATAAGAACGGACAAAGTGACGAAAACCACACCACCTTTAAAAGCGCTACGGGCAGTGGGCAGCAGGGTGGTTCTTCAGGTACCTCCGCGGGCAACCCCGACTCGTTGAAGCAGGATAAGATTAGTAAGAGTGGGGATAGTTTAAGTGTTGTGGATACGGGTCAAGGCGACGACACCCATTATGCTAATTTGCCACCAAGTATCACCCCCACATCCGACTGACCGAACGCGCTGTCATTCACCAACAAGAACAACGCGCAGCGGGTGCAGCTGTTCCTCCGCGGCCTGTTGGACAGCATCCCGGTGTTGGTGAATAAGAGTGGCCAAGATGATAACAGTAAGTTTAAGGCGGAGCACCAAAAATGAAAGTACTCCGACTTAAAGTCGGACCAAACCAAACTGAACCTCCCCGCTTACGGTGAGGTGAATGGGCTGTTGAATCCGGCCTTAGTTGAAACCTATTTTGGCACGACACGAGCGGGTGGTTCGGGGAACCAAAACAGTACAACCGTCCCCGGTATCGGTTTTAAAATTCCCGAACAAAATAATGATTCAAAGGCTGTGCTGATCACCCCCGGGTTGGCTTGAACGCCCCAGGACGTTGGTAACCTCGTTGTCAGTGGCACCACGGTGAGCTTCCAGCTCGGCGGGTGGCTGGTCACCTTCACCGACTTTGTCAAACCCCGGTCGGGGTACCTCGGCTTGCAGTTAAAGGGCTTGGATGTGAGTGAAGCGACGCAACGGGAGTTAATTTGGGCCCCCCGGCCCTGAGCGGCCTTTCGTGGCAGTTGGGTCAACCGGCTGGGCCGGGTCGAGAGTGTGTGGGATTTCAAGGGGGTGTGGGCGGATCAAACTCACAGCGCGGTGTCCGAGTCGCAAGCAGCTACAAGTGGTACCACCACCGCAACAGGGGCTGCCTTACCGGAGCACCCGAATGCTTTGGCGTTTCAGGTGAGTGTGGTGGAAGCGAGTGCTTACAAGCCAAACACGAGCTCCGGCCAAACCCAATCCACTAACAGTTCCCCCTACCTGCATTTGATTAAACCTAAGAAAGTTACCCAATCCGACAAGTTAGACGACGATCTTAAAAACCTGTTGGACCCCAACGAGGTTCGCGCCAGAATGCTCCAATCATTTGGTACAGAAAATTCCACCCAAGCCCAGCCCCAGTCGCTCAAAACAACGACACCGGTGTTTGGGGCCATGAGTGGTAACCTCGGCAGTGTGCTTAGTGGTGGGGGTACCACGCAGGGCTCAAGCTCAGGTCAATCTGGCGTGGATCTCTCCCCCGTTGAACGGGTGAGTGGGTCACTAACTATTAATAGGAACTTTTCTTATTAATAAGAACTTTTTTGAAAAAAGTTTTGAATTTATTTTGGTGTCTTTACTAACTTAAAGCAATTTAGTGAACGAATACCCAAAAAGTATGAAATTAGTTAAATTAGCGAGTTTTCACCGCTTTTTAAAACAAGACCAATTGCAACTTGTTCCTTTGTTTAGTCCAAACTTTTTGCAAGTTTTATTGGCGCTTTTCAATAAACCGGTCAATTTATTTAGTGAAAACACAACAATGAAAACAAATAAAAAATACGCCTTTGCGGTGTTACTAATGCAAGCTCAAGCTAAGCTCCCAAATTCATTTAAATTCTTTCTTTCAAAGAAAGGAGGTATGGCTTAATGAAAGAGAAAATTCCGTTTTATAACGAAAAGGAATTTAACGAGATGATGAAAAAGACCAAAAAGGGCACTTTTTCGGGATGATACATCATTAATCCAGAAAACAACAGTGTGGAATTCTCTGGCAGTTTCAATAGACAATTTAAACTTAACAAACCGATTATCCCAGTGAACACGGAATACGTAACGCGTAAAGAGTTCAACGAGTACAAAGACTCAAACGACCAACGACTTATAAAGATTGAAACCACTTTGACCGCCCAAGGTGAACAAATCAACAAATTGACTCAAACTGTTGAAAAACAGGGCGAACAAATTAGAGAACTTCAAGTGGAGCAAAAAGCTCAGGGTGAGCAAATTAAAGCTCAGGGAGAAACCTTAAAGCTAATCTTGCAAACGCTGCAAAAAATGAGTGATCGTTTGGACAAAATTGATCCACCCAAATAGTTTTAGGCTGAAAATAAAAATACTAGCAATTAGTCTTAAAAACAAGCTGTTGGTATTTTTTTATAGATAAAAAGTTAACTGTTTAAAAAAGCAAATGATTAAATTTTATTCAAATACAAATAAGTAAGTAATCACGATGAATTACTTAATCAAATGCTGTAAGTAGGTGAATAAATTAATTTGTTTTTCGTTAGCACTGTAAGTAATATAGTCTTTTAAAAAAATTTTATCCAGACTTTTTCTGCTAAGTTCATCTTGTCCTTTTAATGATCAAATCAGTGAAAGATCAAGCTGAATCCATTCTGTAATTATTTGTTGACTTTTATCTTGATCTTGAAAATTTTCATCTTTAACAATGAAACTTTTTTCTGTAAATTGTTTTTTTGAATGAGATTTAATACTAAGGAAAAGATCGAAATTATGCTTACCGCCATTATTGGCAGTGAAACTTTTTTCTCCAAAATAACTCCCATACCAATTAAAGATATAGCTTAACCTAGCATTAACTGAAAAGTCACTAAAGCTTTTATATTCCATATTGAAATACTCAACTTTCCGCTCCATTTTAAAATCGCTATTTTTTGTGGGGTTAGTTGCTTGATCGAAAGCAAGTTCCGCAATACCTAATTTACCCTCTTCAAAACTTTGTTTTCATGCGTCTAACAACAATTTTGTTGTATCTTTCGGATTAACTTCGTAAGACTTCTTTGAAGAAGTTATTATGTTCTTTTTACCATCTGTAGTTTTAATTGATTTAGACAAATCAATGTCTTTACCGGTGGCTTCTTTAATAAGATTTCTAAGATCAGCTTGGATACCAGTGCAAGCGCTTAAAATTGTTCCACATAACAAAAATAAAGAACCAAAAGCAAACCTTGACAAAAATTTCTTTTTGCGCATCAACAGTAAAAATAGTTCATCAATTCTGCTTTTTTTGGAAAAGCACGCTCAAAAAAGAACTTCATTGAAATTTTCGGTTGATTTTTTTCTTAAAAAAGAACTTTTTTAACTTAGAAAATTTACTTTTGACATTTTTATTCACATAAATAAAAAAAGCCATCTGCCCAAGGTGAAAAAAACAGACGGCTTTTTGACGATTTTGAAACTAACAGCAAGTTGTAACTGTTAGTGATTTGAATGAAAAAAATATATGACCTTTAGTCTTTTTAAAACAAATAAATCAAATGTGCTGAAAGCCATTACGTTAACATAAGTAAATTAAGACATAAAAAATGAACACATTAATCAAATAAGTGTGGGAACAGAAAATCAGGCTTTCAACACAAAATTTTCGTTTTTCTGCTCCCACTAAATAAATTGAGTTGGTTTTTAAAAACCGCCAAAAAGATTAAAGTTTTAACCCCACCGATCCTTATCGGTTTGCCGTTTTACTCGTGCCTCGCAGCGTGGTGTACTATGAGCAGTTGCAGCGGGGGTTGGGCTTACCACAGCAGCGAACCGAGAATGGTCAAAATACTTCAACCACCGGGGCAATGTTTGGCTTGAAGGTGAAGGATGCCCAAAAAGACGACCAGAAGTCCTCGGAATATTTAAGTGGGGAGGCGGGAAGTCAAGCGGGTGGATCCACCCAAGGTACTTCCACCACCACCCAACGTAGGGGTTCGTCAAATGAAAACAAAGTCAAGGTGTTGCAGGTGGCGATGAAAAAGAAATCGGACTCGGAGGACAATGGTCAGATCGAACTTGAAACCAACAACCTCGCCAACGCCCCGATTAAACGGGGCTCCAATAACAACCAGCAAGTCCAACTCAAGGCGGACGATTTTGGTACCACCTCCAGTTCGGAATCTGGTCAATCAGGTACTCAAGGATCCACCCCAAGTAATCCGGGACCCTGAACCCCGTGGTTAACGACTGAGCAAATTCACAACGACCCCGCCAAATTCGCCGCCTCGATCCTGATCCTGTACGATGCGCCTTATGCGCGCAACCGTACCGCCATTGATCGCGTTGATCACTTGGATCCCAAGGTGATGACCGCGAACTATCCGCCCAGTTGAAGAACGCCCAAGTGAAACCACCACGGTTTGTGGGACTGAAAGGCGCGCGATGTTTTGCTCCAAACCACCGGGTTCTTCAACCCGCGCCGCCACCCCGAGTGGTTTGATGGCGGGCAGACGGTCGCGGATAACGAAAAGACCGGGTTTGATGTGGATAACTCCGAAAACACCAAGCAGGGCTTTCAAAAGGAAGCTGACTCCGACAAGTCGGCCCCGATCGCCCTCCCGTTTGAAGCGTACTTCGCCAACATTGGCAACCTCACCTGGTTCGAGCAAGCGCTTTTGGTGTTTGGGATTTGTTTGTCTTAATTAACTAACAAAATTAATAAATAGGTCTATAGGTTATATTAGTACACCCCCTACACGCCCTTTACGACACCGCTCAATGGGGGGCTGGATGTAGTGAAGGCGGCCAATTTACACCCCTCATACGAACTCGTGGACTGAAAGCGGGTGGAGGATACCAAGTTGGTGGCGCTGGTCCGTTCAGCGTTGGTCAGGGTGAAGTTTCAAGATAGTTCGAGCCAACAAGGCACTGAGAGTAATGGCCAAGACCAAAATGCCCTTAGTTTTGATACCACCAAGTCCCAACAAGCCTTACAGCAAGCTGGCGATCAATCAGGAACTTCATCTAATTCCACCCAAGAAGACTTCGCCAGCTACATCCTCATCTTTAAAGCCGCCCCGAAGGCCACGTGGGTGTTTGAACGGAAGATTAAGTTGGCGTTGCCCTACGTTAAGCAGGAAAGTCAGGGTTCCGACGATCAAGGTTCCAATGGTAAGGGCTCCCTCTACACCACCTTAAAAGACCTCCTCGTCGAACAACCCGTGACCCCTTACACGCCCAATGCGGGGTTAGCCCGGGTGAATGGGGTTGCTCAGGACAAGGTGCATGGGTTGGAACAAACCACTCAATGAAACCAACAAGCCTCCCAAAAAAACCTCACCAACAACCCCGCCCTCAAGGCCGTCACCGGCTTTAAGCTCGACAATGGCCGCGCGTACCGGAAGTTAAATGAAGCTTGACCGGTGTATGAACCCCTGGATTCGACGAAGGATGGCAAGGGGAAGGATAAAGATGGGTGAACCACTTCCGGGGCGAGTGAGGCCAAAGGAGATGCCCCGTTGGTGAGCTCAACCGGGAGTCAAATGGCTGCAGTCACAGACAGTCAGCAATCAGGTCATAACAGTGGATTGGTATCGCTTGCCCAGCGCTCCACTACTGTTGCTGTCCAAAAAAGTGACTCTTCTGGTTTTCAAGGCCAAGGCACAACCGACAACAAATTCCAAAAATATTTAAACACCGCCCAGGCCTTGCACCAGATGGGTGTGATAGTGCCATCTTTGGAAACGTGACCTGGTAAACCAAGTACTGGAATCGCTACCCGTGCTGGTGGTGGTGTTTCAGTCCAAGCAGCGACCCGGCAATCGTCTTCTACAAATGAAGATTTGCCGAATGTAATAACACAGCTCTATCATACCTCCACGTCCCAACTCGCTTACTTAAATGGCCAGATCGTTGTGATGGGTTCAAACGCGGTACCGAGTTTGTGGTATTGGGTCGTGGATGAGCGAACCACGTCCGGGAGTGCGACTTGATGAGCGAAGACACATTTGAACTTCGGCACTGAAGTTCAAAAAAGCTTCGTTGAAAACCAGTTGGGGTTTAAAGATGACTCCAATTCGGATTCCAAAAATTCGAATTTGAAGGCCCAAGACCTCACCCAACCCGCCTACCTCATCACTGGCCTTGACGTTGTCCAAGACCACCTCGTCTTTGCGGCCTTCAAAGCGGGCGCGGTGGGGTATGATATGACGACTGATTCGAACGCTTCCACCAAAGACCAAGCGCTCGCCTGGTCGACCACGGCCGGGTTGGACAGTGCTGGGGGGTACAACAACCTGGTGGAAAACACGGCCGGACTGAACGGCCCGATTAACGACTTGTTTACCCTGCTCGACACCTTTGCCTATGTGACCCCGGTGAGTGGGATGAAAGGGGGGAGTCAGAATAACGAAGAAGTGCAGACCAAGTATCCCGTTAAGGATGATAGTAAGGCTTCCGCCAAAATTGCGTCCTTAATTAATGCCAGTCCACTCAACAGTTATGGGGATGATGGGGTGACCGTGTTTGATGCGTTGGGCCTTAACTTTAACTTTAAGTTGGACGAGGCGCGCTTGCCATCGCGCACCGATCAACTGCTTGTGTATGGGATTGTAAACGAAAGTGAACTGAAGTCCGCGCGCGAAAATGCCCAGTCGACCTCCGATGATAATTCAAACACCAAAGTCAAGTGAACCAAACCGCCTCGCACTACCTCCCCGTGCCGTATTACTACAGTGCCAATTTCCCCGAAGCGGGTAACAGAAGAAGAGCGGAGCAGCGGGAATAATTAGCATTTAAAAAGTTCTTTTAAAACAAATTTGAAATAAAAAGGATTCAAGAAATAAATTTCTTGTTTATTGTGAAAAATTCAAAAAAGCAACAATTTTTAAAGTGATTTCGCTTTGATTACAGACCATTTTTCAAAGCAAAATTAAAAAAGCTTTTTATCGTTTTTTGCATATAGAAAATTCAGCATTTATTAAGCTCAAAAAATAAGAAAAGCAGCAATTTCATAATTGAATTAAGTTTAATTCGCTAGTAGTGTTAAAAAGAAAAAAACTGCTCCAGGGTTTCTTGAAATTTTTACCGCTTATCATTCCCGCAACCATTTTTGTTAGCTGTGCAAGACGTGAAAGTAATCACCTCATCTTCAACATTTCACTCGATCACGACGCTGATGCTTCTATTAGTAAGTTCTTTGAACTTTACTCTAATAATTTAAGTAAAAAACTAGATAAAAAGGTTACCGTTAGCTTCAACATTATTGATGACTCTTTTACCAAAATTAGCAACATTCAAACTGCTAAAGCTGACTTTGCTTTCGTTAATTCTCAAAGTATTAAAGATAACGGAATAGAAGGATTTAATCTTATTCTTCAAACTCAAACTGATGCATTTAAGGAAGACACCAATTTAGATTATTACAGTGACGGTCAGTTGAAATCTAAAGCAGAAAAAATGACCACTTTATTTTCAAAAACGCCATATAAAGATTGAGAAGATACCGCACAACAATGAACCGGTAGCCGCTATAACTTTTTGTATGAAACAAACAAACTAATCAATTTCTACAGAGGCATGATTTTAATCACAGGTAGTGAGGAAGAAATTAAAAAAATTAAAGAAGCTTGAGATCAAAAGAAATGAAGTGATTTCATGAATTATGGCATCGGTCATGGCTCAAGTGGTTCAGCTGGAAAGTTCCAACTACCTGATCTTTTATTAAGAAAGCACTTTGGCTCTAGTTACCCCGGTTTGCAAAATGCAATTAACCAAAACCCTGATAAGTTTGCTAATGTTAGAGGTCGAGAAATAGGTAGAGACAATAAAATCAAAATTGTCTTTGATGATGCTAATTCCTTTGCTTGAACTCACAACGACAAGAATGCAACTAATCACTTTTATACACCAACAGAAAATAATGGCAAAGGTGATTCAGAAAAAAGCAATAATAAAAATAATAAAGTCGAAATCTTAACCTATACTGATCCAATGCTGTATGACATTGGCATTGTAAGTGATACTTTAAGTGATCGCTATCAAAAAGCAATTGCTGAAGTTTTTGTGGAACTAGCTAAAACAAAACAAGATATTTATGGCCCTTCATATGGTTACAACGGTTACAATTTGATTACGGACCCTAACAAAGAAATCTTGGATGTAATTCATAAAACATATGGTTAATCCAGTCTTAGTTTTTGATCAAGTTTCCCTTAAATATAACGGAGCACCACTTTTAGAAAACATTAACTTTACAATTTCACCTGGTGAACACATTTGCTTGTTGGGTAAATCTGGTGTTGGTAAAACTAGTCTTTTAAACTGCATTACTAACACCAAAACAATTTCGAAGGGAACCATTTATTTCAATGGTATTGCTTCTAATAACAAGGATTACAAACAATTAAAAAAACAGTTCAGTTTTTTAGATCAAGTACCTAATTTAATCGACACTGACTTCGTTTATGACGCCATTTGAAGGGAAGCGAAAAATAACCTGAAATGGTGACAACGGTTATTTTTAGTGGAACCTCAATCGCTAAGAGAACAAATTATCCAAATCCTTGAAGAGGTTAACCTAAAGGAATATGTCACTTACATTATTAAGGACTTGTCAGGTGGTCAAAAACAACGTGTGGAAGTAGCTAAATTGTTCTTTGCCAATTCCCAAGTTTTATTAGTTGATGAGCCCACTACTGGACTTGATTTAATCAATGCGCACAAAATCATGGAACTAATTACCCAATTTGCGCGCCAAAAAGCAATGACCTTAATCTTTGTGACCCATGATGTTGAGTTTGCGCTCAAATACAGTGACCGTATTATTGCTCTAAAAAATAAGGCATTAGTTTTAGATCAAGCTACAAATAAGCTTACCAAACAAAAGTTAATGCAAATTTATCATGACTAGCTTGTTTTTCTATCAAATATCAGATAAGCAAAAGCGTTGAAATTGGTATTGAAAGTTAGCTTTAGCGATTATTGTTTTAGTTGTTATTATCTACAGCTTTATCGATAACTTTTCCGGTTTTAACGTATCTGGTTTTAGGAATTTTAGTCGTAATTTTATCCGGTTATTCACCCCTGACACAGCACGTGATTACTTTTTGGGCTCTTACCTACTGCAAACCATTTTTTATGTCGTGAGTGGTAGTATTTTGGGATTTGTCATAGCCCTGTGGTTTTCGTACCTCACTGCCTTTAAAATCCAGCCACTTTACATCGCTTTACCAACTCGCTTATTCACCATTTTTCTGCGTTCCTTTCCAGTACTTGTGTTTGCTTTTTTGTTTAACAATTTGTTTAACAAACAACTAACAGCAACCTTAACGATTACCTGGTTTAGTTGATTGTGAAGCACTAAGTACATAACTGCTTTTTTTGAAAACAGTGCTTTAAAACAATTTTTTAACCAAAGCTCTAGATATATACATAAATTCAAAGCTTTTTGGAATACCGTTGTTATTTCCCAAGCTGAGCGCTTATGGTTGTTTTTGCTCTACAGCTTGGAAGCTAACTTTCGCTGAACAACAGTTTTGAGTATTGCTGGCATTACTGGAATTGGTGAGCTCATTGCCACACCTCTAGGGGGCACAGTGCAGCTTAACTTAGTTTTAATACCGATGTTAACTTTGATCGGCTTTTTACTGTTTTTAGAAGCGAGTGTTTTTCTGTTAACTAAGTTTGTTTTACAAAAACAGAGCCAAGCCGGTGATTACTTTTTACAAGCTAAAACACTGCAAAAGAGAAAGTGAAAAAAAGTGATGATTTACATCCTAGCTTTGGTTTTAGCGGCTTTTACCTTGGCTAATTTAGTACAGTTGGACTATACGGTTAAAGCGCCAGGGTTTGTGGCTGACTTTTTTAAACAGTTCTTTCAAACAAAAACAGCTTTTTTAATTAGTGAAGACGCTAACATTAACCCACTTTTAATGTTGTTAAAACTCACAACTCAAGCGATTAGTTTAATTACCTTAGTGTTTGTGTTAGCACTCTTGTTTGGCTTTTTAGCATCAAAGCTGTTTTCCACTATAACCTCAATTAGCTTAAAACTGTTACTTTTAGTGATTAGGGTAATTCCCAGTGTCTTACTGTTCCGCTTATTTGATCCAATTATTTTTCGCCCAGAAACTACCATTATCTTTGTTTTAGCAATCCACAGTGCTGCTAGTTATGGTCAACTGATAACGATTAACTTTGATAATGCCAACGAAGGGGTAATTAACAACATGCAGAACCACGGCTTTAGTAGGTTTTACATCTTGTGAAATTACCTCATACCAACCACTAAGCCCCAACTGTTAAATACGTTAAGTGATAGCTTTGATAATGCCATCCGCGACTTAGTTGTGTTTGGGATCTTTGGTGGTTCGATTATTGGGGGGCGAATTAACAATTTCTTTGAGCGAGCACAGTACTCTGAATTGGGCACAATAACCTTACCCTTAATGGTTTACTTAATGGTGTTTGAAGTCATTTTAATGGCAGTACGGTTAAACAAACTCAAAGTGTGACAGCGCCATCTGTGGTAGTTAATTGGGTTTTTGTTGGTTTAAGAAACGCTCTAAGATTAAGGTAGCCGCTAAGGTGTCCTTGGCCTTTTTAAAGGTTCTGTTTTTTAAGCCTAATTCCTGCAAGTTAGCTTTTACCTCACTCGTAGTACCACTTTCATCAATGAGTGTTACTGGTACATTAAAGCGGGTTTTTATTAGTTCCACAAACTTGTGAATGCTCACTTGGATACTTGACTGGTAGTGGAAGTGGGGAAAGCCAATCACTATTTGCACTAATTCATAACCAGCTTGCTTTAAATCCTTAAAAAGGGTATTAACGGCTTGTTGCAAATTATTTTGTACCGCAAACACGCGGAAGGGACTTGGAAAGCGGTCAATGGTATTGGCTAGTGCTGTACCAATTCTCTTCAAACCAAAATCAATGCCTAAAATGTACTGCACTATTGAAGGGTATCGAGGATAGCTTGTAGTTTACTTACATCCACCGACTCGTTAAACGAACCCCTAAAGAAGTTATTACTACCCCCACCCTTAAGTTCAAAGTGAGCTTTTAAAAGCTGAATACATTTAGAAACATCTTGCCCTAATAACATAAAGGACGGACTGTTGTTGAATTGGTTGAGGAGTACAAACAGCTTGTTTTTGTGTTGGTTCAAGACTGCTTGGGCTACTTGTGATAACAGTTTCGGATCAACTGCTGCAAAGCTAGCGAGAACATAAGCTTTGTCTTGCTTTGCTAGCTCTAACAATTCCTGTTTGATCTTTTCCGCTAACTGCTTTTGCTTCCACTTAAAGTCTTCCGTTTTCAGTTCATTAACCGTTATTTTGAGTTCATTTAGTAAAGCTTGGCATTTACGTAAATCAGTAATTACTTGCGGCAAGTGAAAGTGATTTAGTTGCTTAGTTAAAGCAGTTTTTTGCTTGTTCAAAGCGGGGTTAGCAATGTTGTTTAGTGTATTGTGTAAACTGTTAATGGTTTCACTTAACTTGCCATTCTGCTCATTGAGGTAAGCTGCAATTGTTTCGTTACTACTAATGATTTCAATCCGTCAACGCCCTGTGCCACGAGCATAGTAATCAGTAATAAAACAGTTCTCAATTAAACCAGTGTGTTCCACATGGGTACCACCACAAAGCTCGACACTAAAATCACCAAAGCGAATTACCCGTAACAACTCGTGGTTCGAATACTCCTCTTCAAAGTAGGCAATCGCATTAAGTTTTTGACTACCCTCTAGATCAGTAAAGATCTCTTCGCGCTGAATGTCTTGTTGAATAATTTGTCGAATCCTGTGTTCCACCCGTTCCAGTTCGGCTCAGGTTAAGGCTCGCGAAAAATTAAAGTCAATGGTAGCTTTTTGCGCTGACTTAAAGGCGCCGTCTTGTTTAATCAAGGGGTCAATTTCCTTTTGCAATGCCGCGTGCAGTAAGTGTTCTAAACTGTGGTTGTTTTTCACTAGTTGGCGCCACTTACCGTCATGTACTAGGATCACTTTGTCACCTAGTTGAAAACTACCAGTTAAAAAGAAGTGGAAGTGTTGTTTATTAGGGCCTTTAAACACGCCCTGAAAGCTTACTCTTTGATCATTTTGGCTGTGGTTAATACAGTACCCCTCATCATAACGCTGACCGCCTGATGTGGCATACAGCACCGTTTGGTCAAACACCACATAACCACTTTGGTTGTGCAGTTTTTGCACCGGTTGGTACTGTTCATCAAACAGCCCAATGACCTTGGCGGTGATCTCATTAGCCTCGTATAAGAACTCACTCGCTGTTTTAAAGTTCACTAAGTGTTCATTTTGCTTTTCAAAGCTCAACGTATTACTGTTTTGTTTGGAGATCAAACGGTGCTGTTCCATCAGTTGTTCCACGGCCTTTCAGTCTACCTGGAGTTGGCGCTTATCCACCAGTTCCTTAATCATTTCAATCGGAAAGCCATAGGTTTCGTACAACTGGAAGGCTACTTGGGGTTTGAGTGCATTATGAGCAATACTCTTTTCAAACAGCATTAAGCCCAAGTTAATTGTTTTATCAAAGGCCGTAACTTCCTTTCAGATTGCTTGTTGCACCACCTGGTTTTTCCCCTGCAACTGCTGGTAGTAAGACCCATAAACGCTAATAATGGCATCGACCATCGGATCAATAAACTTTAAGTCTAAGTCCAGTTTTTTGCAGGCCAACAAAGCGCGGCGCAGTAACCGGCGCACAATGTAACTGCGCTCGTTGGGTCCTGGCAATACGCCTTCGGCAATGGTGAAGGTAATTGCCTTAAAGTGGTCACTAATAATGCGAAAGGCACTTTGCGCTTCGTTTAACTTTTGGTCAAACTTAAAGTATAAGTTGGTATCATACTTATGCTTACAGTGCTGTTCAATAATGCCAATTAACTTTAAGAAGATATCCGTGTCAAAGTTAGTCGGCGCGTCCTGTAAGATTGCTACTAGGCGTTCAATACCGGCCCCAGTATCGATGTTCTTCTGCGCTAACTCACTGTAGTTACCATTGCCATCATTGTTAAACTGACTAAAGACAATGTTCCACACTTCCACATAACGGTCGTTTTCAATGTCCTCAAAGAACAGTTTTTCACCAACCTTGTGCGGATCAAACCGCTCCCCGCGGTCATAGTAAATTTCCGTACACGGTCCACATGGTCCTAAACCTAAGTCCCAGAAGTTGCGGTCGCGGTCACACTTAATAATCCGACTTGCAGGAATACCGTGTTTAAGTCAGGTGTTAAAGGTCAATTCATCATCTTGGTACACTGTAATGTAAAAGCGCTTCGGATCCAAGTGGTAATGATTGACTAAAAGATCATTGGCAAAGCCAATGGCCTCTTCCTTAAAGTAATCACCAATCGAGAAGTTACCCAACATCTCAAACAGCGTTTGGTGTCGCGATGTAAAACCGACGTTTTCAATGTCATTAACCCGTAGACAAATCTGGGCGTTGGCTAACCGTTTACTCGGTGGTGTTTTCTTAGCACTAAAGTAGTCCTTTAAGGTCGCTACCCCGGAGTTAATCCACAGCAGTGAAGGATCATTTACGGGAATTAACGATTTGGAAGGGAGTGCTAAGTGGCCCTTGGCAGTAAAGTAATCTAATCAGGTTTGTCTAACCTTATCAGTTGTTCATTTCATTGGTTTAATTGTAAATGTTTGCCTTAAACCAAGGATGACCACGCAACAAGCTTACACTTCAAACTTCTTGTTGGCAATTTGTGCATACACCATTCGATCTTGACGGAACTGGTGGAATTTAACCTCACTGTTAAGCGTTCACAGCCCTAAAGGTAACTGCAAGCTCAACACCATGTCCGGGAACTTTTCGTAAATGTTTGTTCAGGGATGGAGATACTGACACACTTGCTTAATTTTGAGTGCATCAACTGCTTGGAACTGCTTTTTCGTTCAAAACAAAAAGGCTATTTGGTAGTTGGGGTTAATGTCATACAAGCGCTGTAAGGAAGCAAAGTTAAACGAGGAGAACACTACCTTTTCAATTACTTTTTTGCCATACTGTTGGGCCAAAGCATCAATTTTAGCTTCAATTCCCGGGTATTCCTTTTGGTCAGTTTTAATTTCCACGTTAATTAGTTGAAATTTATCTAAGTACTGATCAAAGAACTCCTTTAAGGTCATAATCGGCTGGGGTTGCGTTTTGAACTTAAAGAAAGCACTGTGATCATCTTGCTTTAAACTAGCGAGTGTTTCCAGTTCGATTGTTTTGTCGACTAGCGCTGTTCTGGTGGTAGTTTCATCATGGATAATCACTAACTCCCCGTCCTTGGTCAAGTGCACATCTAACTCCACGCCATCAAAGCGATATTGGAACGCTAATTCAAACGCTAGCTGGGTGTTTTCAGGCGCAATATCACTGTACCCACGGTGTGCTAGCAGAAGTTGTCGTTTAAGCATTGTCTAAGGTTCTCCAGCGGTAATCGGTTTTACCCAAGCGCTTTAACTCTCAAGTATTAACCAAAAAGACAATCGTACCACACAATAAACCAAACAGGGCTATTCCTAGACAAATAGCTGCAATAATTTGGTAACCCTGAATCGAGGTATTCTTCTGACCGTCTGGGGTATAAGCCTTACCCACGACACTTGTAACCGTGTAGAGCCAACCATCAGTCGAAAAACCAATAAAGGAAAGTAAACCAACACTAGAAGCATAGTTGTTTTTACCAATCTCTATTTCCGCTACCTGGTTGTACCTAACGGTTACCATACCCCAAGACAACACCCCGGTGAGAATGTAGAGGATCGCCGATACGATAATCAAGGCATAGTTTTGCTGTTGGCCCACTTGCCCAAAACCTAAGAGAATAAACATCAAGACAAAGATAATGCCAAGTCCTGTACACAACATTAAAAAGAGGATGTAGCTCCTAAACTTATCAGCTAACCTGCCCAAGTACACACTTACAGCACTGCGCAAAACATACGTCCTTACACCACCCAGTACAGTCCCTAAGATCACTGGTGCCAAAAAGGCGTTTTGCATCATTTGTAAAAGATAATAAGCAAACGTACTTTGAAAGACATACATTCCCATTAAAAAGAAGGACAAGAGTCACAACTTCCAGTTCTTTAAGGTAATGAGAATCTGTTCAAAGTTCTTTTTGGCAGTTTTTAAACTGGTATGACTGTCGTACTTTTCAATTGGTTTTTCTGGTACAAAGAACAGCACGGTAAACCCAGTAACGAGCAACATGCCACCAATAATAAAGGCATAAATGGCAAACGGTGCGGGATTATTAGCACTACTTTCACCACCGGCTGGGTAAGCTACTGCTGTAATAATCAAGGCAATTAAGAAAATAAAAATAAAACCCCAAACACCATTAGCAGCGCCCTGAATACCAAAACCCAATGCTTGGTTTTCCTGGGTTGCTTGTTGACTCGCTAACTTTCACAGTGGTGTTCAAAAGATTAAGGTCGAAGTAATACCCCAAAGCCCCCAAATAACACAGTACTGTACAAACAAGGCATTGGATTTTTGGCTTTCACGAGTAAGAATGTTAGTAGCTAGCCAAAAGGTAATTACACCCGTTGAAATTTCTGACAAGAACAATAGTTTCCGCGAACTAAACCGGTTCGCTAAAAAACCACCAGGTAACTGCGTGGCTAAGGTCACATAACCAATAATCGAGGTTAAGGTGGCCACTTCATCTTCAGTAATCCCTAAATACAGGTGCAAGTTAGGCACCACATTCTTAATATAGTACGGGGCCGCAATTACAAAAACATCAGCCGCACCGAGAATAATTAGTGCTATGAGCTGCTTTTTGGAAAACTGCTGCAACCGTTTCTTTAAACTAAGTTTCGTTTCCATTGTGACACAACGAAATTACGCCATTATTTTAGTGGTAATTATGGGGTTAATCCGGTTAGCTTGCCAAAAAATAAATTAGAAAAACGTTTTTGGCATACATTTATTGCAAAAAGTGAGAGGAAAACCGTATTTAGATTTGGCTAGCGGTAATGATACCACTCCCCAAACAAATGCCATTCTGGGTATACAAAACACCATACTGACCGTTGGTAACGCGGTCAATTGGTTGATCTAGTTGTACTTGCACGACGTTGTTTGGTTGTACTGTTATGTGCCCTTGCACTAACGGTTGGGCATGGCGAATCCGTACCAGAACGGTTTGGGTCAATGGATTGGGTTGGTACAACCAGTTAAAGTGGGAAAGGGTAATGCCACGACGCTGTAAATCTTCTGGGTCACTCGAGACATACAAGGTGTTTGTTTTTAAGTCCTTTTCAACGACAAAGTTCCGTGCTGCTTGCCCACCTAAATTTAAGCCACTGCGCTGCCCAGTGGTGTAAAATCACACCCCTTCATGACTGCCTAGTTGGCGCTGCGTTTTTCAATCATAAATAACCCCCGGTTTGACTGGTAAATAATTCTTTAAGAAGTCACTAAAGTGGCGTTCCCCAATAAAGCAAATGCCGGTTGAGTCCTTTTTAGTAGCCACACTAAAGTGGTGTGCTAACGCTATTTGCCGCACCTCCGTTTTCAGTAAATGCGCCAAGGGAAACACCACGTCTTGTAGTTGCGCTGGTTTGACATGCGCTAAAAAATAGGTTTGGTCCTTGTGCTTGTCTTTGGGAATGGCCAGTAAAGGTTGGTTGTTGTCCCAGCTAAGTGCCGCATAATGCCCTGTAGCAAAGTCACTGTTGGGATCTAACTGCTTGCAGTAATCACGCATTAGCCCAAATTTAATTAAACGGTTACACAACATGTCGGGGTTAGGGGTTAACCCGTTTTTAAAGGCATCAATGGTAGGGAGAAATACCTGCTTTCAGTACGGTTCCACCAGGTTTTGCTTAATTAGTTTGATTCCTAGTAATTGGGCAATTGCTTGCGCTTCGCGAAAATCTTCTTTGGACGAACAACCCGACTTATGCTCGTTAAAGGCGCGGTGACCTAACTGGTCGTTATTTAGTGTATTGTCCCAGCACTCCATAAAAATGCCAATCACTTCGCGGTACTGTTGCTTTAAAAGGAGCGCACTCACAGCTGAGTCCACTCCACCTGATATTCCGACAAAAACGGTTTTATTTTGCATCTAGTAAACTGTTAAAACACCAAAGCGCTTACCCAACTGCTGGTGGTAACGCCCGACATCAACACCCTTAGTTATGGCCAGCGCTGAAATAAATAAGGTTAACGCTTCATAAAAGCTCTGACAACAACTTTTGACATCACCTTTAGGATTGTCCACTAAAACAGCTAACAAATCCAGTTGTTTGACCACTTCACTACTAATAAAAAAGGCGTCACTGAGCATCGGTTTTAAAAAGAAGGACTGATCATCATAATCATCATCTTCATAAATTAACAGGGTACTCTGTTCGCGTTCCAAACAACGATTAAAGTTTTGGCGAAAGGTCTCAAAATCAACTTTTTCAAACTCAGTTTGCACAAACTGCTTCAAGGCTAAAAGTTGTGGTTTCATTACCTTAGTTTAATAAGTTGCTCGCGTAATTGGGGATCTGTTATTTTTTCGTACAACTTTAAACGGAGCTGTTGCTTTTTAAACAACTGCAATTTCGCTTCAAAACGGTTAAAGATCAGGTTGCAGGTTTTGATGTGTTGGTGGATTGAACTTTTCTTAACTTGGTATTTATCAGCAATCTCTTGCATGCTCAAATCCAGGTTAATGTACTCGTTAAAGTAACACGCTTGCCGTTTGGTTAAAAGTTCCCCGTAAATATCAAATAGTTGCTGTTGCTTTAAACGCTGGTTAAGTTTGGTTTGGTTCATGGTTGAGGCTTAAATTCTTGGTAAGACCCAGTACATATTGCTCTAAATCAAAGGCCGCTAAATCAGCAGTTGTTTCTCCAAAACCAATCAGTTTTACCGGTAAGTTAAACAGGTCTTTAATCGCTAGGATAATCCCACCCTTAGAGGAGCTGTCCATTTTGGTAAGGATAATCCCGGTAAGCTCGGTAAATTCATTAAAGACCTTGGCCTGTGCTAACCCCGATTGTCCGGTAGTACCATCTAAAACGAGCAGTGTTTCTTGGGGTTTAGCGCTACTCACCTTCTGGACAATTTGGTAAATCTTTTTCAACTCATTCATTAAGTTGGTTTTGTTTTGCAACCGTCCCGAGGTGTCACACAACACAAAGTCGTATTCGTTTTGAATGCCTTGTTGCACCCCACGGAAGATCACCGCTGGCGTTTCCTCTTTGGGATTGGGTAAAACAATGTCACAACCTATGCGCTGCGCTCATTCTGCTAACTGGGCCACTGCCCCAGCGCGAAAGGTATCCCCAGCGACCATTAACACCCGTTTGTTTTGCTTGGTAAGCTGGTCAGCTAGTTTGGCTAATGAAGTTGTTTTGCCAACACCATTAACCCCGACAAACAAATACACGTTGGTTTTATTAGCTTCAACCGTTAAATCAGTTTCAAACAACTTATCTTGGATATAGTAAACAATTAACTTATCGACAATAATTTCCTGGATTAACTGAGGATCACTCACTCGTTGTAGTTTGAGTTCTTGGACAATCGCATCACAGATTTTAGTAGCCGCATGGTAACCAATATCAAGCAACACTAACTCCTCAAACAAACTTTCTTGAAACTGTTCGTTAACCGTTACATAGTTAGCTGCTAGTTTATTAATGGTATTGGCAAAGCTGTTAGCCGACTTGTTTAAACCCTGGTAATAGCTCTTTTGGTTGGCTTGAAAGAAGCTCTTTTCCTGGACAGCTTGTTGCACTTGGTCGACCAGTTTCTTTTTCGGTTTAAACTTCTGGATTAGCTTGTGGATAAAACTCATAACAATTAGTTCTGCTTATCTTTACTAATGTACTGCTCTGCTTTTTCCAAAGAAACGGCAAACGTCTTGGTCACTCCCTTGGTCTGCATTGCCGCTCCCAGTAACATGTCACACTTCATCATCGTGCCCTGACGGTGGGTAATAATTAAGAACTGGGTGTTGTTACTGGAATTGCCAATAATGTTAGCAAAGCGCTCCACGTTCGCCGGATCTAAGGCACTCTCCGCTTCATCTAAAATTACTAGAGGAAAGGCACTAACTCTCAAAATACTAAAGAGGACCGACAAGGCCACGAGTGTTTTCTCCCCACCCGATAACAACATTAAGTTAGCGACATTTTTGCCAGGCGGATTAGCAAACACTTCTATGCCTGACAACAAGACGTTATCAGTATCCGTGTAGCGAATTTGACACGAACCACCGCCAAAGAGGTAGTTAAAGGTTTTAGGTAGTTCTGCATTAACTTTTTGGATGAGCTCGTCAAATTCCTTGCAGGCCAATTCATCAATTTCACCAATCGCGGTTTGCAAATCCTTAATCGCCGTTTGCAGTGATTCATACTCACCGTTAATGTCATCAAAGCGCTTTTGCTTATCAGCAATTTCAGCAATCGACTCCAGGTTAATTGGACCCATTTCATCGAGTTGGCTCTGCATCCTGGCAATCTTGTTTTGCGCTTGCATGGTGGAGAGCTTAATTGGTTTGTTATAGTTAGCGATCGCAAACTCCATCGTTAGTTTATACCCACCGTTAATCTTGTCGGTAATGTTGTGGATTGTGTTTTCAAAGCGGATTTTGCCTTCGCGTGCCAACACTAACTGGGAGCGTTGTTCATCTAAAAGGGCACGGAGGTCAGCGGTTTTGGCTTCGGCTAGTTTAATCGATTTGGCCAGTGTTTCTTTCAATTCCTGGTTGAGCTTTAACTGTGAATTGAGTTCGTCACGTTCAGCCCAAGCACGGTTTAATGATTCAACCAATCTGGTTTCATCAAAGCTGTGCGGGGTTCCGTCAAAGCTTTCGTTGGTGAGCTGCTCATACTCAATCTTATAGCTCAAAATTGCCTTATTGGTGTGGTTAACACGTTCGTTAAACTTTTCCAGTAGGATTTCTTCGTACTTTAACTTTTTGTTGAGCTCGTTGAGTTTAGTCTCTAAGCTAGTGAGATTGGTACGTAGTTGCTTTTCGTTATGTTCTAGTTGGGTAATGTTAGCTTCACTAGAAGCTAACTTTTCCTGGAGGTTATACAAGCTTAAGTTGTCCTTGACATAACCACCCTGGATAATCCCTCCAGCGTACACCGTTTCCCCGTTGAGGGTGACAACGCGGTACAGCTTATAGGTATAACTGGACAGTTTTAAAGCGGCTTGAAGGTCACTGGCAATAATTACTTGACCCAATAAAGCATTAACAATTGGTTGTAACCTTTCATCACAACTCACATGGTCACTACCAACACCCAAAAAGCCATCGAGTTGTTGCAAAATTTCCATGTGCTCGGGAACTATCTTAGTATCAAAGGCAATGTCGTCAATTGGTAAAAAGGTAACTTGACCAATCTGGTTAGTTAACAAAAAATCAATTGCCTTTAAAGCCGCCAAGTTGTTGTTAACAACCAGATAACCAATTGATTTACCCAACGCCTTTAACAAGGCCTTTTCGTACTGCTTTTCAAACTTTAAAAAAGTGTTGAGCGTGTTTAAGAGACCGGTGAGGGCCTTGACATTTTTGACCAAAACATGGGCCGGATTCGTTTTGACCCACTCCTCGTTTTGCGCTTTTAAAAACTCTTGCTGCGCTTGTTGGTAGACTAACGCCGCACTGTTTTGGTTAAGATTCAACTTTGTGGTGTCCAACTCAGTTTGGACGGTGCTCAACTCATTGGTTAACAGGGTAATTTCACTGGTTGTTTTGAGTACTTGCGCTTGTAAGCTTTCTAGTTGCGCTTGGTCTACCCGGATTAACTTTTTTAACGCCTGGATTTTGTGCTTTTCGTCCTTTTTGGACAACTCGTTTTTGAGCTGCACATCAATCACGGCCTTGCGTTGTTCCAACTCGTTAATCGTTTGGTAGACCGCTTGCAGTTCTTGTTGTAGTTTGATGGACTGTTCATCAGCATCACGAAAGCGCTGGTTAAAGATGTTGAGCTGGTCTTCTAGCAGTTGTAACTGCGGTTCGTGTAGTTTAAAGTCCTGTTCGATGTAACCAATTTGGTGGTTAAAGCGGTCTAACTCACCCTGGGACTTGAGGTAATCTGCGACCAAGACACTCAGCTCCAGCTCCTTTAATTCTTCCTTAAGTTTGACAAAGCGCTGGGCCTTGTCCGCTTGAATGGTAAGCTTCTTTAAGTCCTTTTTGAGTTCATTTAAAACAATGCTGACCTGTTTGAGATTTTGCACGGTACGCGCTAATTGGTTGGTAACCTCTTCTTTGCGCTTAGTGTACCGCCCAATCCCCGAAGCGTCCTCAAAGATCTTACGTCGCTCCTCTGGTTTGGCTTCCACAAATCACGACACACTGCCCTGGGAAATAATCCCCAACGAGCCTTTTTCCAAACCAATATCAGCAAAGATCCCACTAATTTCTTTTAGCGTTACTAACTCGCCGTTAATATAGTACTCACTCTGACCACTACCACGATAGATCCGGCGCATCACCGAGATCTCTGGTCGGGGATCGTGCAGTAGTTTTTGGGAATTGTCAAAGGTCAGTTCCACTTCCGCTAGCTTACTAGCGGGCTTGTCCTTAGAACCAAAGAAGATCATATCATCACCGGACTTACTGCGCAAGTGCTTCATGCTGCGTTCCCCTAAGACCCACTTCAAAGCATCGACAACGTTGGACTTGCCAGAACCATTAGGACCGACTATACCGGTCATTGAGTGGGTAAAATTAATTGTTATTTCGTCAGCATATGACTTAAAACCATACGCACGAAACCGTTTGAGAAAAACCATTTAAATCAGGTTAGATTTTGCAATAGTGCATTACTAGATTATACTAGTTGGCTTTAAGGAAAGGTTTAGCGCCCCTCAACTAGTTGCACCAACCACTTGTCTTTGGCAAACTAGTACTTGTAATACTTACTTACAATCTAACTATCATGAGCGGTTCAGTTAAAAAAATTAAGCTTAATTAAGTATGACAAAGACAAGTAAAGCATCCGGGTTAAGCTGGTTTTTTTGTGATTTAGATGGCACTTTACTGCGTTACCAAAACAACCAGCACTTAATTGAACCAACTACGAAGCGAGCAGTGGCACAGTTAGTGGAGAGTGGTGCCAACTTTGTTGTAGCTACTGGACGCAAACCGAGTGACGTGCGCAACATTTACAAGGAGTTGGGGATTGAACAAGCCAGTCCCTACTTAATTGCCAACAACGGCGCGGTAGTGTGGGATTTAAAGCGCAATAGCTACCTCAACAAGCAAACCTTGTCTTTAAGTGACTTTGACTTAATTGACCACATTAACCAAACGTTAAACCAATTAAACCACGAGTATGGCTGCATTCTGTATGGCCTCAACGACCAGGTGTACTTTTATCATATCCACGCTCCTGACTCACAGGCCTTCAAACAGTACTTTGCTTTTTATGAAGGCGAATTTGTCCAAAACCAGTATCTGGAAATAGATGGGCTCAAAACTGAATACAATCTAGTTAAAGCCATTTGGTTTTTTAAGGAAGTGCACCAGCAAAAGGCGGTGATTGCGCAACACTTTACTAACCAAGAACGCTTGGTCATTACTTCAGCACACTCGTTTGAACTAGTACCGCTTAATGTATCAAAGGGTCATGCGATAAACCTAATTAAACAACAAGTAAAAATCACCGATAACCAGATTATGGTCCTCGGTGACTCTTACAATGACTTGCCAATGTTTCAACATGGTGTAGTTAAGGTAACTAATCACCTCGCACCCGACAACCTCAAACAACTAGCTACAAGGGTTTATGACCTACCAGCTTCACTGTTTGTGGGTCAAGCGTTGAACGACTACTTTAAGTTCGATTAACTTATTTATTTAAGTGTTTGCGCTGCGGTAATAATGCCCACGTTAAAGACATCACTGACACTGGCACCACGGGAAAGGTCGTTAAAAGGACGTGCTAGACCTAAAACAATTGGACCAATTGCTTCATAACCACCTAAACGTTGCGCAATCTTGTATCCAATGTTACCAGCATCTAGGTTCGGGAACACATAGATGTTAGCTGATCCATTCCAAGTCAAATTAGGGGCTTTTTGTTTGCGTACCTTTTCCACAAAAGCACTGTCAAACTGTAATTCACCACAAACATTAGCTTTGAGTTCGGGGTGTTTTTCCAAGAAGATTTGGGTCGCACTGACTACTTTGTCCACCGCTTCCCCTTTACCACTGCCCAGTGTTGAATAGCTCAAAAAGACCATCTTGAGTTCTGGTTCCCCCATACTTTGGGCAAACTTAAAGGTGTTTTCCGCTACAACTGCTAATTCTTGGGGTGAAGGGTAAACAGCAAAAGCACAGTCGGTAAAGTACAAGCGTTCCTCATTCTTTTCCATGATGAACACACTCGACACAAAGTTACCAGTACCTAACAGTTGTAAAGCAGGACGGAGAGTATCCTTCGTAGCGTATTCCTTACCACACACTTCCCCATCCACTTCGTTGAGTGCTACTAAAGTGGCTGCTAGGGAACTGGCATCACGGACAAACTTTTGTGCTTCACGCATTTCCATGCCCTTGTGCTTGCGCTTTTCATAAACGAAGTTAGCGTACTTTGTCAAGTCCATTTCCTCAATCACATAGTGCTTGATGGCGGTGTTAAAACCAGCTGGTACTTCACTGCGGGTGCGGAAGATCACCGCTGGGGTTAAAATACCCGCTTGCTGGAGCTGGTTAACTGCTTCCATTACGGTTGGCGATCAACCTTCAGGGAAAATGATCACTGGCTTTTTACCAGCACTTTGAACACGTTGTTTTAAAAGATCAATAACACTCATAAAAACCTGCTTACTTAGTTTTACTCTTTACTTTAATTTACTTTTTTTGAATATCGCTAATTCCCACTAGCTCTTCCCCACCTATTAGTGCTAAAGATGCACCACCACCAGTGGAAATAAAACTAAATTGATCAGCAATCTGGAGTTGTTTAGCAGCGGCTGCAGAATCACCACCGCCAATGACACTAAAGGCTTGTTGGTTTTGCGCAATCGCTTTACCAATTGCTAAGGTACCCTGAGCATAGTTGCTAAATTCAAATACGCCCATGGGACCATTCCAAAAGATTGTTTTGGCCTTGGCGAGGTAACTGCTAAACAGGGCCACTGTTTTGCTACCCACATCCAAGGACATAAAGCCCTGAAGTTCTGCTGGTCATTGGGGGGCTACAACACACTCCACGCCTGGTTCATCCTTAAAGCTAGCATGAAGCATTTGGTCTACCCCCAAGACAATTTTCTTGTCCTTGTCACTGTCAAGGATTTGCTTGGCGGTTTGGACTAAGTCTTCCTCCACTAAGGAAGTGCCAACTTCGTTACCCAGAGCTTTGAGGAAGGTGTTGATCATGCCCCCACCTATTAAAATATGATCCGCAATCTTGAGCAGGTTATTTACTACCTGTAACTTATCAGAAACCTTAGCGCCACCCAACACAACCACAAACGGTTTGGGTGGGTTATTAATTAAGCGGTAGAGGTTGATCAATTCCCGCTCCATTAAAAGACCAATGCAGGAGTTTTTGATGTACTTGGCAATGCCAGCGTTGGAAGCGTGACGGCGGTGGGCGGTGCCAAAGGCGTCATTGACAAAGATGTCACCCAATGATGCTCAGAACTGTGCTAACTCAGCGTTATTCTTGCTTTCGTGTTTAACCACTTCACCAGCCTCATTCACATCACAGTAACGCGTGTTTTCCAACACCAAAATTTCCCCTAATGGGAGTTGATTGACTGCGACTTTGACCTTGTCACCCGTGTTTTCCGGACAAAAGTGAACCTTGGTGTCCTTTAATAAATTTTGTAAAGCACTAGCTACTGGTTGGAGTGACTTCTTACCCTTTTTGTCATCGAGCGATTTGACTCGTGACAAATGGGACAGTAACACAATTTTGCAATTGTGACCCAAGAGGTACTTAATCGTGTCTAAGCTAGCTAGTATGCGTTCGTTGTCGGTAATGACCCCGTCCTTCATCGGCACATTGAGGTCAGCACGTAAGACTACGGTTTTACCCTGAAAGTCAAACGCTTGGACTGTTTTAAAGTCAACCATGATTAAAGCTTGGCACAATAGTTAACTACCCGTACCAACTGGTTTACGTAAGAGGATTCGTTGTCATACCATGCGTAAACCTTGTAAAGCTTGTTACCATCCACTTCAATAATGTTGGTTAGCTTGGAGTCAAAGATGGAACCGTGTTCCGAGCCGACAATGTCACTGGACACAATTTCATCCTCACAGTACCTAAAGGAAGCGGAAGCCGCCTTCTTCATTGCTTGGTTAATTTGTTCTACGGTAGCATCCTTTTCAAGGGCTACACAAAGTTCAACGATCGAACCAGTTAGTACGGGAACACGAAGGGCCATACCGTTGAGCTTACCAGTAGCTTCTGGCACTACTAGGCCAATTGCTTTGGCAGCTCCAGTGGTGGTAGGTACAATGTTGCAAGCAGCAGCACGGGCACGACGAAGATCGCTGTGGGGTGCGTCTTGTAAACGTTGGTCGGCGGTGTAAGCGTGTACCGTTACCATGGTACCGTGTAAGATGCCGAAGTTCTTTTCCAAGACGTGTACCATTGGTGCTAAGCAATTGGTGGTACAGCTAGCAGCTGAGATAATTTTGTCCTCAGCGTTAATAATCTTGTGGTTCACGTTGTAAACCACGGTTTTAATTGTTTTTTGTTTAGCTGGAGCGGAAATAATCACGCGTTTAGCACCAGCTTGCAAGTGCAAACTAGCACCTTCTTCACTAACAAAGCGACCAGTGGATTCAACCACAATATCAATATTGTGTTCTGCTCATGGCAGGTTAGCAGGATCTTTTTCACTAAACACTAACACCTTCTTTTTGTCAATCATTAAGGTGTTGTCCTTAGCTACTACCTTTTTCTTAAACTCACCGTGAGCGGAGTCGTACTTTAGTAAGTGTGCTAAAGTATCGGGATGGGTGAGGTCGTTAACGGCAACGATCTCAATATTTTTTTGGCTTAAAAGTGCACGAAAAACAAGGCGTCCAATACGTCCAAATCCATTGATAGCAACACGGATAGTCTTACTCTTTGCTAGCATAATCCTCTAATTAGTTTATATTTTACTACTTTAACCTATGGCGAGTAATTCTAGTTGCCAAAAAGCTAAAAGTTGTGGACTGGAAATTTGCTTAAAAAAGCAAAAGTTTTGGTGGGTAAAGGTAAAGCTGTAGTGCGGATTGGTTCAGTACACCAAGTGTCAGTTGTTCACCATTAATAAGCAACTAAGTAAGACAAAAAGCCCCAGAAAGACTATCCCACCCCAAAGGTTGTACTTTTGGAGATAGTGCGTTTTATTAGGATTGTCCAACTGGTAACCCTTGGCTTGTAGCGCAAACGCGACTGCCTCGGTTTTTTTGACCGTTGACAATAACACCGGAATAAAGAGCGTTTTGAGTTTGACTGGATTTAAAAAGGCTAGCTTACCGTACTTAAAACCACGGATTGCTTGCGCTTGTTTAATCCGTTTTAATTCACCCTTAACAATGGGTAACAGTTTAAACACCAGTGCAAATAAGATGCTTAACGGTTGTGTTTTAATTTTGAGGTAGCGCAAAGGGGTACACAACCGTTCGACCCCAAACGCTAACTCATAAATCGAAGTGGACGCAGTTAAGAGAAAGGACGTGGCAAACAGCATGCTAATTCGTAGTGCTATTACCAATGAACGTAGTAAAGAGCGGGTATTGACACTCCACCAACTCACCCCACCAAACTGTTCACCGCCTGAATAAATAAAATGACCTAAAAAATTTTCATTTTGACTGGCCAATGCACTCGAATTCGGTAAGAAAATAAAGCCGTTGACGACAATGTTAAACCAAAAGAAGAATAACAGTCAGCCAAAGATAATGGCAAACGTTTTGAGTTTGCGCTCCACTACAATCACAAGCGCAAAGAAGATCGCATTAATAATAATTAGTCCGTGTAGCCCTAACGGGAGAAAGGCCACCACAAGGCTAATAATTCACCACCACAGCTTTAAAACGGGTGGTAACTGACTTAAAAAGTTTTTACTGGTCATGGAAGAGCGGTTTGAGTTGATCAATCAGATCGTGTACGGTTTTAATGGCTAAGGGATCGTTTAACTGCACACCCTTTGCTTGTAACAACTGAATGGTTTGCACCACAAGTGGTGGGGTAATTTCGTACCGTTGTAAAAGCTGCATGTTGTTAAAGAAATCTGCAACACTCATTTGGTCGACAATTTGACCAGCCTCTAATTGAATCAGACTGTCAGCGGTTTCGTAAATGAAATCAACGTCGTGACTGACAATCATAATGCGCGTGACCTGTTTTAATTGTTTGAGTAAAGCACTTTTAAGTGCTTTACCCTCCTGGTCTAACCCGACCGTTGGTTCGTCCAAAATGAGAAATTGCACTTGCATGGCTAATACACTCGCCAATGCCAAGCGTTTCTTTTGTCCGCCACTCAACTCCAAGGGGTTTTTAATTAGGGGAATGTGGTCCAAACCACACATCTCTAAGTACTTTTTGGCAAAGTTGACATCACCCTTTTGACACAAACCGAGGTTAATCGCTCCCGTTAACACCTCTTCTAAAACGGAATCACAGAAAAACTGTTCTTCGGCTTTTTGTAACACATAGCCAATGCTGTTTTGGAACTGCTTTGTGGCACGGTTATGTTTTTGGTTGGCAAAGTAATAAAAGTTACCACAGTTCAAAAAACCACAGGTCGGATTTTCAACTAAACCTAACTGTTTAATTAGGGTCGTTTTGCCACTGCCACTAGGACCAAAAATAACGGTAATTTGGTTAGGTTCCACACTACCGGTAACGTTTTTAATAATTTGACCAGCATTGCTTTTATCAACAAAGACACTAAGGTTGTAAAAATACAGCGTACTTTGCGCTAAATCAACTAACTGCTGGTTAAACAGCGGGGTGTGTTTTTTAGCTGTTAAATAATAAAAAGGGTGCACCAGTTTATCAAACTGTTTGCAGTACCAAAAGTAGTGTTTAATGCTGCTTTGAATCAGTTTGCGGTTAACCTTATTGGCTAAACCACGGTACTGTGGTGCAATCAGTGATCAAATTATTTGAGGTGTTTGCATATTCAATCAACAACGTCTTGCAACTCCTCAATTGGACCCTTCATTTCGTGGTGGAGATGATCCGCTACTTCATGGGCCAAAAGTCATGGAAACGGGAGGGTAAAGTGGTGCTGGTGGAACAAGTGGAGCTGTTTGTATATGGCAGCGGGTGAAAACTGTTTTAACAGCTGTCCCTTACTTAAAAAGATAATTTCATCCGCTAAGAAGAGGTCATTAAAGTCATGGGTAACATTAATAACTGTTTTTTGCTGTTCTTTAATTACCTTAAAAATGAACCGCTTTAGTTTGCTAGCTAGCTTACCATCCAACATACTAAAGGCTTCATCTAGTAAATAAAGTTCGGGTTTCACCGCCAGTAAACAAGCAAACACGGCCCGTTGTTTTTCGCCAAACGACAGCTTACTGAGCGGTGTGAACTGTTTACCTTGTAGTTCTACAACCGCTAAAACATCAGCAATCACTCGGTCCATTTGTTTAGGATCCACCCCGTGGTTTTCCAAGCTAAAAATGAGCTCTTGGTGCAGCGTATCACCCAACAGTTGCATGTCGGGATCTTGCAGTAAGATACCAATTTGGCGAAAACCAACTTCTTCCAAGGGTTGACCCCTAAAAAAGATTGTTTGTTTCGGTGCTTTTAAAAATCCGCCTAACAGTTTGACCAGTGTCGATTTACCCGAACCATTGTGGCCAATAATGGCTACATGGGTGTTGGGTTTGAGGCTAAAATTGAGCTTTTCTAAGGCCGGTTGACTGTGGCGCGGATAGGTAAAACTGAGGTTGGTAACGTTGAGCAATTTAAGTTTTTATTTTTAAATTTTAAAAATAAGACTAATTGAAAAAATGGTTTAAAAAGTGCTTAAAGACGTCTATAAACCATTATTACAGGTCAAATAAGACATAAAAAAAGAGCAGTTTAACTGCCCTCTTTTTATTGATCTACTGCAACAGTAATTATTGTGCTGGTTGACCTTGATCCCCGTTAGGGTTGTACTTCTTGGCCATTTCTTCCCTTCACTTCTTGAAGTTTTCGATTTCGGCTTTTAACTTGGTGTAGTCATTGGCCTTAATTGCTGCATCAATACCACCGGTAATCTTGTCGAGTTTTTCCTTCTCTTCTTTAGGGAAGTCCTTCGCTTCGGGACTTTGGAGAATCTCCTTAATCGTGCTCACGATGCTTTCACCTTCGTTACGGAGCTCAATGCGTTCACGAATCACATTGTCACGCTCCTTGTTGGCTTCCGCATCACGAATCATCTTTTGGATTTCCTCTTCGGACAAGTTGCCGTTGTCACTAATAGTAATACTGTTTTCCTTTTGAGTGGTTAAATCTTTAGCCTTCACGTTTAAGATCCCGTTGGCGTCCAAGCTAAAGGTAATTTCAATTTGGGGTTTACCCTTGGGTGCTGGTTGGATGCCCCCTAAGTTAAAGCGACCCAAAGACTTGTTGTCACGTGCCATTGGGCGTTCCCCTTGACAAACCACCACATCCACTGATTCTTGGTTGTCTTGCGCTGTAGAGAAGATTTGACTCTTACTTACAGGAATGGTGGTGTTACGCTTAATTAACGGAGTTGCTACACCACCAAGGGTTTCAATCGAGAGCGTTAAAGGAGTAACGTCCAACAGTAACACGTCCTTTACATCACCGCGTAACACACCCCCTTGGATGGCAGCACCAATGGCTACCACCTCATCCGGGTTAATTGAGCGGTTTGGACTGTGTCCTGGTACCATTGATTCCACTAGTTTTTGCACTGCTGGCATCCGGGTCGATCCACCCACCAACAAGATTTCATTAATTTCTTCTGGTTTAATCTTGGCTTCACGTAAAACATCCGAAATTGGGTTGCGAGTACGTTCTAGTAATTGTTTGGTAATTTCTTCAAACTTAGCACGGGTTAGCTTAAGTTCAACGTTTACCGGACCCTTTTCGGTAACCGTTAAGAACGGTAAAGAGATAATTGCTTCTAGTTGGGCGGAAAGTTCAATCTTAGCACGTTCAGCCGCTTCCTTTAAGCGTTGCATAGCCATCTTGTCATTGGACAAGTTAAGCCCATTGTGTTCTTGGGCAATGTGCGCTAAGATGAACTCAATAATCTTGTTGTCCCAGTCATCACCACCCAAACGGTTGTCCCCAGCAGTGGCTAATACTTCGAAGGTACCTTCAGCAATGTCAAGTAAGGAAACGTCAAAGGTACCACCACCAAGGTCGTACACCAAGACTTTCATTTCTCGGTTAGACTTGTCGATCCCATAAGCCAATGCAGCGGCGGTAGGTTCGTTAATAATCCGCTCAACGTTTAAACCAGCAATCTTACCAGCGGTTTTAGTAGCGTTCCGTTCTGCATCGTTAAAGTAAGCAGGTACGGTAATAACAGCACGGGAAATCGTTTTACCAATCTTCTTTTCCGCATAGTCCTTGAGGTAGCTCAAGATTTGCGCTGATACCTCTTCAGGAGTTAACTCTTTGGTAGAACCATCAGGATTCTTAACGGTTACCTTATTGGAGGTACCCATTAAACGCTTAATGGAAACAATAGTATTAGGGTTAGTTACCATTTGCCGTTTCGCAGCATCACCCACAATAATTTCGTTGTTCTTGTAAGAAACAATCGAAGGGGTGGTGCGTTTACCTTCAGGGTTTTCCAACACTACTGGGCGTCCATTCTCCATGACCGACACACAGGAGTTAGTGGTACCAAGGTCAATGCCGATAATTAAGCCGTTATCTGTACTCATATGTTTATGTGCTAAATATTATAAACAAATCGTTAGCACTTTTAGCGTTTGAGTGCTAATTATGTAACTTTTTATTGTTCCAAAAGTGGTGGTTAATCAAGTTAACTGTTGGTAATACTGGTTTGGGGTGTTTGAATTCAATTACTACTTTAACCACTCAACCAATAAAACAGAGACTAAATAAGATAGCTGGAATATAAACAGAGAGAAACCTTCACAAAAAGACCCCTTGCTTTACTTGCGATTCAATACCAACAGCCGATTTAAAGGCATTTAAAAAGCTTGTCATTACAAACTGGGTAGCACCTTCCCCACTAGGTACGGGAATAAAGTTAGAAGCGGTAATGGCAATGTTAGTGATGTTGAAAATGTCAGCCGTAGAGTACTGGTCAATAACGTTGTTAGTTGCGTTTTCCTTTTTGACAATGGCAAAAACAGCAAACACACTAAAGTAACCCACCACTGCTATTAAGATATTGGCTAGTAATTTGAAGATCGTCAAGCCTAAACGTTTAATTTCTAAACCATACAACTTATTAAACTCTGCCTTATCAATAAAACGCTGGTAAATCTGTTCCTTAGTTAAGTAAGGACGCTTAATTCACTTACGAAACTGGTTTACCCCGGAGTAAATTAAGACATGCATCCTTTTACTGTAGGCAATAAAGATAAATAAGATGGCTACCACCACATCAAAGATCATCCCCGCAAAACTAAATCAGTACGACACAAACCCTTCGTGGTTTTGTTCTAACAAAGCATAGTTTTGGGAAAGAACAAAGAAAGATGGTCAAGTAATTAACGCTTGGGCAAGGTTCCAAAAGGCGCCCGTGGAAGTAACTAATAAGACCGCTGTCTGCTTCTTCATGCCCTTTTTAATGAACCAGTACAAGCGAAAGGGATCTTGACCCAAGGAAAGTGGGGTGACAATTTGAAAGAACTGCACTACACAAGCAAACAGAACCCACTCCCATCAAGGGGCATGGAAGCAAAAGCGGCGTGCTACTCATCAATTAATGATTATGTTTCAAGCTAGGGTAACCACAATCCCCAATACTATTAACAGTATTCAGGGTCAGTTAGTTCTGTTAATGGTGTTAATAATCGTTTTAACATCACCAGTTTTAATGTCTAAAAAGAAGACGGTCACCAATACACTAACAACCACCAAAAAGGCAATAAAAAAGCTAAAGGCAAGAATATTTTTTCTAGTAAAAAAACTAGCGCTTTTAGGGGTTGACATTGACCTTTGCTATTTGAGCAATTTTAACCCACTTTCTATCCGTTTATCACCAATATTTAACTGCGGCTTATTAATGGCACTAAGTGCCAACTGTTGTGTGCCCTTGTCTGCTGCTTGGAATAAAAGCAGCGCTGCCACAACATCACTGGCAATTTTATTGTTGGTACCGCTTGTAGTTGTTAGACTCAAGCTGTCAATGTCTTGGTAAGTGAACTGGGTGTAGGTGTACTTGTCACTACCATTTTGGTAAGTGAGGTAGTTGCCAGTTCCACTTGGAGTAGAATCCCTTTGGCTCTTTTGGGCACCATTACCAAAGTAGTTTTGGTACTGGTCCAAGAGGTCTAATAACAGTTGACGCTTAGCTTGGAAGTCCAAAGTTGGGTTGCCAACGGCATCCACTTGGAAGTAGGTCGCAATTGTTTTGCCACTGCCACCATTAGTTGTGGAAGGATTTAATCCACTTAACTGGACTGCAATCCGGTCTAGTAACAATTGGTTATTAGTCCCTTGAATGATCTTTTTGAGTTGATCCTTGGAACCGTACTGTTGCAAGGAGGTTTTCGTAATTTGCTGCAAAATGGCATCACGGGAACTAGCATCGAACATCGAACTAGTGCTGGTACTCAAACCAGTAAAACCATAGTGATCAGTTGAATTTTGTTGCATTTGTTGTTTTTGTACTAATGCTAAGCTAGCAACTTGTTGAGTGGCTTGTACCGTTGGCTTGGTTGTTGTTTTGTAAAAGAAGTTATTGGGATCTAGTGTTTGAGTGGATTCTTTAACTTCGTTAGCGGAGTTCTCATAGTTGAAGTAGGAACCAAATACGCCTTGGGGATTAGAGAAGTTAGTGGTTTCAGTGTTCTTGTAAGCTATAAAAGCAACTTCACCAAACTTAAGGTTTGTTTTTAACAGTGACTTAAAGTTCTTTAATTTTTGGTCCACTAGCCACTGTAAGGTATAGATAAAACGGTAATGGTCAATGACCGCTTTGTAATCAACGTTAAAGGACTTTTCGTCGATGCTAGCTTCAAAAGCCAGTTTGAAAAGCTCATCAAACTTGTTGTCCTTCGGGTTACCGTAAATCGATTTGTCCGTGAGTTTAGCCCAAGTAGTGTAGTAATAGTTACCGATAACTTTACTTAATGCATCGGCATCACTGTTGGTTGTGGAACTACTTTGCATTCCACCATTATTACTGGACTTTTCCTGAATGTCTTTAAACAACTTTTGTGCTTTCTTAAATAAATCGTTATTATCGAACGCTTGTTTGAGCAACATAAACGAAAGCGGGTTGACTTTGTCGCTCTGTAATAAGCTAGCTAAGCTCCAGTTAGCACCACTAGAAAGTACTTTGTCATTGTTAACGTTTAACAAAATGACGTTACTGTAAGCTGGTCGGGGTGCTAAAGCAGGTTTGAGTTTGTTTTTAACAAAATCATTTACTTTAGTTTGGATGTTTTCCAAGATTTTGTCCCTAATCTTGTCAACGTCAGCAGTTTTAGTTTTGAGCTTATTGCTTTCTTCACTTATGCTTGTTTCTTCTTGACCAACTTTAGGTCACAATGTTTTTGTGATTAAGAAGGTAAAGTAGTTGTTTAACTTTTCGTAATTACCGTTAGTATTAACGTAAGGTAACTTGGCTGACAAACCGTTCAACCAAGGGGTTGGATTGGCTTGGTTGACGTTTTGGTTAAGATTACGGGCGCGCTCTAGCAACTTGTTATTGAGCGCTTTCATTTGATCAAAATAAAAGCTGATCATTGTGGTTGCTAAAGCCACCGGCGCAAATTCTTTAATTAACTCTTTATAAGGATTAAAAGCTTCAGTTAAAGCTTTGCTAGCTTTATCCTTTTGGTCAAGACTAGCGTTAACTAAGGCGTTGGCCAAAATTAGTTCCCGGTGTTTATCAAACCAACTTTTTAGCGTTTCGTTTAAGGGAAAACTAAAGGCAAAGTTAGTACTGTAGAAAGTGTTAGTTTTAGCTTGAAAGGCACGAAACTTTAAGAATTGTTTTTGCTTGTCAAGGTCTCTTAATACTTTATTACTGTTACCTGAACTAGATTTAGTTAATAAGGTTAAACTTTGCTTAGAAACTGATTTTTTATTTGTTGAATCTTGTTTTAAATAATAGCTCCCACCATCAAGGCCGAAAACAGTTACTCCGGTGCTATTACGCACAATCCGGAATTTAATGGGACTGTAACTGTTTTGATCAGTTTGCTGAACCTGCCTTAAATTT
This sequence comes from Mycoplasmoides pneumoniae FH, assembly GCF_001272835.1. Lineage (NCBI taxonomy): Bacteria > Bacillati > Mycoplasmatota > Mycoplasmoidales > Mycoplasmoidaceae > Mycoplasmoides > Mycoplasmoides pneumoniae. The sequence goes on from NZ_CP010546.1 coordinate 525,409, forward strand.
ATAGATCCAGATTTTAAGGCAACTAAAACTTCATTAGAAGCGCTATTATTTTTCGATTTTGATGTTGTTGAATTAAATGTAGGAATAGCTGCATCTAAAACAACGTAATTGTTTTGTTGGCCCTTAGAATTGTTAGTTCTTAAAACAGCTGTTTTCGCTTCCATTTTTGTTGCAGCTGCTTTCTTTACCTGCTCCGCTAACTTACTTAAGTTAGTGCCTTCGCTTGTGTTTTGAGCAAAAATGTCATCTAAAGCGCCAGCAATTGGATCTGAGTCACTTTGTTGTTGCTTACCTTCTTGATCACTGTAAAACAGTGCGTTAGTTTTGGAAGCTTTTTCTACGTCCTTACTTTTATCGACAACAATCGTGTTGTTAAGGTCTTCTTTGAGCTCCTTAATTTGCGGCAATTCGTCATTATCTTGCTCAAAAACTTGCAGTTTTAAATTTAAAGCTGCACCTAAGTTAGCCGCTTCTAACTGATCGACAATGTTAGAAGCGTCTACTAATTGCTTCGTTTCGTTAGTATCTGATAAATTTAAGGGAAAATCAAGAAAATCACCCTTATTTGATTCATTACGGTATTTGAGCAGACCAGTTTTTTGGCTGTTTGTACCGCTTTGACCGATATTATTATCAGTAATAGCGCCCTCACCTTTAACTAACTGCTTTCAGCGCTTATTACCAACGTTTTGGTTGGGTGCAATGTCTTTTTCTTCGGCAAAGAAAGGAAAGGCATAAGAAGGTGTTAGTTTATCCTTTAACTTCTCTCTGTTATAGATCTGACCTAACCCTTGACTGGGAGCAGAATACTTATAGTTAACTTGACTAATTAAAGTGGGATCAGTGTACTCCACCCATTGGTCAAATACTTGGCTTTGAATTTTGGCGAAAAAGTCATCATTAGTTTCACTAAAACGTGGGGCACTAAATTCAAAGTTTTTTCAGCTTTCTTCCTTGTGTAGTTCATCATAAGTAAATGGACCAGTAGAAACTTGTCCATCTTTTTTGTAATTGAGGTAGTTCTTTTGGAAAACCCGACTAGCAAAGTCACTAATGAGCTGTTCAAGCAGCTTTTGCGCTTTCCAGGTTGCTTCACTACCACCGGCGTTATCCAACAAATCTTGTTGCACAAAAAGTGATTTATTGCGTGATGCTGATACCACTTTATCGACTGCCGTTGTGTACTGACTGTCAACATTGGACTTAGTGTCTTTTAAAAACTGGGTAATCTTTTTGTCTTCGTTGTTTTCGTACCAAGCTTCTAGTGCTTTTAAAAGTGGTGCAGCGATAAATTGTTTGTTGGCCACTGGATTTTTTAAAGCCGTTGTTAGGGCACTTTGTAAACTACCCTGTTCACCATTGAAAAACTGACTGGAACGCGCTTTAAAAACGGTTTGTAAAGCCGAGTTGGAAGGGGTAGCACAAGCAGCTAAAATAACACTAGTAGACAGAAAACCGCCTAATGTTAAGAGTCAAAATTGGGGTTTTCTTAGAAACTTTTTCATTAACGCGGTTTTTGCTCTCTAAAGGTTAAATTTTTGCTTTATTTTGGCACTTTAAAAGCTAGTTTTTACCTAAAAATAAGTATTGATAAGTAAGAAAAACTGCTTTAGTGCCCACTGGTGCAACTAGCTTAATCTCTTGGCTTAATTTTGTACATTTTAAACCACGATGGCATGACAAACTTACAATTTCAAACGTTTTTTTTTTTTTTTTGAAAGAAATTGATTGCTTTAACTAACCTGCTTTTATCTAACTATTTAAGTAAATCTATTCCTGTTTTAATCCGCTTATCACCAATTGGTAGTTGTGGTTTATTAATAGCACTCAAGGCTAATTGTTGGGTACCTTTATCCGCTGCTTGGAAAAGTAAAAGGGCAGCCACAACATCGCTAGCAAGCTTACTATTTCCTTTATCACTCAAACTTAAGTTATCTATATCTTTATAGGAGAACTGAAGGTAAGTGATCTTGTCACTGCCATCTTGGTAAGTTGAATAGCTTCCATGTCCACCTTTACCAGAATCTCTTTGTGCAGCCTGAGTATTTGTACCAAAGAAATCTTTGTACTGATCTAAAACATCTAATAAAAGTTTTCGTTTTTGTTGAAAGCTAAGGGTTGGGTTGCCAATGGCATCTAATTGGAAATAAGTAGCAATATTTTTACCCTTTCCATTATTACTATTTCCAGTGGTTGAAGGATTTAATCCACTTAATTGACTAGCGATTCGGTCTAATAAAAGTTGGTTATTAGTCTTTTCAATCAAAGTTTTCAGTTCTTGCTGCGAACCATATTGTTGCAAGGAATTCTTGGTTATTTGATCCAAAATGGCTTGCTGCGTAGCGGCACCTAACATTGAACTAGTACTGGTGTTTAGCCCGGTAAAACCATAATGATTACTATCTTGCATGGTACTTTGCATTTTTTGTTGCATAACCATCATGCTTGCACCATTTTGTGCGGTTTTAACTTCTTCTGGTTTGGTAGTTGTTTTATAAAAGAAATTATTTGGGTCTAAGTTTTGCGCAGCAATCTTAACTTCATTAGTTTCGTTTTCGTAATTAAAAGCAGAACCAAATACACCTTGCGGATTGGAAAATTCTTTGGTTTCAGTGTTTTTATAAGCAATGAAAGCAATTTCACCAAACTTTAAATTTGCTTTTAATAAGTCCTTAAAGTTCTTTAAGTTACCGTTAACTAGTCATTCCAAGGTATAGATAAAGCGGTAGTGTTCAATGACCGCTTTGTAATCAACATTAAAGGACTTTTCGTTAATACTATCTTCAAAAGCTAATTTAAATAAGTCATCAAATTTGTTGTCCTTAGGATTTCCATAAATGGATTTATCAGTCAATTTAGCTCAACTGTTGTAGTAATAGTTGCCAATTACTTTACTCAAGGCATCAGCTCCTTCACTACTCGAGGTATTGCTACCTTGCATCCCACCTGAACTTCCACCATTTGTTTTACTTTGAATATCTTCAAAAAGTTTCTTAGCTTTCTTAAACAAGTCGTTTTGGTCAAACGTTTGTTTGAGCAACATAAATGAAAGTGGATTAATTTTGCTCGTATCCAATAAGTTAGCTAAAGCTCAATTGGCGCCCATCGATCAAACCTTATCGTTGTTAACGTTTAACAAAATTACATTACTGTAAGTTTGTCGTGGTGCTAAGGTTGGTTTAAGCTTGTTTTTAACAAATTCTTGAACCTTCTTTTGAATGTCTTCTAAGATTTTATCTCTAATTTTGTTAACGTCTTCGGTCTTAGTTTTGAGCTTGTTAGTGCTACTATCTTTAGATAATGAAGCGTCTTCATTACCGACCTTCTTCCACATGTATTTAACAATTAAGAAAGTGAAGTAATTGTTGAGTTTTTCGTAATTACCATTTGTTCTAACATAAGGCAATTTAGCTGATAAACCATTTAACCAAGGTGTAGGATTGGCCTGATTCACATTTTGGTTTAATGCTTTAGCGCGCTCCAAAAACTTATTGAACGCGTTCATTTGGTTAAACAAGAAGTTAATCATGGTTGTGGCCAAACCAATTGGTGCATATTCTGCCAGTAAATCCTTGTAAGGCTTTAAGGCTTCAGTTAAAGCTTTGTTTGCTTTATCCTTTTGATCAAAATTTGCCTTTACCAAAGCGTTCGCTAAGATTAGTTCGCGGTGTTTATCAAATCAACCTTTCAAGGTTTCATTTAACGGAAACGAAAAGGCATATTTGGTGCCGCCTTGTTTGAAAACTCTATTTTTAGCTTGAAAGGCACGAAACTTCAATAAATTTTTTTGAAGACTGCTATTAATCTCTTGTTCTTGATTATTATTACTTTGGTTTTGAGCGAGAGAAGTGGCTATCGTAGAAGAGCTACTTTGTTGTTTATTGGAAGATCCAACAACGTAGTAAAGCAAGCCTTCAAGAGCCAGCAATTTTACACCAGTACTATTTCGAACAATGCGCTGGTTTAAAGGCGTTGTACTACTTTTTTGTTGAGTTAAATTGACGCTAGTAGAAGTCAAATTAACTAAAGCGCCACTACCAGAAATAGTTCCACTGCTTTGTGGTGATTGTGAAGAAGTTTCAAACGCCGGGATCGCAGCATCTAATAACACATATTTTTCATCAGATTGTGCCATGTTTGTGGTTTTGAGACTAACCGCATTTCTTAGTTGTCATGTCTGACTTCTAGCTTCCATTTTAGTACTGTCAGCTTTTTGTAACTGTTCAGCTAGCTTACCTAAATTACCACTATCGCCATTTTGACCATTAAAAATTTCCTTTAATTGAGTTTTAGGTGAATTTTTGCTTTCAGCACTTCCTTGTTTTTCGCTACTATCACCATTATCTTTGTAAAAAGTACTGTTAGTTTTAGAAGTTTTCTCTAAGTTATCAGATTTAGCTACAATGGTGTCATTCAAATTGTCAGGAAGCTTTTTAATAACAGGCAGTTCATCAAAGTCCTGTTTTAAAAAACTGAGTTTAAGGTTAAGTGCTGCTCCTAAATCGGCTGCTTCTAGTTGATCAACAATAGTAGTGGCATCAACTATTTGTTTAGTTTCACCAACATCAGTAAGAGTATTCGGGAAATCAAATAAGTTTCCGCTTGATGTATCACCTCTTCATCCAAATAACCCTTTTGTAGAAGAGGAACTATCGTCGTCATCTGAACTCTTCTCCTTGCCATCATCAGAGCCCTCGCCTTTAATTAATTTCTTTCAGCGCTTGTTACCAACGTTTTGATTTTCCGGAATATCTTTTTCCTCAGCAAAAAAAGGGGAAGGCATAGGAAGGAGTAAGTTTATCCTTTAACTTATCTTTGTTATAAATTTGACCTAAACCTTGATTAGGAGCTGAATACTTTAAGGTAACTGAGCTAATAATAGTTGGATCGGTGTACTCAGCCCATTGATCAAAAACTTCGCTTTGAATCTGCGCGAAAAAATCATCATTAGTTTCTGGAAAATTACCAGCATCAAAAACTATATTCTGTCAATTACTATTTTTTGAAATCGTGTCGTATAAAAACGGACCGGCTGATACTTTGCCATTTTCCTTATAAGACAAATAATTCTTTTGAAAAACTCGTGAAGCAAAATCACTAATTAGCTGTTCAAACAGTTTGCGCGCTTTTCAAGTGGCCTCACTACCACCGCTACTGTCCAATAAATCTTGTTGTACAAATAAGGATTTATTGCGTGGTGCTGAAACTACTTTATCTACAACGGTTTTGTATTGGTTATCAACATTAGTCTTGGTGTCTTTTAAGAATTGAGTAATGTTTTTATCTTGATTATTCTCGTACCAAGCTTCTAATGCTTTTAAAAGTGGAGCAGCTACAAATTTTTTGTTAGTTTCCGGATCTCTTAAAGCGGTGTTTAAAGCGCTTTGAATGGTACCATGCTCACCGTTAAAAAATTGGTTGGAAGTTGGTTTAAAAACTGCTTGCAGTGCTGAGTTTGAAGGTGTTGCACAGGCACTGAGAATAATACTACTAGTGGAAAGGCCACCCAACAATAAAAGTCAAAACTTGGGTTTTCTTAAAAAACTCTTCATTTAAAATAGTGCCGTTTGTTCTAAAAAAGAAAAAAGCAAGCTTACTTTTTGGCTTAAGGTTTTTAAATTTTAAAGCACCTCGATATTTTTGAAAAATTATTTCTAAACTTTTTTTTTTTTTTTTGCAAAAAGTTGTTAGGCTTAAAACCAATCTTTTAGCTCACTATTTCAGTAAATCGATCCCTGTTTTTATGCGTTTATCGCCAATTGGTAATTGTGGTTTATTGATGGAACTTAAAGCCAGTTGTTGAGTACCTTTATCGGCTGCCTGGAATAATAAAAGCGCTGCTACAACATCACTGGCAAATTTGCTGCTAGTTCCGTTTGAACTACTCAAACTTAAACCGTCAATATCTTTATAGGAAAACTGCAAATAAGTGATCTTATCACTACCGTCGGTATAGGTTAAATAGTTGCCAGTTCCACTCTTACCAGAATCTCTTTGAACTGCTTGTGCATTATTACCAAAGAAATCTTTGTATTGATCTAAAACATCCAATAAGAGTTTTTGCTTCGCTTTAAAGTCCAAAGTAGGATTGCCAACCGCATCTGTTTGGAAGTATGCAGCAATTGTTTTTTGGGTACCACTGTTGCCACTTGTATTCGGTTTTAAGGCTATTAGTTGGTTGGCAATTCGGTCTAATAATAATTGATTTTTAGTTTCGCCAATGATCTTTTTCAGGTCAGCTTGAGAACCATACTGTTGCAAGGAAGTTTTGGTTATTTGATCCAAAATGGCTTGCTGGGTAGCAGCACCTAACATCGAACCACTACTGGTACTCAAACCAGTAAAGCCATAACTGTTAGTTTGCTGATTGTTCATCTGCGTATTTTGAACCATCACAGCTGTATTAGCACTTTGAGTGGTTTTCGCTTCTGGTTTAGTGGTGGTTTTATAGAAGAAACTGTTGGGGTCTATAATTTGCGTAGCACTCTTAGCCGCATTCGTTTCGTTTTCGTAATTAAAGTAAGAACCGAATATACCTTGCGGGTTAGAGAAGTTCTGCGTTTCAGTATTCTTGTAAGCAATAAAAGCAATTTCACCAAACTTGAGGTTTGCCTTTAATAAATCCTTGAAGTTCTTTAGGTTTTTGTCTACCAACCACTCTAAGGTATAGATAAAGCGGTAGTGTTCAATCACTGCCTTATAATCTACATTAAAGGACTTTTCGTTAATACTACTGTCAAAAGCCAATTTAAAGAGATCATCAAATTTGTCATCCTTAGGGTTGCCATAAATTGATTTATCGGTTAGCTTAGCTCAAGTGTTGTAGTAATAGTTGCCAATGACTTTGCTCAAAGCATCGGCATCATCGTTGGTGGTTGTACCACTTTTACCACTTCCACTAGTTTTTGCTTTATTTTGAATGTTTTCGAATAAAGTCTTTGCTTTTTTAAACAAACTGTTTTGATCAAACATTTGTTTGAGCAGCATAAACGAAAGCGGGTTAACCTTTTTCGGATCTAGTAAAACTGCCAAACTTCAATTAGCGCCAGCAGACCACACCTTATCATTGTTAATGTTTAACAAGATTACGTTACTGTAAGCTGGTCGGGGTGCTAAGGTAGGTTTGAGTTTTTGGACAAAAGTTTTGAGCTTACTGTCGATGTTGTTCAAAATCTTTTCCCTAATCTTGTTAACATCTTCAGTTTTAGTTTTGAGTTTGCTTTTTTCTTCACTGACATTAGTATCCTCAGTGCCCACCTTAGGTCACAAAACTTTGGTAATTAAAAAGGTAAAGTAGTTGTTTAACTTTTCGTAATTACCGTTAGTGTTAACGTAAGGTAGTTTAGCCGATAACCCATTTAACCAAGGGGTAGGATTGGCTTGGTTAACATTTTGGTTTAAGCTCCGTACTCGTTCTAACAGCTTATTGTTGAGAGCTTTCATTTGGTCAAAATAAAAGCTAATCATGGTGGTAGCTAAACCAATCGGGGTGTATTCACTCAATCAGTTTTTATAAGAACTAAAAGCATCCACTAAGGCCTTACTTGCTTTTTCCTTTGTGTCTAAAGTAACTTTAACTAAGGCGTTCGCTAAGATCAATCCGCGGTGTTTGTCAAACCAACCTTTTAAAGTTTCGTTTAGGGGAAAACTAAAGGCAAAGTTAGTGTTATAAAATGTGCCAATTTTGGCTTGAAAAGCACGGAACTTTAAGAATTTCTTTTGCTCTTCTTTATCAATCTTTTTGGCACTACTAGAACCGCCATTGCTACCTCCGCTACCGCCTTTTATGAATTTAACAAAACCATCAAGTCCTAAAACTGATACGCCAACACTGTTACGCACAAGTCTCAGGCCAAAAGTGTTATATTGATCTTTAGTTTCTCCTTGCTGTTGCATTTTTAGTTAGGCAACTGTAGATGTGTTTAAAGAAATTAAGGTACCGTTATGAAGACTCACTGAACCTTGACCCTGGGTGCTGACTTGCTGTTTAAAGGTAGGAATACCAGCATCTAATAGAACATAACTGTTCTTTTGTTGAGTTTGCGATTTATTTCGCAAAACAACAGTGCCTCTTGCTTGTGGGGTTTGCGTTTTAATTTCCGCTGTCTTTTTAATTTGTTCTGCTAACTTGCCTAGATTAGTTTTTTGTTCCACGTTTGTGGCAAAGATGTCATCTAAAGCTTGGGCAATGGGATCGGTATTTGTGGTTCCAGAGTTTTGATTATCCTCATAAAAAGAAGAATTAGTTTTGCTCACATTTTGTGCATCACTACTCTTATCAATCACAATCACGTTGTTAAGGTCATCTTTGAGCTCCTTAAATTCGAGTAGCTCATCCTTCTCTTGACCCAGTCGGTCTAGTTTAATGTTGAGCACAGCGGCTAAATCAGCTGCCTCTAATTGATCGACAATGTTGGTGGCATCCACGACTTTTTTGGTCTCGTTAGTATCTGATAAGCTTAACGGAAAGTCAATTACTTGGCCTCTGTCGGTTCCCCGTACATACTTGGTAAGGCCTTCTTTTTTGAACTCCTTTTGTTTGACTGCCATCTTGTTGTTGCTTTGGCTTTTCTTCAATCGCTTCTTCACCTTTAACCAGTTGTTTTCAGCGTTTATTGCCGACATTTTGACTCCCAGCAATTTCATCCGCTGCAGCAAAAAACGGAAAGGCATAGGAAGGGGTTAATTTATCCTTTAGTTTGTCCTGGTTATAGATTTGCCCTAATCCCTGGTTAGGAGCCGAGTACTTTAAGGTAGTGAAACTAATAACAGTGGGATCGGTGTATTCCGCCCATTGATCGAAAACTTCGCTTTGAATCTGGGCAAAGAAGGCATCATTGATTTCGGGAAACTGGCCCGCATCAAAGACAATTTTGTCCCAATTGCTCGATTTAGAAATTTCGTCAAATAAGAAAGGACCTGATGATACCTTATTACCATCCTTATAAGCGAGGTAGTTCTTTTGAAAGACCCGACTAGCAAAATCGCTAATGAGCTGTTCAAACAACTTCTGGGCTTTTCAAGTTTCTAACCCCCCCGGCGCTATCCAGCAAGTCTTGTTGGACAAAGAGGTTTTTGTTTCGGCTAGCCGATACCACCTTATCTACGGCTTGGTTGTATTGCTCATCAACACTCTTTTTGGTGTCTTTAAAGAACTGGGTGACCTGTTTGTCTTGGTTATTTTCATACCAAGCTGTCAATGCCTTTAAAAGGGGAGCAGCGACAAACTGTTTGTTGGCCTCTGGATCTTTTAAAGCAGTGGCTAAAGCGTTTTGTAAACTACCCTGTTCCCCGTTGAAGAACTGGTTCGAACGTGCTTTAAAAACAGTTTGGAGTGCTGAATTGGAAGGGGTAGCACAGGCAACTAAAATAACACTTGAAGAGATAAAGCCACCAAGGGTTAAGAATCAAAACTGGGGTTTTATTAGAAGTTTTTTCATGAACGGCGTTGTTTGCGCTTGGCAAAGAGTTCCGCAATCTGCTGCTTTTGGCGCTTCTTATAGTTAGGCTTGACCTTCTTGTATCCTGCCTTAATCCGCTTAATGGCAGTTTTAAGTTCACTGGATACTGCTGGTTTTTGTTTGCTTTGTTTAAGTTGGGGGAACTTTAAAGTACCATCACGTTCTAAATGAACACTGTTAAACAAAATACCTTTATGGGCAAACTTAGTTAATTTGTGTTGGTTATGCGGTAAATCAAACACATAGGAATTGCCCCAACTGTTAAAACGCGCTACTCTACCAGAACGGTGGATGTAAAAGCTATCCACTAGGGGTAAGTCTCATGAAATGACCACACTAAAGTGGGGCAGATCAATGCCGCGTGCTAGTAAGTCAGATACCACTAGTACCCTCACCGTGTTATTAGCGGCACTAGTAAAGATGTGTTTGCGCTCATTGGGCGTTAGTTGACCATGGAGGCTTTTAAAGCTAACTTGGTTGTGGGCTAGTAAACTAGTGAGTTGTTTGAGTGATTTAGCGTTGGAACAAAAGACCAAGACCTGTTCGTTATGGTGGTAGTTGAGTAAAGCTAATAAACCAGCAAACGGTTCTTGACCGTTGAGGTTAAGCAGAAAGTGTTTCACCAAAGAGTGCTTTCAAGCACGTTTCTTTTGGTTGACGACCGTTAAAGGTGCGACTTGCTTGCGAATTTGCTGGAGCTGTTCGTTAAATAACGTGGCACTAAAAAAGCCAAAGTGAGGTTTATGTTTTTGAAACAGTTGGACACAGTTAATCCACTCTGCTTGGGAACTGTCCTCCAAAAACATGTCGACCTCATCAAAGACAACGTACTTAATCGTTTCGTGGAGAATAATGTCTTTGCCAATTAAGCTCACAATCAGGTGGGCATTACTGTTGAAGTTCTCACTGACCTTTAAACCAGTAAAGCTGGCTTTAATGTCGTTGAGGATCGTTAAAATTTGCCACTTCAACTCCTTAGTTGGTACAAACACCACCGCTTGGGGCTTGTTGAGCGTGACATCAATTTGGTTGAGCGCTGGTAAGAGGTAAGCGAATGTTTTACCACTACCAGTTTCGGCTATGCCAACCACATTTTGACGTGGTCAAACTTTAAACACAGCTTGTTGAATAGATGAAAATTCAACAATGTGCTTCGTTTGTAAGAACGCTTGGAGTGGTTGAATGAAGTGCATAGTGGTTTAAAAACGTCTTACCCATTGCGCACTAATAGAACTAAAGATCCTAAAGTCACCTACTTTAACTAAACCCTTCTTATTACCACTAATTAAGGCGTTAATGGCTTGGGTTTGATTATTAGGATCCAAGGCTTCTAGCGCAATTGCAGCGAGGAATTCTTCGAGGGAGAGGTTGAGGCGTTTGTCTTTGCTGGAATCTTCTTGCTTTAGAGAATCAGTGCCGATCTTCTCCACATCATCAAGGTTGACCTGTTTGACAAAGGTAGCGTGGTATTTGCCACCGTCACTTAAGAATTGGTAGGAAGTGTAGTTCTTTTCCTCTACCTTGTTATCACCAATGTAACCATCAAAGCGGCTAAAGACGTCTTTATAGTTGGTATTTTGGTTATCTTCTTGTGTTTTCTTAATTTGTACTGTTGCAGATCTTGCACTGCGTGCACTTGTATCGCCTCTCTGTGCAGATTGAGTACTCTGCTTAAAGTTAGAATCAACAAAACTCGTTAAACTAGTTTTCTGTTCCGTTAAAGTTTTGTTTTTATCAACCCCAGTAACATCAATGTTGAGGTCACTAGTTAAGTGGTTGTAAAGCGCATCGAACTCGGTTTGCGTTTGGATTCCGTTGATGATGTTCTTTAAGTTATCCATCGAACCAAAGCTAAACAAGGCACCTTTGTAAGCGTTGTTGGTGGTGGATTCGGCGTCGTCAGCTTGTTGTTTTAAAACTAAGGTAGCTTTACCACTTTTAGCTGTGGTAATTAGCATTTGACCACCAACTTTAACGCCTTTTTCTGTTTGGTTAACAAACTGCTTAAACAAACGTCTACTTACCGCTTCGGGTAAACTACCACTAGTGCTACTCGTTACAATACCCCTAAAGCCATAGCGGTTTTTGGCAGTTTTTGTGGTCATGCCACTAGCTTGATTTAAACTCCTTAAAACAGTGGCACTACTTTGTGCTGCGCCAGTACTACTACTAGACTTAGTGTAGAAGAAGCTTGAAGTGTCATCAGCAGCCCGGTTCACTTCTGGGGTTTTACTGTTGGTTCAATCATACACACTCGAACCAAACACAAAGTTCGGGTTTTTGACTTCGGTTTGGGTGATGTCACTATTATTATCACCGCCTTGGCCAGCTGCTTGATTTTGTGCTAGGGAAACGACTGATCTTAACTGAATTAAGCCAGTATTACTTGTGCTTGAAGCGGTACTGGATAAAGTTGATTGTGAATCATTTTTATTCTTTTCGCTATCCACACTTCAAACTAAAAAGGCATTGGAAGTACGCGACAACTTCGACTGTAAGCTTTGCTTATAGTTCTTTAAGTTGTCCTTTAACAACCAATGGGCCGTGTAGAGGTAAGACAGATAATCAATTACATCATCACTATCTAAGCGCTCTTCTAAGTTTAGCGAGCTGTACAGTGTGTCCAAGACACCTTCGATGCCCGTCTTAGTTGAAGAATTTTTATCAGATGAACCAACATGACCAAAGATTGATTTTTGGGCTTGTGATTCAAATAAGTCCAATAAATAGGTTTCTTTAAAAATCTTTCAGTTGTCAGCGGTGAGGTTGTTGTTACCGTTGGTGCCACCAGTACCACCACTTTGTTGACTAAAAGTTAAATTCGTAATATCAATAATCTTTTTAAACGCTTCATCTTCCTGGAAGTAACTGAGCTTAATGCTGTTTTGGAGCTCAGTACTGGTTAAATAGTTGTTTAGAGCTAAGTTAAGTCCTAAAGAGGTACTTTCAGGGGTAAAAGACAACTTAGTTTGCACTAAGATTACCTGGGAGTAGAGTGGGGAAGGAATGGTGAAGACTTTGAGTGCCTCTACATGTTTTTTAGCAGCTTCTTCTACCTTCTTCTTATTATCTTTAAGCTTGCTAACTACTTCTTCAGAGAAGTTTTTAGTTTGTCCTGTATTGGAAGAGGTTGTTTTAACAGTACTAGTTCCTTTTTTATCAACATTATCAATAATGTCCTTGTAATAGTTACCAAGGTCATTATAGTGACCGGTTTTAGCATCTTGTTCGTAAGGTAACTTAGCTGCCAAACCGTTCTGTTCAATCTGGTTATTGCGCTCGTTGTCAATAAAAGGTTGGTTACGTTCTGCTAGCTTTAAGGTAACCTTGTTTTCCGCCACTGCAGTTTCGTTAAAGACTGCTTGTTTATAGTGGGCTTGAACAAGTTCTTTTAAATCCTTCTCAATTGACTTAATACTGTCAGCAAACTTCTTAAACTGGGGATAGCTTAAGAAGTTGTCTTTGTTGTTTGTATCACTAGAAAGATCTAATAAAGCTTCAAATAAGAATAAGATCCGGTTAGTGTCAAAGTACTTTTTGACCTCATCAAATAACTTAAAGTCGTATGTGGTGTCGGTATCCACTAAACCGTACTTGGTTTGCAAAGCCCGGAACAATAAGAATTCCTTTTGTTTAGCGACATCACGACCACTTTCAGTAAGATAATGACTACCACCATCCACGGCCATTAAGTGGATGCCGTCTTTACCACGGGAGAGGATGTAGTCTGGTTGACTACTAGAATCTTTTTTAACTTCAATTAAGTCAACAACCGCCTTACTACTGTTGCCAGTAGTAGTTTCAGTAGAAGATCCGGTGCTACTGCCGGTAGAGGTGCCACCGCCGCCTCCAGAACCTCCGCCACCTGTTTGATTAGCATTAGTATTACCTATTTGTTGTTTATACTCACCAGCAAAGACATCTTTATCACCAAAGATTTTGACTAAGTCAGTTTTGTGGACGGTACTTTGTGTAGTTCCACCACCATCACTGGCAGTTTTTAATTGAATAGTTCCTTCAGATGATGAACTCGCAGCCCTTGCAGCGGCGGCTGCCTGTGTATTATTGTCAACAAAAAAGTTTTCAATAATACTCTTATCCTTAATGAGACTGTCAACTTCTTTACTATCAGCGCCCTTCGACTTTTTCTGCAGTGCTAAATAGCCCTGAATGAAAGCAGCAGAAAAACTCGGATCAAAGGTGTCGAACATGTCGCTCGCCTTTAACAACAATTTGCCACCACTATCACTGGAAAACTTATTGGGAATATCAATCCCTTTGCTCTGGTCGTTTTTGTAACTCTTGAGGTTGCTAGCCAATAAGTTAAAGCCATTCGCTCCCTTAGTGCCACCACTCTGTTGGTTGTATTTGTTAAAGACCTGAAACTGGTAGGAAGGGGTTGGACTTTGAATTACTTTAGTGTTAAAGTAATTATCAAACCCGTCAACGGGAGTTTCATTGGTAAACACGACCCGAGATACCAAGTTGGGGTTTTCATTGGTAATAAACTGGTCTAACAGTTTGTCTTGGATGGCCGCGTACACCGCATCATTGTTAATCTTGAGCTTAGCATTCTTATTAACAAATTTGGGTTGGAGCTTAATGTTTTTAAAGTTAGAGGTGTTTTCAATTAAGCTCTTGGTGGGTTTAGTTAAAGGACCTACACCGTCCTGGACATACTCGACAAAGTTCTTGGCAAAGATCCGTGAGATAAAGTCATCAATTATCTTGTTGTTAACATCACGCAGTTTTCAAGCGGCTTGATTACCGCCAGTGTTGTCAAAGATATCAGTTTGCAGGTGCACTAAATAGTTTTCGCGAAACTGGTTCCGTAGGTTTTGTTCTTGACTGACAAACGCATTATCCGTGTCAGCGGTAAAGCCGTTTAAGCGCTCTTTAATATCAGTATCATAATTGTCGTCATAAAAGGTGCGCAAAACGGGTGCTAAACGCATTGCTAGATACTGGTTAAAACTCTCGCGGTTAATTAGTGACTTTTGCAGAATCGAGCTAAGACTAAAGTCAGTGCGATCAGCAAAAGCACTACTGGGCTTAAAAAGCCCCTCCACAGTGCTGGCTGTAGGCTGCGCACAGGCAACCGCGACTATACCAAAAGTGAGCCCGATTGCGGTGAACATAAAGGGCCACTTGACTTTACGCGTAAACGTATGCATTCGCGTTCAAAATTTGGTATAATTCTAAAATTTAACCACTTTCTTTGACCGGGGATGCGGCTCGAAATTGAAAACGGCTTGGAATTTGTGTGTGATCCCTTTTTAAATGAGCGCGGCAAAATCCTTTTTTTACACGCCTTTACCGGTAATATCACCAATAAATTAAGCTTTCGCACCCACTTTAAAGATTACAGTTTTTACGGGATTAACTTTCCCGGACACGGTAACAGTGTCATTCACAACCAAAGTGAATTAGACTTTAACTTCTGGATTAAGTTAGTGCAACAGTTCTTTAATAAATACCAATTAAAGAACGTGGTTTTATTTGGTCACTCGATTGGTGGCGGACTAGCGATTGCCCTCACCCAAGTTTTAACTAAGGAACAAATTAAAGGCATTATCCTCGAAGCGCCCCTAAACCCGGGGATTCGCGCTACCCCACCAAGTATTATTAGTGCCTTGGTACCTGACACCAACGAAGACTTTGAAGCGGTACAAAGGGCATTGATCTACAACATTGAACAACGCTTTGGGGCGAACTTTAAGGACTTTTGTGCTAAACAAAAACAGAAGATGATCCAAAAGTATGCACCCTTAAAGGTAATGTTGCAACCCGAACAAGCCGAACAACGGCTCCAGTTAATTGATGCGGCTTTTAAACGGTTAAGTTACCCAACCCTGTGAATTCACGGGCAGGAAGATGGCATTGTACGTTACTTGCCCTCGAAGGCTTACCTGGAATCCTTGCACAATCCTTTAATTGAACTAGTGGGCTTATCCAACACGGCCCACACCACTTTCTTTGAGCAGCCCCAGCAGTTTCTCCAACTAGTGGAACAGTTTTTAAACAAGTTAAACAAATAAAAAAACTAACAACTTTAGTTGCTAGATCTCTTATTGTTGATTGATGTTTAAGCGTAGTTACTACTTAACCAAACGCTTGTACCATTCGACCACGTACGATTCGTTAATACCAGCAGGGAGTTCACTACGTTCTGGGAAGCGCACGTATGTCCCTTCAAAGGTCTTGTTGTTGGTTTCCACAAACGGGGAGACCACACCGCTTTCGCTCGCCGCCTTAACAATTGGAATCTTAATTGTTTTGGCCTTCAAGCGTACCTTATCCCCTGGATTGAGAATAATGGAAGGGGTGTCCACGGTACGATCGTTGAGTAATACGTGGCCGTGGTTAACTAATTGGCGCGCACTGCGACGGGTTGGAGCAAAACCCATGCGGTACACAATGTTGTCTAAACGTGACTCTAAAACACGGAACAGGTTAACCGCTAAGTTACCCCGTTGTTTTAATACCAGTCTAAACAAGCGTCTAAACTGTTTATCAGTAATCCCATACATGTATTGCATCCGTTGCTTTTCTTGCAACTGTTGTGCATAACCAGACATAGTGGAACTACGGAAACGGTTCCCGTGTTGTCCAGGAATCGTTTTCCGCTTCTTCCCTTTCGAAAACTCCTTGTTGTTTTCTAGTAACGAAAAACCTAAGCGGCGTGATCGTTTGAAAATACTACCAGTGTATTTCATGCGGTGACAATTTTAAATTATCTTAATAATCAAGATTAAAATCCCCACCGTTTTCCATTAGTTCATCATCCAAGATACTAGAGAGGTTAGAGGTTTTATCTGGAGTTAAAGTTTCAAAATCAAAGTCATCTAACTTCATTGGATCTAATGGCTCTAACCCGTGGATGTTCATGCTGCTTAACTGATGATCAAACCCATCTAAATCAAGGTTTAACCCACTGTCTAGGTTTTGGTAGACAAACTCATCCAATTGTTCATTGGACATCTTGTCAAAGCTACTGGAGAAGTCCAAGAGATCTTCAATAATGGCTTGCGGTTCAGTCTCAAAGCTAGACAATGTTTCCATGCTGTTTAACAATAAAGGATCCTTTTCCTTCTTGTTAAAGCGCAACACACTGTCTAGCTTCGCCATCCCGTTTAAAACAGTATCACTGCAGAGCTTATAAACGGCTTTAAGTTCTTTTAGCGTAATCTGGATGTTTTTAATCTTGCTTTCGTTTTCCAAGATCGCTTTTTGAATGTTGCGCACTAACTCACCGGACTTTTGCAATTGTTCGTAACTGTCACTTGGACGGTGAGCAATCGTAAAGTCGTTGGATAAAGAGCGTAGCAGTTCATCCTTTTGGTACACCGAAAGGTCTTTAGCGTTTAAAAACTCCGCTTTGAGCTGTTCGTTTTCTTCAATTAAGCGGGTCAATTCGGCTTGTAATTCCTTTTTGATTAACAAGAAGCGGTTGGTAATGTCGGTTTTGGAATTAGTAATAAAGTCACTAATTTGGACAAACGACTTTTTGACCACCATTTGGTAACTTGACATTTTAAAGATGTCATCGAAGTTAATGGCAGGGTTAGAACGACCTTGCTTTAACTCGGCAATAATGCTGTTAATGTCGCTGTTGGCAAACAGATTAATTTCAGTAGTTGGCTGTAACTCCGTTGTTCTGAGCTGTTCTACCATCACTGGCATGAGTGGTTTGACTGGTTGTTGTACCACATCAACATTTGATGAAGCCTCTTTGGTTTCCACTGGTGGAGTGTCGACAAAGATTTCGATCGCAGGTGCACTTTCGACAACTGGGGTAGTTGGTGTTGAAATTGTTGGCTCTACTACCCGGTTGACCGTTTGTATGTTAATGCTAGATACAGCAGGTGGAACAGGAACTGTTTTCGGTTCGCTTACTCGTCATACAACCTCACTGTTACTGTGACAGTGGGTCTTGCTTTCCATACCCACTTCTGGTGGGGTAAAATCATCAAAGCTGTGGGTACCGACAGCACCGTGTTGATTGTGCTTAAAGTCCACAACCTCAACTAATGGTAAGTCAGATGAAGTTGTATTATTGAGTTCAATTTCAAACAGTGGTGGGGCAATTGTTGGTTCAACTGGACTGGTTGTAACGGTAGGAGTTGATTCCGCCACTTCAATTTTAATTGGGGTAGTTGGTTGTACTGGTGCAGTCTGTGGTTGGTTTTTTACTGTATCGGTGAGATGTAAGACATAATCCATATCAGCAACGGGTGCTACTGCTGGTTGAGGTTCTGCGGTAGCGGTAGCTTGGCTTTCTACTACTGTTACTGGAATTACTTCTGGTTGTTCAACAGGAGCAGCTTCTGGAGTTAGATTCCATTCATAAACCGCTGGTTGAGGTGCAGCTTGTGGTTGTGGTTCAACTACTGGGGTTGGTTCAGCCACAGCTTCTTGAACAGTTTCAACAACTGGTTCTGGTTGAACTTCTACAGGGGTTTCAGGTTGTGGTTCAACTACTTGTTCCACTTCTACAACAGGATTTTCAGGTTGAACTTCTAAAACTGAAGCTACTTCCGGGGTTGTAATTACTTCTGGTTGGACTTCCACAGGTTGTTCTGGTTGTGGTTCAACAATCGGTTCTACAGCTACTTCTGGTTGAACCATTTCAGATTGAACTTCTGCAACTGGAGTCGATTCCACAACCACTTCTGGTTGAACTTGTTCCGTTGGAATTAATTCAGACACACCTGCCACAGCTGGTTCTACTGGAAGTGGCTCGGCAACAGCTTCCGGTTGATGTTCTACAACAGCTACTACAGGCTCTGTAACTACCTGAGGTGTAATCTCTGCAATAGTTTCAACAACTGGTGTTGGTTCAGTTTGTTGTGCTTCTGTAACTGGCTCTGCAGCTGCTTCTGGTTGAACCATTTCAGATTGAACTTCTGTAACTGGTTCTGGTTGAAGCTCTACTGCTGATTGTTCAGCTGGAATCTCTGGTTGGGTTTGTACAGCTTGTGGTTCAACTTGTTCCAATATTGGTGCAGTTTCTCCAATTGGATCTAGACTTACTTCTAATTGTGGCTCTACAGCTACTTCTGGTTGAACCATTTCAGCTTGAACTTCCACAGGTTGTTCTAGTTGTGATTCAACAATTGGTTCTACAACTACTTCTGGTTGAATTTCTACTGCTTGTGGTTCTACTGTTGCAGTAGTTTCTCCCACCGGTTCTACAGCTACTTCTGGTTGAACATCGTAAACAGGCTCAGCAGCTACCTCTGGTTGTACCTCATAGCTAGGTTCAGCAACTTCTGGTGCTGGTACATCTGCTTCCAAACCAAAGTCTTCTGAAGCTGTAGGTGTGGTTTCAATGTTATCCTCAAAGCCAAACTGTTTCTCTTCCGCTTCGGTTTGGGGTAAAGTCGAGATCCATTGATCACCCTCAAAGTAACCAGATCAAACCCACTCCCCAGCTTCATCATAGTAACCATAAGCCTCATTACCGACATACTGAAGGTAATCCGGTTCTGCTTCGGTTTGTTCCTGTTCCCCCGCTAAAACTTCCACTGTTGGTGCATCAGCAAACACGAACGGATTACCATTGGCGTCAAACAACACGCTAATGTCGTATTCCGTGTCACCATAAGGATCATAGTAAACTCCAGTTTCACTGTTAAAGGCAATGTAATAACCATTGCCATCACCGTCATAGGCAATCTTGACTTTGCCATCTTGAACAGTTAATTTACCATCGTACAAATTACCAAAGATCTGTTCGGGATTTTCCTCAGTGTAATCCTTGTCTTCAAAAACTGCTTCTTTGCTTTTCTTCATGAAAAAAGAGCTTACAAAAGTGTAAGCATGGTTAACTTTGATTATAAAACTTTCTTTAAGGCCTTATCTTTTCCATGAGAGGTTGTATACCCTTAAATAATTTCTTAAATTATTTTCAGCAATCCTAATTAAGGGCTTAAACAAGGCCAAGTACAAGGGCATTAACAACGCTTGTACCAAGACCCTTGGCATTAAAAAGAAATAGCTACCATACTTAACGAAGTTCTTACTTGGTTTACCACTTAAAAAGACGAGGTATTCAATCGAGGCTATAGTGCCAATTAACAATGATACCACTAAGGTCATTAGTAAGGCCATCATTAAGATGTAGAGGTTTAAGATCATCTCTTTCGGTTTTTTGACCTTAGTGTACTTTCAACCCAAAAAGATTTCTAACCCCACAAAAAAGCTAATAAAGGCTGCCATCGTAATGCCTTGTAGGATGTGGACATTGACATCAAAGCCCCGGCCAAAGCTCTGGTTACCAGCAGCTTGAAAATTGCCATCAGTCAGGTACATTAATAATAAGACTAGGGTCAAGACAAAGAAACCAATCAGAATGCTTTGTAAGATCCAAAAGTCAATTTTTCAGTTAGTACTACTTTGGCGTACCTGATAAACGCCCTTAACCAGCCCCGCTAAAAAGCAGAACATGGGTTTTTGAATCGCAAACAACCAAAACCAGGTATAGCCCCTAGTAAGCCAGTCCATCGTGTCGGCAATGGCGCCAAAGGTAAAGCCCCACACCGGTCCAAACATCCAACCAATTAAGGCAAAGGGAATTCTTGTGAAACTCACCTTGAGCACACTAGTGACATTAATGGAAAAAATATTAAAGATAAAGCTTAGTGCCATTAACACCGCCGCTCATACTAACAATTGTAAGTTCCGCGTTACCTTTAGGGGGTAATACGGAAACAAAAAGATAAAGAAGGCGTGGTACTTAGTTTTTAATAGTTTGAAGGTCTAGATTACCCAAAAACAGCTGGGGGTGTTAAATCATTGTCGTTGTTAGGATCACAATCCGTTTTAAATGGCTGTTGCATTTCCTCTTGCACGTAACGGTTCAACACTTCGTTTGTTTGATCCGAACTTGGTTTAGGACTCAAAACAAAGGCAATAATACTAATGAGGGCAAAGGGAATAATGCTCGCTAGGTAAAATATGGAAAAACCAACAAAGATAGTTTTAAAGGTCTCACTGTTAATTTTTAATTCATTAGACCTTAAGGCATTTAACAGAAAAGAGGGGTTTAAAATACCACCTGTAATAATGTTACCCCCAGGTAGGGCATTGAGTGCCACAAACAAGAAGATTGTCCAGAAGATCCACTTAATTCTGACCTTATACCGGTAGTTGTCATTGATCCTGGGAAAATCAGTTACCCCAAACTGGTGCTTGAGAAAGTGCATTGCCTTAAAGGTTTGACTTCTAGTAGCAAAACTGTAGGGCTTACCTTGAAAGGCTAAAAGGAAGGAAGTACTACCAAAACCCAAGAAGATCAAGGTAATTAAAGTAGAAGCACTAACAGGGAAAAAGAGGTTAATGCCACCGTTTAAATCAACTAACGCTGGCCTGTCGGTATTATTCTGACCAGTAACCGCTTTAGTTAGGTTACTGTCAGGGTTTACATACCTGTAAAACAAGAGGTTTACCACCACGAGGTAAGCAATGGCGGCCGCTTCAATTAACAACATGGAGATAAAGATTGCTAACTGGGCTCACTTAATTCACTGGCTTTTAAACTGGAATTCAAAGATTTTGCCTACCATCCGTTCCGAGGTGACCCGCATAAAGGCACGTTGGCGTGCACGTGCTTCGAGTGATTCGTTGACAAAGTTTTCCAACTCTGGGCTTACAGTACCAGTTGTATGTATCCGTGGTTGGTTTAAATCAATTGTAACCGTCGGTTTATTAGCTCCATTGGTTGTTTTTTCAACAGCTGTTGGTTGAACGCTACTTAACTTACTAAAGCTATTTAAATCACGGTTAAAGAGATTGCACACGGCAATTGGTAAATAGTTAGCCAAGTCCGTGGCATCAGTTAAATCAAGTTTGAGGTTAAGTTCGGTGTTCGCTAGTTTGGTTTGCCCTAAACTAACAAAGCGCGCTTCTAAGTTTTGAAAAACAGGTTGAAAGTCCTTTTTCTTGGTTTTAGCCTTAGCTTGCTTTTGCTCTAAAAAGTACAACAGCTTTAACTGTTCGCGAATTGTTTTAGCAAACGCCGGGTCGCTTTGGATCCGCTCTTTGAGGGCATTGGCATTAAAAACAATGTCTAAATTGTCTTGTAACTTGGTTAAAAGATCGCTAAAAGTCATCTTGGTATAGTTTACTTTTGCGCAAAGAATCGCAACACGAAGTGCTTTAGCAAATGGATTGCTAAGCCATCATTGCGCTTAATTTTAATATCCAGCTGCCAAATCGCATTAATTAAGGCCGTTAATTGGTTGGTGGATCAAAAGCGGTACTGGCTTTGAATCGCCTTTAAACGAAAGGGATTGACATTTCACTGTAGTTGGAAAACAGCTTGTGGTTTAACGCCTTTGACCATCAAGGCCAAAAGTAGTTCATTTGCTAAAAATTCTAGGAATTGCGGTGGTGTGAGCTGCTTTGGTAAAAACAAGCGTTCAATCAACTTTAAGGCTTTAGCTGTTTGCAAACGCACCATGGCGTCAGTTAATTGTAAGATTTGACTGGTTTGGTAATCACACAAAACGGCTTCTAACATTTTTTTGTCCTGTAATTCTGCCGGGCTGAGTAGAGTTAACTTACGCAACTCCTGTTCAATGACCCCTAAGTTAAAGGGTAGAATCGTGGCTAAGTGGTCAATTAAATCAGGGTTTAAGTTGAGTTTGAGTGTCTTAGCGGCCTTACTGATCACCTGGTGGATGGTTTTAGCTGTGACTGGTTTACAAGCATACTTGGTAATTGCCCGGTCATTAATGAGGGCATTAGCGGGACTGTCGCTGTAAATGGTGACCACCACATCAGTATCTTTAAGTGTTTTTAAGCAGTGTAATTCAGCCTTAGTTAAGTTGTTCTTTTCCAAAAAACTGCAGTTGTGAATGAGGATCGGTTTAGTGTCCTCAGCAAACAGATTCTGGTTTAACACCACATCATACAGCTTATTAACATCTTGAAACCAGACCTGTTTACAAGCGGCTGGGTTGAGCAGTTGGTTTAACTGCTGGTGAATTAACCCAATATCGGCGCCATAAACTACGGTCATAGTAAAAGACTGTACCCACAGTATACAACAAGCCCCACAGCCCATAATAAACCAGGTAAAACACCCAGTTAGGTTTGGGTAGATTTAAAAATACGGTCGTGTTTAAGGCTCACTGACTCAACCAGGGAAGTGGTCAGTAAAAACCGACCAAACTGTTGCCCATTCATGGAATTAGCGGTAACAACAGTCAGCTAGCACAGAAGTAAAACAAGGCTATGGGAGTAAACAAGAGGTTATGAAACACACTTAAAGCGTTTAATTTTCGATTTAAGTGCAAAGTAATCGGACTGACCACAATGAGGATTAAGGTGGAAGTTAACACCGCTTGCAGTGGCTTTCACAGCTTCACCTTATTAATGGCAAACAACACAAAGCACGCTAAAAAGGAAAAGTTAAAGCCAAAGTTGTGTAACGCTCCCGGACTCATTAAGATGATTAACAGCGCCGTTAAGCCCAAATTATTTTCGGGTAGTTGCTTGGGAAACATTTGCCGTAACAGCTTTGAGACAAAAACCCGTAAAGCTGAAAAGGCAAATCCGACCAAAAAGAGGTACAGCAACAGCATTACAAAACCCGTTATTTTATTGATGTAAAAGCGCTTGTACAACCAGCGCTCCATGACACCAAACAAAAAACTAAGGTGAAAACCACTAATCACAAACAGGTGGACAATATTGAGCTGAATGGCACTCTGATACAGTGTGTTTTTTGTTGTTTCGTTAATTAAAAACAGCTTTAAGTACTGATTAAAAACACCACTAGTGTGTTGATCTAGTCAACTAATAAAAGGGGTGCGAAGTCAGTTCGCTTTCATTAGTTTGGCTAGTTGAAACTCTGGCATTAACTGACAGTATGCTAGTAAAGCGGCACTACAACTGATTAACAGTAAGCCAAACTTCCAGTGTACCGTTAAACTAATTAGGTTAACTATCACCAAAAAACTCGCTAAAATTACCCACTGATTTTGTTCGATAAAGAAGTAAGCAGGGGTAAAGGTGAGTAACGTAAAAAAATAAAACAGCTTTCACTTCATGCTGTTTTATTAATTGGTTAATTAGTTTAGAAATGCCAATTAAAACTCTTTACTCCAGCTGGAACGGAGCGGAAAGCGTTGAGACAAACCACCACGTAACGGTGAGCGGTAACGCGGGGTGAAACTGGTGTAATTGCTCCCTAAATCAAAGCGGTGCGTGTTGAAAAAGGAACTGCGGTTACGCCTTAAGCTCGACAATTCCAATGGTCTTCTAAGTGGGTAAAAGCTACTTGGACTGCGGTAAGCGCCAAAGCTGTTAAGGCTGTCGAAGTTCAAACTCGCTGGGTTGCGGTAGTTTACAGCCATCGGTGTAACACCAGTAAACCGACTGGCAATTGGTGTTGACTCTACTGTTGGCCGTGTAAAACGTGCTCAACTGTTGCGGATTGCTGGAAGGTTAAACAGCGGTTCGTTGTACTTGGTAGCCACATATTCACTCGGTGGAGCTAACTGGTAGCGCTCGTGCGGTAAAGGCGTACGGGTAGAAGCATCGTGGAGGTGACCCAAACTCGCTAGCTTTTCCAACAATAAGGAACGGTTGGTGGTGTGAATGGTAATTGCACCACTTTCATTATTAACACAAGTTGACTGACACGGTTGTGGTTCCACTACCGATGCAGGGGATGGTTTTCATTCCGGTTCGGGTTGTGTTGGACGGATAATTGGTTGGACTACCACTTCTGGTTGAACTACAACTGGTGGAACCGCAGGAGTTGTTTGGACTACCTTAGGTGTCACTTTAGGTGTAGCTACTTGAGGAGTAACTACTACCTGTGGTGCTGGCGTTGGTGTTACTACCTTCGGTTCTGCCTTAACAACTGGTTGAACTACAGCAGTTGGTTGGACAACTACTGGAGCAGGGGTTGGTTGTGGTGCTACTTTAGGTACAGCTGGAACAGGGGTTGGTTGGGCCACTTGGAGTGCAACTTTTGCTGTTACTACCTTCGGTATTTCAACTTTAGGTGAGTCAACCTCAACAGTTACAGGTGTTGGTTGTGGTTGTTCCACTACCTTAGGCTCTACTTTAGGGGCAGGAGTAGCTTCTACCACTGGTGTTGGGGTAGGTTCCACTACCTTAGGAGCTTCCACTACTGGTGCGGTCTCTACCACTGGTGTTGGGGTAGGTTCTACTGTTGGAGTAACCTCTACTATTGGAGCAGATTCAACAATAGGAACAGCAGTTGGCTCCACTACTGGTGCAACTGGTTCTGGTTGGAGTGGTGCTACCTCTATTGGTGCTACAGCACTAGCTTGATCAGGATCGCTGTAAGCTTGGGAATCATAGTAAGCGTTCGGATCGTGAGCTTGATCATAGTTCTGTGTATTGTAAGCATTAGCATCATAGGCTTGATCATACGCTTGTTGATCAAAGGACTGATCGTAAGCTTGCTGGTCATAGTAAGCGTTCGGATCATAGTTTTGGTCATACGCTTGCTGGTCGTATGTTGCTTGATCAAAGGTCTGATCATAAACTGGTGGTGCTGTAGTATCCTGATATTCGTCTGGTGCTTGAGGTAGTGGATCGAGTCCGAACAGTTGATCAGCTTGCTGTTCGGGTGTAGCATCGGGATCCACAACTGGTAAACCAGCATCAATGTCCGGATAGCCCTCACCACTCAATGGTTCGCTTGTAGTGGTATCTGCACTTGCGGTACTACCACCATAGTTTAAATAGTCCACTAGGGGAATGTTTTCCCCATCACGGTAACCACTCACATCCAAAACATTGCCATCTTGGTCGTAAAAGGTATTGTTGACCTGGTCGTATTGGACTATTACCTCATTGTTGTTGCCATCAAAGGCAGTGAGTGGAATAATCTTGGGGGCAAAGCTAATTGGTTCATCACTGTCCAATTCGAACAGAGGATAATCCGCTGGGAGCTGTTTTCTTTTTTCCAAAGAAAAGATGTTCCCGGTTTCAGGATCCTGGTACAGGGCGTGAAGCTTATTTTTAGCATCACGACCATAAACCACATTAATGTCGGGATAGCTCTTTTGGATCTTTTGTGCTAGCTTACCATACGCTTTCGCTAGCTTTGCTCTTTCTTTATCTGTCATCTTGAAGCACTAATTAGCGTTTTGGTGGAAAACCGGGTTGGGGTGGCATGCCAGGACGTGGTGGTTGCATTCCGGGACGAGGCGCCATACCGGGTTGAGGTGGGAAACCAGGTCTTGGAGCCATACCGGGGTGTGGCGGCATACCTGGACGAGGCGCCATACCGGGTTGAGGTGGGAAACCAGGTCTTGGAGC
This sequence comes from Mycoplasmoides pneumoniae FH, assembly GCF_001272835.1. NCBI lineage: Bacteria > Bacillati > Mycoplasmatota > Mycoplasmoidales > Mycoplasmoidaceae > Mycoplasmoides > Mycoplasmoides pneumoniae. Next base: position 551,178 of record NZ_CP010546.1, read on the forward strand.
CATACCGGGGTGTGGCGGCATACCTGGACGAGGCGCCATACCGGGTTGAGGTGGGAAACCAGATCTTGGAGCCATACCGGGGTGTGGCGGCATACCTGGACGAGGCGCCATACCGGGTTGAGGTGGGAAACCAGTACGGGGACCGAAGTTAATTTGGACTTGGGGTTGAGGTGGTACTGGTACTGGTTGTGGTGCTGGTTCAACTTCCGCTTCAGCATGGGCTTCAGCAGCTGCTTGTTGTTCTAACGCTTGTTGCTCTTCTTGTTGGGCAGAAATGCGTTGTAGCTGTTCCGCTAACTGTTCTTGGCGTTCCTTTTCCTCCAATAAGCGTTTTTCCTTGCGCTTCACAATTGGCAGTCCTATAGCAAGGCCCAAGATGATGGCTAGGGCACTAAAACCAAAGCAACCAGCAACTGTAGGAATAAACCATGCTTGCTCAGTAATCGGCTTGCCCTGAATTTGTACTGTATCCTCTTCTGCGTGTAAAACAACGTTAAGGGGACTCAATTCACTCTTAACTTCTGTCAGTTCGGTATTGTTGTGCTGTACCAAAATTAAGGTTGCAAGCACTATTAAAGCGCTGAACAGCACTAGCATTCAGGCTAATAAAAACAGTTTAAGCTTTCTTCGAGGTGGTAACTTCATGCACTAATTAAAGGGAGACACTAACGACGGCGGCGACGGGGTGCTTCATCATAGTAGTAATCATCATCACGACTTTGTTGTGCCCGTTTTGCTTTACGGCGCTTTTTGATGATGGCACGGGTAATCTTGGACAGGATAAAGTTAATAATTAAGGCACCTATAAGCCCTGAAACTAAGGCCATGCCCAACGGAATAATGTACTTAGTAAGGTAGGGACCAACCTTTTCTAAAAAGGCGGGGATATTGGGTTTCTTTAAAAAGTCGACATACCCTGGGATTTGGCTAAACAAACTACCATCAATCGGAAAGCGGGGATCTAGCTTGTTAGCATTATTAGCTACTTGTTCTGCTGCTAGTATCAAGGCGTGGGACTGTGATGCTGCAGCTGCTTTAGGTGCAGTTACCGTAGCGCCTACACCACTAGTAGTAACCGTGTCAAGCGCTTCCTTAGAGAAAAAACGGTTAAACACATCCATTGGTTGTGCTAGTTTAAAGGATGGGCTAACAGTACCAAAGTAAAAGATTGCTAAAAAGAGGTAAGCAATTGCTACCGTCAGTACCGCTAAGAAGGCTAGCTTAAAGAGCAATTTGAAGAAACCCATTGCTAGAGAAGAGTTAAATATTGGGAAAATTTTAACTTTTCAAAGCTTTAATTCCCCACTTACAGCTTAACTTCCTTAATTAAGAGCTTTAAAAAGCTCTGCTTAAATTACGCGTTAACAAAATAATGCGCAGGATAAAGTAGACCAAGTTCATGAAGCTACTTACCAACCAAGCGCCAAAAAAGAGCGCACTACGCCACATTTGTGCTTTGGCTAAAGCTGGGTCTTGACTTTCATACAGTTTCACCAAGTCCTGTTCGTTGCGAATTTGTAGACAAACAAAGTAAACCGATAACAAGGAAAAGATCCCACCAACTATTAACGAAAGTCCGGGGAACAGTAAATCCAAGATATTAGTGCGACCACCGCGGAACACCGTAAAGTTCAACACAAAAGTCAATAAGCTCGCAATTATGCTAATAAAGAAGGCTCAAATAAAGATACGAAACAGCGTTTGGGTTTGTTGGTAACGGCGTTGCTGGCTCGGTAATGCACTCAAGCCCCATACCGTCCCATACACTAATGCTGCCCCTAAAAAGGCAAAGACAATGTCACTAAACTTAAAGTCAATCAATTCACGTAATTGTGTGGTGGCTAATGTTAACAATACTCCTAATGTAATCCCATAACTAATCACATCGGCAATAATTAAGCCCCAGAACCACGCTAAGGTCGTGTTACGGTTCCTTAGTTTAAAAGCCGTGACAAAGTAAAGGATTAAGGAAACCAAACTAGCAACAAAAGCAATCGTACCCAACGTTCTTATATCACTAGCCAGTGTGCCAAGGCTAGTAGTGTTGGTTAACAGCTGTTGTACCCCAAAACCAATTAAGAAGATAAACAGAATGCCAATCGCGGCAACAGAAAAGGTCAAGCGAATGACCGAGAACCGCTTGTGATGGACAAACTGTTGCTCGGAAAAATTGACCTGATTATTAGCTTGATTGATCATGATAAGTCAACTGGGTCAATTTTAATTTGTAAGCGCTTAATTGCTAATAAATGCAAAATTATAGAAAGGGGATACTTACCCAAGTGGCTGAAGGGGTAGGCTTGGAAAGCTTATAGATGGGTAACACCATGCGAGGGTTCGAATCCCTCAGTATCCGCCACGGAGACTTACCCAAGTGGTTTAAGGGGGCGCTCTCGAAAAGCGTTAGGTGTTTTTGCATGCGTGGGTTCGAATCCCACAGTCTCCGCCAAAATATTAACTGTATCAATTAAAAAAGCACACCTTTTGGGGATGTGCTTTTTTTAGTGTTTCCTAATACTGACAACTATTTATTTTCGGGAATAAAACCATAGTCACGGATGGTACCGTTACCCGATGGCGCACTGCGGAATTGGAACCATGGTTTGAGCAGCGTTGGTGATGTTTCGTTCAACCCAGCTGCTGGTACGGGTAAAACCGGGAAGTAAGAGTCGACTACGGTAATTAAGAACTTAGCGTTATCGGTGTCTTTTTCCGCTCAAATACTGTTAAAGCGGTTGAGCTGGGCGGCGTTCTTATAGATATCTTTCAACTCGTAACCAATGAAATCTTCGTTTTTACTTGGTTTATTTGTACCGTTCTCTATCTTGTCACGCTTTCCAAGGTACTTATTTGGATCTTTGATAGCTTCCTTTACTTTTTCTTTGTCTAGAATGCCATTATCCACTAAGAATTTGAGCAAGCTTAAAGCCTTTTTGGTGAACTCTAAAGATGCTTGAGTGCCGTTACCACTAGTTGTAGAACCGGTGCTTCTTTGTGCAGCTTGTGCTTTAGCATCACCAAAGTTCTTTAGTACGTAAGGGTCATCTTTGAAGAGGTCAGCGGAAGTTACGTCATCCCACTTTTCTTCTTCAGTATTACTCTTGCTGCTATCTTGAGATGAATCTGCTTTCTTAACAGTCACATCAGATGTGGTTGAAGCTGTATTTTGTTGATCTATTTTTTGTGTGAATTTACTATGTACATCTTTTTGACTCGCAGCTAACAACAACGTACGTACAATGTGAGCGCCCGAGGAGTAGGTAATAACATCACCGCCACCTTGATCGTTCAATTGGGTGGCTGCGTCCAATCAGGTACCCACACCATCATAGTCAGGGCTTCAGGAACTAAAACCTAACACCGAGGACAACCCAATGTACCACTCATTTCGAGTTGGTCCTTGGGCATCACCTAAGATAATTTCTGGTACTATTAGTTTTTCTCCGTTGTCAGCAGTACCCAATTCAGTGAGGGCTTGCTTCACGGCGTTGTAGTAATCCACCCCGTTAGCGGACAGCGAAGAGTTCCCTAACTTCATGTTGAAGTGGAGGGGATTGCTACCAGAGAAACCAACCTTCTTTAAAACTTGAACAAAGCTGTGCTTTGTTACGTTTACACTCTTAGCTTCTACTGAAGAGGTTTGGTTTTGTTGTGTGTTGTCTGATGTGTTGTTGTTCTTAGCAAACGCTGCAGAGGCAGCTGCTCCAGCCTGACCACTTGTTGCTTTACTGCTATAATAATTAATCTTAACAGTCGCACTCTCCAAAACGTTTTTATTCTTTTCGTAGTTACCTTCACGCTGTGGAATCAAGCCCAGGCGCTGTTCCTTCTCGATCTTATAGTAGTAATCGTTCATCAGATCTGAACCTTCGGTAGTTGAGACAGCTTTTTGTTGAACACTTGCACCATTTTTACCCTTTTCCTTAAAGATGCCAAAAGGTACGATCGAATAGTTCAGGTCACCGGAGTTTGGCAACAGGATAATCGCTAGGTTTTGTCAGTTAATTAAACCGTTAATGCCAGCGCGAATCGTTAACGCTTCTTCTGACTCACTGTTGTACAAGAATTTAGCCTCGGTTTCGGTAATGTTGGAGTTAGTTTTAACGGTTTCACCTTCCACTACGTAAGGTCGTGATGAATAGGTAATCTGGGCACTTTGCGCGGTCTTTTGCACTTTAACCCAGCGTAAGTCCCCCGTACCCGCAAATCGTGACCTAGCATCCTCTTGTTGGGAGTATGGCACCTCCGCAGAAGATAATCCTCCAGCGATATAGTTGGAGTAAAACACTTCAGGGGTAGCGCCTGGTTGGAAGTAGTTAATCATCGTTGGGATGGGTTTTTCGTTTTCTTCCCGCGTTTTTGGTAAGTTGGGGGTTATATGAGTATCATACTCACTGTTACGCTTAAAGACAATCTGGCTCTGGTTAAAACTCTCGACATAGTAAGGCCCCACTGATCAAGTATCCCGTCATGCGTTAACCCCACCACCATAGATACCATCAAAGTTAGTTTTGGTTTGGTCTAAGATTTTCGACCCATTCTTTTCGTTGTAGACCAATGGTGAGTCCTTACCTACCTTAATTGCTTTTACCTTCGGGTGGGTATGAGGAATAGGAAAGAAGAATTCCTTAGACATCATACTCAACAAGAAGGGGAAGGGCGAGGTGAGGTAGACGTTGAATTTGCTGTCATCAGTGCTTTGATAATCCTCAGGATTGTAAGCATCATCCGTTATCTTAACAGTTTTTTCTTCACCATCTTTTTCATCAGATGAAGCAACCTTCATTTGAACTTGGGTACCATTCTTCTTGGTCATCCCCACGGTCTTTTTCACATCCAAACCCATTAAGTCAATGAAGTAACCGTTGCGGTTAAACCTGAGTTCCGATGATAAGATGTAAGCCTCAAAACCGCGTTCAAAGTCTTTGGAAGAGAGTTTGACATCATTGCCACTAGCGTCCTTTACCGGTTTACCGTTATTGTCGACCCATTTGATACCAGTATCAATGGCGAATTCGTAACGGGTGGCCTTTTGCGAAATTTCTTGGAATTTTTCTTCCTCAGTAATCGACTTCGATTGTTGATTATTTTGACCGTTACTTGAACTTTGTCTTTTAATTTCACCAATGCATTCTCAATCATCTTCACCACTAGTGCTAGTACCACTAGAAGTGGTAGTGCAAGAAGAATTAGTTGAAGTTTTTTGACTTGAAGTAGCTTTATCCTTCTTCTTATACCCCTTCACTGAGGTAGCCAATTCCAACACCAATTTCTCTTGGGTTTGAGTGGTTACATTGACACCATCATCTTTGTTGGAACCAGTGGCAATGTAAGTGGTTAGGCCTGCATACTTGCTGCCAAAAAAGGAAGAGGTCGGGGACACGTTGAACATACTCATCGGTACCGAATTGTTCTTTAACAAGTCGGATGCGGATGAGGTGACATACACATCGCGGGCTTGGGCAGCGCAGGCACTGAGTGCTACTGCTGAACTTACCCCTAAGGTTGATAACAAACCCCAGTATTTTCGCTGAAATTTCATGGATCGTTCATAAATGTTGTTGATGATGTTTATTGCTATATGAAAAACATGGCATGAAAGCCATGTTGAACCATGAGCAACATACTCTTAGCTGTGAGCTACTAAAAGTGATTTTATTCTAATTTGGGAGCTTGCTAATCTGCGAAATTAAAGCTCAAGTTTCAAAAATTGCTGTTGCAATAAATTAATTCTTAATTTAAAGGCTTCAGCAAACGCTAAAACTTGGTGCACTCGAAGGGACTTGAACCCCCACTCCGCAATGAAACTAGATCCTAAGTCTAGCGCGTCTACCATTCCGCCACGAGTGCATATTGGTGCATCTTGAGGGGCTCGAACCCCCGACCCAATGATTAAGAGTCATTTGCTCTACCAACTGAGCTAAAGATGCATTAAGGGAAGCTGGTGCCGACTATAGGATTCGAACCTACGACCTACTGATTACAAGTCAATTGCTCTACCAACTGAGCTAAGTCGGCCTGGTGGATTGTGAGGGGATCGAACCCCCGACCCTATGCTTGTAAGGCATATGCTCTCCCAGCTGAGCTAACAATCCAGGCTTTTGGTGCCGAATACAGGAATTGAACCTGTAGCCTATGCATTACGAGTGCATCGCTCTACCCTTGAGCTAATTCGGCTTGGTGACGCGTACGGGATTCAAACCCGTGAATGCACGCGTGAAAGGCGTGTGTGTTAAGTCTCTTCACCAACGCGCCAAAATTCTTGGCGGCCACAACAGGGATCGAACCTGTGACCAACCGGTTAACAGCCGGTTGCTCTACCGCTGAGCTATGTGGCCAATAATGCAAGTACAATTCTAGAATTTCTAGCCCACTTTAACATCTTCCCGCGGATAAGAAAAGCTGTTTCCTTGAGGGTGTTTTTTAACAAAAGTGAGTACCGAACTGCTCACCCCGACCTGCCCCATAATCATTAGTAAACCTAACGTTAAGTAGTTAAACAGGTTCCGTGTTGGCTCTAGTGCCATGATCTTCGTGGCCCCACTAGACAGTCCGACAGTTCCAAAAGCAGAAGTGGTTTCAAACAGGCTGTCGACAAAGCTAAGCGGTTGTTGCATACTTAACGGCAACAGAATGGCAATAAGAACCACGGACACTAAGCCAAAGACGGCTACCAAGAAGGCATTAATCACCGTTTGCCCGTCAATACTACGCTTAAAGACCTTGACCTCTTTTTGACCGCGGAACTTCGCTTTTAACGTCAAAAAGATGACCGCTAAAGTAGTAGTGCGAATCCCTCCGGCGGTAGAAGACGGACTGCCCCCGATAAACATCGCAATCACCATAATCCCCTTAATGATGTCAGACTCAGCACTTCAGGGAAACACACTAAAGCCAGCGGACCGGGACGAAATCACCCCAAACCACAGTTGCATCACCCGACTAGCCGCTGGTATGGGACCAAAGATTAAGCTTTGGAGTTCTTGATTGGATTTATTTTTCAGTCCCTCCACTAAGTAGGCCTTCTCGACATTGAGATGGGCAATCGTATTGGTCAAACTAGTTATAACAATAAACTCCACCATTAACAGCATTAAAAAACACCAAGCCGTGACAATCAGGTTAGTGAGTACCGCTAACTTCGTAAACAAACTAAACTGGTGTTTGTAATACTTACCATACAATCGCCGTTTCTTAATCGCTTCATAAGCATCAAATAACACCGGATAACCAATGCCACCAAAGATAATTTGGCTAATCGCTAACCACTGGATCACGATGCCCCAGTTAGTGCGATACGGGGCAAACGAATTAGCGCCCAACAGGTCAATGCCAGCATTATTAACCGCTGACAAGGAGTGGAAAAAACCATACTGAAAGGCTAAGTTAAGGTTATGAACTACGGGTAATCTTTTGGTGGAATCGACTATGAGGGCCTTCAATTGGTTGGACACCTTACCACTACTTTGAAAAACACTAGCAGACTCAAACGCGGGGATAAAATAAAACAAAATGGTGTACAGAAAGCCATACAGTAACTCCACCATAAAGAGGAATAACACCGACACCACAATCATTTCACTAGTGGTCCCTAACTTGGAACCACCCCGTTCTGATTGCAACATTAACTTCTCATAAAAGCTGTACTTGCCCTTCTTGTGTAACTTAAACAGTCTTCAAACAAGGAAAGCAATCACCACAAAACCAATGCCCCCTAACTGCAGTAAAATGGCCAACACCGTTTGCCCAAACACACTGTAGGTTTCACTCACTACCGTAGTAGAGAGCCCCGTATCACTAAAGGCACTGACCGCTAAAAACAAAGCATCCAAAAAGCCATAGGAAGCCGTTTGTTTACTGATGGTATGACCCTGTAAATCCACCTCATAGCTAATAACCTTTTGGTAGTCGGTTTTGAGCGCAAACGGGAGGAAAAGCAGTACAGCCCCCAACAGGATGCAATAGATGTAAAAGTGGAAAATGCGCTGGGAAATACTGTCACCCCACAGGATTAGTTTTAACCAAGCGAGTAGTTTAGCTTTCTGTTTATGAGCAGCTGTCATGTAAATGACAATATAAATATAATTTTACCAGCATATGAAACGTGCCGATTTTTGCATTATTGGCCTTGGTAGGTTTGGGATGCAAGTAGCACATTCTTTAAAAGAGAACAACTTTACCCTGGTTTTGATCGATAATGATCAACACAAAACCAATACTGCTGCCCAGGAATTTGACCATGTAGTGTGTTGTGATGGGAGTAACTTAACGGCGTTAGCTGAGCTCCAACTAGAGGAGTTTTCGGCAGTCATAGTTGGGGTAACTAACATAGAAGCGAGCATTATGATTTGTGCTAACCTTCGGGAATTGGGTCAAAAAAACATTATTGCCCGTGCTAAAAACGAAGTGCATAACCGGGTGTTACGTACTATGGGTATTAGGGAAGCTTTGATCCCGGAAAAGATTGTCGGCAAGAACCTTGTCATTCGTTTAATTCACGGCATGGAAACCGAAATTATTAACCTTGGCAATGACATCCTCTTTGTTCGCGCTCCGGTGAACAACAAGAAGCTCTTTAATCGTACGTTGGGGGAAATTAACATCCGTGAACACACGAATGCTAACCTCATCTCAATTATGCGGAATGGCAAAGATGTCGTCTTTCCTTTGGGTCCGAATACCCAGATTCAACCAGGGGATGTAATTACAGCCGTGTGTCAATTAAGTGGCGTGAACCAGTATTTGCGCTACATTAATCCTAACGACAAGAATAAGTACAAAGCGAGTGAATAATTAGATCACCCAAGACCCCTCCAATCCTTATCGGTTTGCCGTTTTACTCGTGCCGCGCAGCGTGGTGTACTATGAGCAGTTGCAAAGGGGATTAGCGCTCCCTAACCAAGGGAGTTCGTCAGGCTCAGACAGCACTAACCAAACAGGCGCAATGTTTGGCTTGAAGGTGAAGGATGCAACCGTGGATAGTTCGAATCAATCAACGGAAAGCTTAAAGGGCGAAGAATCGAGTTCCAGTTCCACCACATCTTCCACCTCCACCACCCAACGTGGGGGTTCGTCAGGGGACACCAAAGTCAAGGCGTTGCAGGTGGCGGTGAAAAAGAAATCGGACTCGGAGGACAATGGTCAGATCGAACTTGAAACCAACAACCTCGCCAACGCCCCGATTAAACGGGGCTCCAATAACAACCAGCAAGTCCAACTCAAGGCGGACGATTTTGGTACTGCCCCTTCCAGTTCGGAATCTGGTCAATCAGGCACCCCCACCCCCTGAACGCCGTGGCTTGCGACCGAGCAAATTCACAAGGACCTCCCCAAATGATCCGCCTCGATCCTGATTCTGTACGATGCGCCTTATGCGCGCAATCGTACCGCCATTGATCGCGTTGATCACTTGGATCCCAAGGTGATGACCGCGAACTATCCGCCCAGTTGAAGAACGCCCAAGTGAAACCACCACGGGTTGTGGGACTGAAAGGCGCGCGATGTCCTGCTCCAAACCACCGGGTTCTTCAACCCGCGCCGCCACCCAGAGTGGTTTGACCAGGGCCAAGCGGTCGCGGATAATACCCAAACCGGGTTTGATACAGATGACACCGATAATAAAAAGCAGGGCTTTCGCAAACAAGGCGAACAATCCCCTGCCCCCATCGCCCTCCCGTTTGAAGCGTACTTCGCCAACATTGGCAACCTCACCTGGTTCGGGCAAGCGCTTTTGGTGTTTGGGATTTGTTTGTCTTAATTAACTAACAAATTAATAAATAGGTCTATGGATTAATTACCTCACCCCCTACACGCCCTTTACGACACCGCTCAATGGGGGGCTGGATGTCGTGCGCGCCGCCCATTTACACCCCTCATACGAACTCGTGGACTGAAAGCGGGTGGGACAGAACAAGTTGGTGGCGCTGGTCCGCTCAGCGTTGGTCAGGGTGAAGTTTCAAGATAGTTCGAGCCAACAAGGCACTGAGAGTAATGGCCAAGACCAAAATGCCCTTAGTTTTGATACCACCAAGTCCCAACAAGTCTTACAGCAAGCTGGCGATCAATCAGGAACTTCATCTAACTCCACCCAAGAAGACTTCGCCAGCTACATCCTCATCTTTAAAGCCGCGCCCAGGGCCACGTGGGTGTTTGAACGCAAGATTAAGTTGGCGTTGCCCTACGTTAAGCAGGAAAGTCAGGGTTCCGACGATCAAGGTTCCAATGGTAAGGGCTCCCTCTACAAAACCCTCCAAGACCTCCTCGTCGAACAACCCGTGACCCCTTACACCCCGAATGCGGGGTTAGTCCGGGTGAATGGGGTTGCTCAGGATACGGTTCATTTTGGTTCGGGTCAAGAATCGAGTTGGAATTCCCAACGTTCCCAAAAAGGCCTTAAAAACAACCCCGGACCCAAAGCCGTCACCGGCTTTAAGCTCGATAAGGGCCGCGCGTACCAGAAGTTAAATGAAGCTTGACCGGTGTATGAACCCCTGGATTCGACGAAGGAGGGGAAGGAGAAAAACGAATCGGAGTGGAAGTCTTCCGGGGCGAGTGAGGCAAAAAATGATGCCCCGTTGGTGGGATCAACCGGGAGTCAAATGGCTGCTGTTACAGACAATCAGCAATCAGGTGATAACAATGGATTGGTATCGCTTGCACAGCGCTCCACTACTGTTGCTGTCCAAAAAAGTGACTCTTCTGGTTCTCAAGGCCAAGGCACAACCGACAACAAATTCCAAAAATATTTAAACACCACCCAGGCCCTGCACCAGATGGGGGTGATAGTGCCATCTTTGGAAACGTGACCTGGTAAACCAAGTACTGGAATCGCTACCCGTGCTGCTGGTGGTGTTTCAGTCCAAGCAGCGACCCGGCAATCGACTTCTACAAATGAAGATTTGTCGAATGTAATAACACAGCTTTATCATACCTCCACGTCCCAACTCGCTTACTTAAATGGCCAGATAGTTGTGATGGGCTCAGACCGGGTACCGAGTTTGTGGTATTGGGTCGTGGATGAGCGAACCACGTCCGGGAGGGCGACTTGATGAGCCCACACCGAGCTCAACTGGGGCACCGACAAGCAGAAGCAGTTTGTCGAAAACCAGTTGGGGTTTAAAGATGACTCAAATTCGGATTCCAAAAATTCGAATTTGAAGGCCCAAGGCCTCACCCAACCCGCCTACCTCATCGCCGGTCTTGACGTTGTGGCCGACCACCTCGTCTTTGCGGCCTTCAAAGCGGGGGCAGTGGGGTATGATATGACGACTGATTCGAACGCTTCCACCAAAGACCAAGTGCTCGCCTGGTCGACCACGGCCGGATTGGACAGTGATGGGGGGTACAAGGCCTTGGTGGAAAACACGGCCGGATTGAACGGACCGATTAATGGCTTGTTTACCCTGTTAGACACCTTTGCCTATGTGACCCCGGTGAGTGGGATGAAAGGGGGGAGTAAGAATACGGAGGCAGTGCAAACCAAGTATCCCGTTAAGGATGATAGTAAGGCGAGTGCCAAAATTGCTTCCTTAATTAATGCCAGTCCACTCAACAGTTATGGGGATGATGGCGTGACCGTGTTTGATGCCCTGGGCCTTAACTTTAACTTTAAGTTGGACGAGGCGCGCTTGCCATCGCGCACCGACCAACTGCTTGTGTATGGGATTGTAAACGAAAGTGAACTGAAGTCCGCGCGCGAAAATGCCCAGTCGACATCCGATGATAATTCAAACACCAAAGTCAAGTGAACCAACACCGCCTCGCACTACCTCCCCGTGCCGTATTACTACAGTGCCAATTTCCCCGAAGCGGGTAACAGGAGAAGAGCGGAGCAGCGGAATGGGGTGATAACAATAAAAAAAGCCATCTACCCAGAGGTAAGAGGCAGACAGCTCCAAAATATTTTTGACGATTGGAAAACTAACAAAAGCCGTTAGTTTGATGTAGAGGCAAAACTATGAATTCACTAAATTTATTTAAATCAGCGGGAGCAGGCTCGTTTTTTCAACACAAGTCACTCTGCCTGCTCCCACTAAATAAATTGAGACAGATTTTCAAAGTAGCCAAAGAGTTTGAATATTTTTGCAATTTGGGTTTTTAATACCTTCTAACTATTAATAGGAACTTTTCTTATTAATAAGAACTTTTTTGAAAAAAGTTTTGAAGTTGTTTTGGTGTCTTTACTAACTTTAAGCAATTTAGTTAGTGTAAGCACAAAGACTCGTTATGTGTAATGTTTTTATTAATTTAGCAAAACAGCTGAACTTAGTTGGCAGCAGTGCTGCAAGTTTTAGTGACTTTTCAAACCTTGCAAAGAAAGGAGGTATTACTTAATGAAAGAGAAAATTCCGTTTTATAACGAAAAAGAATTCCATGACATGGTGAAAAAGACCAAAAAGGGCACTTTTTCAGGTTGATACATCATTAATCCAGAAAACAACAGTGTGGAATTCTCTGGCAAATTCAACAGACAATTTAAACTTAACAAACCGGTTATACCAGTGAACACGGAATACGTAACGCGTAAAGAGTTCAACGAGTACAAAAACTCAAACAACCAACGACTTACAAAGATTGAAACCACTTTGGCCGCCCAAGGTGAACAAATCAACAAATTGACTCAAACTGTTGAAAAACAGGGCGAGCAAATCAATCAATTAGTTCAAGTTGTGCTTCTTCACGGCGAGCAAATTAACAAACTGACTCAAACTGTTGAAAAACAGGGCGAGCAAATTAGAGAACTTCAAGTAGAGCAAAAATTTCAGGGTGAACAAATAAAAGCTCAAGGAAAAACGCTTAAGTCGATCCTACAAGCGCTTGGAGGAATAAATAAACGCTTGGACAAAATTGATCCACCTAAATAGTTTTTGGGATAATAACAAAAGTGCCAGCAGTTAATCTTAAAGATTAATTGCTGGTATTTTCATTCATTTGAAATGAACAAAAAAGCCATCCTATCAAAGGTGAAAGATGGACGGCTAATGAATTGAAATCAATTACTTAATTAAATATTCCAAGTAAATAAAGAGATTAATATTTGATGAGTAGCCTTCTGTATTATTAGCAAAGGTACTTAAAAATTTGTTCACACTTTTTTGACTAACATCATCTTTGCCTTTTAACGAAAATTTAAGTGAAGCGCTAAACTCAATTCACTCTAAATTTCTTGTAGTTTCTTTCCCACCAATAGTTGTAGAGTTGTCTTCTTCAGTTTTAAAGTTTGCAATTGTAAATGATTTTTTGGCATCAGGTTTGATTTTAAGGAAAAGATCAAAATAATGCTTATCACCTTTCTTAGCAGTGAAACCACCTGAAGAATAATCTCCAAATCAATTAAAGGTATAGCTTAACTTATCCTCAACTGACAAATCCTTAAAACTTTGGTATGTCATCTGGAAATGTTCAATCTTTCGCTCCATCGTAAAAGGATCCTTGCTTGCGGGATAAATTACATCGTCAAAATCAAAATCTGGAATACCTAATTTACCCTCTTCAAAAATCTGTTTTCAAGCATCTAACAACAATTTTGTTGTATCTCTCGGATTAACTTCGTAAGACTTTTTTAAAGAAGCTATTATGTTCTTTTTGCCTTCTTTAGTTTTAATTGCTTTAGACAAATCAATGTCTTTACCAGTGGTTTCTTTAATAAGATTTCTAAGATCTGCTTGGATACCAGTGCAAGCACTTAACAATGTTCCACATAATAAAAATAGAGAACTAAAGGAAATCCTTGACAACAATCTCTTTTTGCGCATAAACAGTAAAAATAACTCTTTGATTTTGCTTTTTTTTGGAAAATCCTTTTGAATAAGAGGAAACTAATTGAAATTTCGGGTTTAACATTAGTTAAAAAAATGAAATTTCTAATTATTTATATAACAACTATCTACTGATAAACGTCTCGATCTGAGTAGTTCTAATAATTACCAATTGTTGGTATTTTTATTCATTTAATGCTTTCTAAAAACTTTTTTTTGCAATTTTGTTTGCACTTCTCAATAAGCCGGTCAATTTATTTAGTGGAGGAACAAAATGCAAATCTTTTATTTTTTGAATTGATCAGCAAAGCGTCTGATCCCTGTTGGCAACCGAGTTGCAAGTGTTAGTTATTTTTTAAAAAATCAAAAGAAAAAAGAAAGGAACATTTAAACATGAAAAAAGTTAAAGCATTAAGGAATCTTTTTCTAGAAAAAGCCAGTGAAAAACTTGAATACCCCAAAATTGCTTCAATGGTAGCTTACTTTGATCCAAAGGAAGATGATACTTGTGAATTCATTATGAAAATTAAAACTGTCAATGAAGTTGTTGACACTGAGACGACAAATAAAGAAAAGCCTTTAGGCACTTGAAAGAGTTAGTTGATTTTTTGGTCTAAAAAGACATAAATTTACCAACGGTAAGTGTTAAAACTTGCTGTTGGTATTTTTATTTCTCCCCCACGCTTTCCCGTTTCTCCACCGGGTTCAACCTCGCGGGGGCACTCCTTGACCAGGTGTTGGATTATATTCCCTGGATTGGGAATGGGTACAGGTATGGGAATGGATATAAGGGGGTCGCTGGAGCGGGTCACAGCGCCACCAACGGCTCGCCGGCGGGCAACACAAGTTCCACCACGCAGTCCAATGATGTTGCACCCACTTTTAGCAATGTCGGCGTTGGTCTCAAAGCGAATGTCCAGGGCACGCTTGGTGACAGTCAGACGACGACTGTGGGTGGCCATCAATGACCCACCCTCGACCCAGCCAACCTCCAGCTCTGAACCGGCGCGGGGTGAAGGAATGATTCAAAGACGCAAAATAATACTACGACCAACGAAAACCACACCAAGTTCGCGAGTGCTACGGGCAGTGGTCAGCAGCAGGGTTCCACAACAACTACCTCCGCCGGCAACCCCGACTCGTTAAAGCAGGATAAGGCTGATAAAAGTGGTAATTCGATCAGTGTTCAAGAAGCCACATCGGGCGACAACTTGACCAACTACACCAACCTCCCCCCCCAACCTCACCCCCACATCCGACTGACCGAACGCTTTGAGCTTCACCAACAAGAACAACGCCCAGCGCGCCCAGCTGTTACTCCGCGGCCTGTTGGGCAGCATCCCGGTGTTGGTGAATAATTAATTTAAGGTCAAATAAAGCAATAAAAAAAGGATCCAAACAGATCCTTTTTCAAATAGAACGCTGCCAATAAGCCATGTTCTGTTTTAAAGTCAGTTATTTATCTACAGTAATCCTGTCATTACTTTAATTATTTTTCTTAAAGTAACATTCCCTTACCAAAATTTAGGTTTCTTGCTTGTGGAGTTTACCGCGTTTCATACTTAGTTTTCACTAAGCTCGTCTCTGTGGTACTTTACGGACATCATCATAGTCAAAGACCTTAGACTAGTCCAGTCGTGACGTCTATTAGCGTCCTAAATCTTATTTGTTCAATTTACACAAACACTACTTGCGTTCCAGCAAGTGCAAGCATGGACTTTCCTCTACTCATTGAGCAGCAACTGACCGACAGCGGCTAAAATTATAATTTGAGCGTTGGGGATGTAGAGGTTTTGACATAATGTTGAAAGGAAAACAGTGGCAGTGGGGTATGCCCCTTACAGCTCTAGGTATAATAACCGACAAAAATAACGACGAAGTTTTGGTAGATCCAATGTTGATCGCTAACCAACAAGCAAGTATCAACTACGCTTTCGCTTAGAACATACTAAAGCTACACGAATTGAATCGCCATAGTTTGGTTCGTGTCACAGTTTATGGCTCGGGGTTAACTGGTTCAACTTAATCCTTAAATTATGAACTTATCGTTTACTTGTTTGTCTTATGATCTAAAGTAAGCGAGACATTAAAACATAAGACTAAACTGTAGAAGCTGTTTTACCAATCCTTTATGGAAACGGGTTCGATTCCCGTCATCTCCACCATTAACAACGCAAGTTGACCAAACCTTCCTTCGGGAAGGTTTTTTATTGCTTACGTTTGCGACAAAAAATGGCCTTAGCGCGTTGCTTGTTTCAGTTAAAGGCAAACAGTCCTAAAAAAGGCAATTCATACACCACAAGCGTAATACATAAAGCGGTGGCAAACGCTCCTAGTTGGTTTAAGCGCGAACTAAAAACGTTGTCTTTGTGAGAAATCCGAAAGAACAGTGACAGGTTAGGATTACTTTTTAGTTGCGTTGTCGTACGCGGGAAAAAGTGTTGGTCCGATAACACCAAAAAGAGCAACATCAACGCAATTCAAAAGCAATAAGCGACCACACTAAAGTAAAAACCAGTACTAAAAATGACCCGTTCTCACTTAGTGATTTGACTCTTAATAAACAACGAAATTGCTCAGCGGTAACCCAAAAAGATCATTAAAAACAAGCTAAAGAGGCCCAACGCTAGAATGGCAATACCAAAGCTGCTAATCGAATACACAAAGTTAGCGTTAAAGATGTCAGCTGGCTTTTTGACATTTCAAAACAAGTAAAAACCACTAATGCCCTGGTTTTGATCGTTTAAGGTAAACTGCTCGGTGTGAAAGATACCCACCAAGAACATCACTGCTGTCACAAAAAAAGACAGCAAGAACAAAAAGTAAGCAGCGGTATCTAACAGACCAAAACGGCTGTAGAAGAGGTACTGACTGTGTTTGGAAGCAACTTCGTATTCAACGGTATTAATTTCGGTGAGTTTATCGTTGATCTTACTCATCCAACCACCGCCGCTAGCAACGTTCTTTTTCTTGTTAGTCTTAGAAGGCACGCGGAATCTTGGCTGATAACCACACACTCTTGTGGTCTTTAACTAACACCATGTCCTCAATGCGGATGCCACCAACACCAGGGATATAAATACCCGGTTCAATCGTAATGACAGCATTTTCACACAACAACTTGTTATAGGACGTTGATACGTTTGGCATTTCGTGAATGTCAAGTCCAACACCATGACCAGTGCTGTGAACAAAGTAATCTTTGAACTCCGATGCTTCAATAATGTCACGGCACACCTTGTCAACTTCCGCACCGGTGAGTTGGGTATTAGCAGCGTTAATGCCGGCCATATTGGCTTCATCAACCTTTTTATAGGCCTTGAGCAACACTTCATTATTAGGTTTTTTACCAACTAAGAAGGTGCGGGTAATATCGGAACAGTAACCGTTGTAAATGGTGCCAAAGTCACAGGTTACAAAATCACCTGATTTTACCTTTAACTTGGAAGGCTTGTGGTGTGGATTAGCACCGTTCTTACCAGTAGCTACAATAGGGTCAAACGAGTTTTTTGCCCCACCAGCTTTGACCAATTGGTCAGTAATCCACTGCGCAATGAACAACTCCGTCATGCCTGGTTGGATAAAGCGCTTGAGTTTTACCGCTACTTTGCGGGTAATTTCCACTACCTTTTCAATCGCTAAGATTTCACTCGGGAGCTTTTGTCGGCGAATTTCCTGGGCGTTAATGACCGTGTACTGCGCACACAACTTCTTAATGAAATTTTGGTAGTTAAAAGTGAGGTAATCCCCTTCAATCAAGAGGTGTTTCACACCCACTTGTTCACATAATGCCTTTACTTGTTTATAAGTGGTAAATAATTCCACTTTGACTAGGGGATCAATTGCCGTTTTAGCGGCTTCAAAGTAACGCCCGTCAATAAAGAGGTTAACCCTTTGCTTGTGAACCACTAACCAACCAGCACTGGAGGGAAAACCAGTAAG
Organism: Mycoplasmoides pneumoniae FH; assembly: GCF_001272835.1. Lineage (NCBI taxonomy): Bacteria > Bacillati > Mycoplasmatota > Mycoplasmoidales > Mycoplasmoidaceae > Mycoplasmoides > Mycoplasmoides pneumoniae. The sequence continues at coordinate 568,877 of NZ_CP010546.1, forward strand.
CCAAAAGCGGTTTTGGTCTGAGCCAATTAAGATGGCATCAGCTTTATTGTCTTGGAGCAGTTTGTGTAAAACTGCTAGCTTTTGTTGCAGTTCGTTATGCATTATTTTCGTTTTACTTCCTTGTGTACTACTACCTTGCGACAACGCGAACAAAACTTGTTGAGGGCAAGTTTTTCAGGGTTTTTCTTGACGTTTTTAAACGTTAGATAGTTAATTTCACGACAATCATTACATCCTAGCCGTGTGCTTCTCTTAACAGCCATAAAGTATATAGATTCTAATTATTTATTTTTATCGAGTAATAAACTGATCGAAAACGCATCTATTCCGGTATGCGCAATAATGGCACTTGTGATAAACGAGCTTTCGATTTCACGTTGTAAAGTGATTTTGTTAGTGTGGAGAAAATCCAAAATTAAAGCTTTAACTTCCTTGGCCTTAACTGGGGTAAAAGCATTGCAAAAACCAATCCGTTTGATCTTAAAGTTATCACCAAATTTTGATTTGACAAAGGTAAAGATTTTCTCCAATGCTTGGACAAAGGTAAAGGCCTTGCCGCTCAAAGTATTTACCCCTTTATCAAAGAAGATAATCGGTTTAACCCGTAAAAGTGTGGCAATAATTTTCTTTAATCCAGAAATGCGCCCACCTTTACGTAGCTGCACTAAGTTTTTTACAGTCACAGCTGTAAAAATACTTTGTTTGTGCTGATCAACCACTTCAGCAATTGCTTTAGTTGGGCAGTTAGTGTCAGTTAATGCCTTCACCTCTTGTACTAACCATTTCAGGGAAATGGCAATGTCACTTGTTTCCAAGACCACAAACTCTTTTTTGGGCGTACTGAGTGGCTTAACCGCTTGGACAATCATGTCATACGTACCACTCAAACCCTTACTGAGAGGTAAAAAAACAAAGCGATCGTACTTGTCTTTAATGGCTTCAATTAACTCAATTAAGTCAGCTTGGCGTGGTAGTGATGTGGAAATGTTTAACCCTTGGGGGTGTTCCTTCAACAACTGGTATACTCGATCATAGTCAATGTCCTTACCATCGCGGTAAGTGTCTTGACCGTTAATAATGACCTGTAAAGGTAACACGTAAACGTCTTGGATCTCTCCTTCCTTAATTGAGGCAGTCGAGTCAGTAATTATCGCGGTCTTCATGCGCTCTATTTGTCCTTATTTCGCTTTATATTATCTAGAAACTCCCCAATGTAATCAAAAAAAAGTTTGGGTGCATAGTAGTGGGGTGAATGTCCTACACCATCAATAATTTTGAAAATGATCGTTTCGCTGTGTTTAGCTAAGTATTCCACAGAAGCCTTTGTGGGGGTGACAATATCATTGGAACCGAGAACCACTAAGGTGGGTTTGTCCTTAATTGCGTTGTAACCCGCTTCGAGATAATCATTACCATACTTGGCGTTTTGCACCATGTCACTGTAAAGTGTTTTAAAGTTGACTCGCTTCTTAAAAGCACCAACAAAGAAGTTAACAATCGACTTCTTATCATCGGTGTGTTCTATGAAGTCCTGCTGGTTTTTAGGACTCCTGGTAAACAAGGTATCCAAGATCCGTTTTTTACTTACAACAAACGATGTTTGATTCATCGGTGCTACCAACACTAAGGCCTTAATGCGTTCACGCAATACAGCATTGACCAACACCGCAATCGCCCCGCCCATACTGTGCCCTACCAATACCACCTTTTTCAAGCGCTTTTGGATGATAAAGTCACACACCAATTCAACATAGTGTTTCAACTTCAATTCATCAACACTGTTACTCTGATTATTGCCGTGTCCCGGAAAATTAAAGGCAAAGAACGACCAGCGCTTTTTTTCAAACAGTTTAAACACGTGTTTAAAGCTGGAATACTCACTGCCAAAACCATGGAGAAAGATAAAGTTATGGCGCTTACGGTGTGGTTTAAAGGCAAAGATTGATTGAAAGGGATCGCTCTTACTGCTTGCCATTGATCTTAGCTAGGCGTTCAGCGTACGCTTGGATCCGTTCCTTTTTGGATAACTTGCCCAAAGCATCTTCCTTGTTTTCGATCACAATATCACGTTTTTTTAGCCGTGGTTTCTTTTCGGGTAGCACTGGAATTTCCTTTTCCACAATAATGACCTCTTTAACAGTTTCGTCTTGCTTTGTTTTAATTTCGTGGGTTTGACTCGAGTTGAGTTCGTTGAAGTATTGCAACTCGTGTACTAAGGCTAAGTTTTGTTGCAGTAAGCGTTGTTTTTCTAGCTGCACTTGGTTAAATTGTTCTAACAATTCATCGCTTACCGGTGGAGTTGCTTGGAGGTTATTGTAAGCAGCTTGGAGTTGGGTTAGCTCTGCATGGGTTTGACTTAAACTTTGGTGTGTGTTGTGTAACTTTTGCGCTAACTGTTGTTTTTCCAAATTGACCTGGTTTAAAACTTGCAACTCTTGCTTGAGCTTGTTGTGATTACTTTGTAACAACTCGTAAGCGGAGAGCAAGTCCTGGTACTGGGCGTTGGCCTCATTAAGGTTAGTAATTTGAATTTCGTTTAATTCTGCTTTGACCTTGTTGTAACTCTCTTGCAGTAACTCATGCTCCGCTTGGATTTGGGCTAAATTACTGTGTTCATGTTGCATTTGCTCTTTTTGTTGAGCATATTTGTCTTGCAACAAGTTATGCTCTGTATTGAGGTTCTCCCAGTTAGTCTTTACCCGGTTTAAATCATGCAACTCATTTTGAATGTTACTGCATTTATCAGTTAATTCCTCGTTGTTTTGCTTAAAGAGTGCTAACTGTTGGTGGGCAGCATCAAGTTCATTTTGTGCTTGATGGAATTGTTGCTGGGTGTGATTAGCTTCATCTTGCAATTTGTTGTAACTCTCTTGCAACAGCTCGTGCTGCGTTTGGAGCTGGGTTAAGTTTTCATCACTCTGTTGCAAGTGGTTTAACTGGGTTTCGCTAGCCATTAGTTTGTCAGTTAGGCTTTGGTTTTGTTGTTTGAAGGTAGCTAACTGTTCTTGGGTTAAGCTAAGGTCAAACTGGGTTTGTTCTAGCTGTTGCTTTGTGAGTGTTAGCGTTTTGCTGTCAAACGCAGTTTTTTCCTTGTGGGTAAATTCTAAAACATTTAGTTGGTTTTGTAGTTCACTGTTAGTAATACCCAAGGCATGGACGTTTTCCTCAGCTGCTTGTAAGCTTGCAAGTAAACTGCTGTTTTTTTGTTCTAGTACCACTTTTTGCTGTTCAAAACCTTGTGCTGCGAGACCTAACTCAAAGTTAGTGGCCTTAACTTGGTCTAACTCTTTTACTAAAGCTTCGTTGTGGCGTTGTAATTGTGCTAACTGTTCCTGGTGGTGTTGGTGTGCTAGGTGTTGTTCGTGTTCCAATTCCTTTAACTTAGCATCACTGTCAGCACGCATTAACTCATACTGCTTTAAAAGATTACGGTACTTGGTGTTTTCATCGTTTAACTTAGTTTCACGTAGCTGTTTAATTTCGGTTTTGAGGAAGTTGTTTTCACGCTCAATTAGGCTTAAGCGTTGGTTAGTTTGCTTTAAGCTAATTACTTCCGTTTCCAAACTGTTAATTTCACTGCGTAACGACGGAATTAAGGCCAGTTGTTCCTGGTGTTTTTTGGAATCAAACTTGTACTGTTCGATTTGGAGTGTTAAGCTGTGTTTGTCTTGTTGGAGTTGTTCAAGCTGTTTTTCCAAGACAAAGTTTAACTGGTTAGCTTCCGGTAGGTTGTTTTGTAAATGCTGTTTAAGCGTACGGTTTTCCTCTTCCAAACGTGCTAAGAGTAAGCTGTTGTTTTGGCTCTTAAACAGCTTTTGTTGCAGTTCATTCAACTCCTGAGTGAGGTTAGTATTTTGGTTTTGCAACAGTTCAATCCGTTCCTGTAACACCGGACTTTGGTCGTACTGAAGTGGCTTTGCTAACTGCTCTTCTAGCTGGATTTGTAAAGCAGCGTTGTGCTTCAAGGCCTTATCTAACTGTTCTTGGAGCAGGGTCATTTCAAAACTCACGGTAGGTTGTACTGGCACTACATCTTGAACAGGCAGTAGCTTGTATTCTTCCACACCCATGTAAGTTACAGGAGGTGTTTCTAGTTGAGCTTGGCGTAGTTCAATTTGGGCTTGCAATTGTTGTAACTGCACTTGTTTGGTGGCAATTTCCTTGTCTAAAACGGCACTTTGATGAGCGCTGTCTTCAGCGGGTTTTATAACCACTGTTTGGCTCAAAGCATTAGTTAAATTAGCCTTGTCCACCGTTGTAATCGAGAAGCTATGTTCAGCTGCAGGTGATGTCACAACAACAGGTGTAACTGGTGCAGACTCGTTGACTAATGTATGGGTGAGTGGTACTGTTACTAATTCATCGACTAACTGGGTTTGGTCAAGTGCAAAGTTAGTTGGTGCTGCTTTTGGTTGTAACGGTGCTGGAGTTACAGTGTGAGTTAAAACTGGCACTTCCACTAGTTCGTCAAGCAGTTGTGTTTGGTCTAACGGAACAGTTGTGGTAGTTGGTGCAACTGTGTCAAATACATGAGGTACCTTCATTTCCGGGTACACCAAAATGGCATTACTGTCAATCGGACTGCTAAAGGTCAAGCTAACAGTAGGATCAAGTGCTGCTTGGGGTAAAGCAGTTTGGGCTTGAACATCCTGTTCCACCATTTCGACATAGTCATCCAACAACATAGTTTCACTAACAGCTTTTGTGGCTGCTGGTTCTGTTGCCACACTAAACTGATGGGTATGGTTTGATGAAACTTGTTCTGATGCGTTTTTGATTTGTTGGGTTAGTTCAATGTATTCGTTGACAAGCACACTTTCATCGACTTGTTGGGTTGAAGGAGTATTAAAGACCTCTTCAAACAGTACTTCCTTAGTGGCAAAGGATATAGGTATTGGTGTTGTTTCTAACTCTTTGGTGTGCACGTATTCATCGACTAGTTGAGTTTCATCTAACTGGGGCTTGGTCGTTTGTTCGGTAATACTAGAGGGGGTAATTTCACAAAAACCAGCCTTAATTTCCTTTGTTAGTACTTCCTGGCCTTCTTGTTCTAAAAACTCCATTGTTAGATCAACGGTTTGCGGTTTATGAACTTGGAGTTGGTTAGCGAAGTGGTTTAACACATCAACATGGGGTTGGCTTTTGACCACACCCATATCTACCATAAAGTGAAAAAAATTGCGAATTGATTGTTCTTTCTCTAACTGATCTAATTCGCCAAAGAAACTACGTTCTACAATGTTACGTTCTAGGGGAACTGTTATTGTTTCCCTTGTTGGTTCTAGGGTAATGTTACGGGTTTTGGGCATGAGTTGCTTGAGCAAACTTTGTTCGTTTAAGTTTTCGTCAAAATCGTGGATACCTAGCTCTTTTTCTGCTGTCATGAATGGCACAGACCTCATCTAGTTAAGTATATTATCTTAGGTTTTTGCGACACCTCTTATCCGTGCATTTTTGGACTTGAAATAAAGAGTAATAGGTACAGCACTAAAACCAAAGCTTTCCCTAATCTTGTTCTCTAAAAAGCGCGCATAGGAAAAGTGGACAAACTTAGGGTCATTACAGAACAGTACAAAGTGCGGTGTTTGACTGTGAGTTTGCACCGCATAAGTTACCTGTAACCTCCCACCCTTAAACAGGGGTGCTTGGTTAAACAGTTGTGCTTGTTGGATGACATCGTTTAACAGGGAAGTTGAAATCTTTTTGGTGAGCTGTTCCTGGATAATTTGGAGCTGTTCAAAGATGGTATGTAAGCGCTTGTTGTTTTTGACACTAATAAAAACAATGGGAGCAAAGCTGAGGTGTTGAAACTGACTTTGTAACTGCTTTTTAAACTTAGCCATCGTGTTGCTGTCCTTCTGTACTAAGTCTCATTTGTTGACCAGAATAATCACCGGAATTAAAGCGGCTTGGGCTAATCCACCGATAATCTCGTCCTGTTCACTCAACGGTTTGGAACCATCAACCATTAACAGAATAATGTTGCTCCTAGCGATTGCTAACTGGGTTTTCCCATACGAGGCCGCTTCAATTCCGGGGGCTATTTTCCCCTTACGGCGAATCCCAGCCGTATCAATTAAAAGGTAGTTTTGCCCATTAACCCTTAAGGGAATATCAATTGCATCACGGGTAGTACCACTCTCATCGGACACTAACACCCGGTTTTGCTGCACCAGTTGGTTAATTAAAGAACTCTTGCCAACATTGGGTTTACCAATTACACAAAAGCGCACTTCGGGATTGGTTTCACTACTACCATGGTAAGGGGGGAGTTGGTTGTCCTTAACTAGTCGATCCATTAGGTTACCAATGCCAATGCCATGGCTAGCACTCACACAAACGGGTTGGCCAAACCCAAAGCTGTAGAACTGTTGTAGGTTGGGTTCATAAGCATCTGGTTTGAGGTTTTCTGATTTATTGACGACCAACAAAATCGGTTTGTCCTTAATCTTTTTCAATACCTTAGCTACATAAAAGTCATCACTGCTAATCTGTTCTTGGTAAGACACCAAGAAGATAATCGCATTAGCTTGACTTAAGGCTGCTCGAACTTGGACTTCAATTTGTTGTTGGAGCGGGGTCTTTTGGGAAATTAATCCCCCAGTATCAATAAAGGCAATTTGCCGCGTTAACCATTCACCAACACCATAAATGCGGTCCCTTGTGGTATTGGGCGTATCGGAAATAATCGCGTAGGGTTTTTGGATTAAGCGATTGAACAAACTCGATTTGCCAACGTTAGGTCGGCCGATAATGGCAACAGTAAACACCTTAAAGTTTAAAAACTGTACGCGCTTGTTGCACCATTAACTCGACTACTTGCTGAAAAGTAAGGTTAGAACTGTCGATGTAAATCGCATCGGGGGCTTGCACTAAGGGATCAGCAGTTCTGGAAGTATCCACCGCATCACGGTGCTTAATTTCCGCTACTAGTTCCTGAAAGGCCTTGTCACTGTCATATGCTATGCCAAGATCTTGGGCGCGTCGTTGCGCTCTTATTTCCGGTTTAGCATCCAAGAAGTACTTTAACTGCGCGTCCTTCAATACAACGGTACCAATGTCGCGTCCATCCATCACAATGTTGGTGTTTTTAGCTAACGCTTGTTGGCGCAATACCGCCATCTTACGCACTTCGGGATTGGTTGCTAAATTGCTCGCTAGTTGGGCAATTTCCTGGTTTAGGATAACCTCTGAGATATCAGCGTTGTTATAAAACACCTTTTCGTGTTCAAAGCGCCAGTTAATTTGGTTAATCACCTTTAACAAAAGGTTGACATCCAAGCGGTTGACCTGCATCACGTAAGCGAAGGCCCGGTACATTTTGCCAGTGGAAAAGTACTCAAAACCGAGCTGTCGGGCCACTGTTTTAGCAACACTAGATTTACCAGAACTACTAGGACCGTCAATGGCAATTTGAAAATACATAAATTTAACTTAATGGGTGTAAGCAATTAAAGGGAAGTGAATAAGAGGGTTAGTAAAACAACCAAACCCACTAAACTACTAATAAAGAATACTAATAAACTGAGCAAAATCCGCTTAAATAACGGGTTGTAACTGCTCGCTAAGGGCTGGCTTAAATCAGTGGTGGTAAAGCTCACTTTTTCGTTAGTGAGTGCCATTAGTGCCTTATTATAGTTCCCCAATTGCACTACGAAAGTTTGCGTTTGCTGAATAAACTGTTGTTCGTTGTCCTCAAAAAAGCGCTTTAGGTTATCTATTTTATCCATCCCCCGGTCATCAGTAATCCAACTTTCATAACCAGTCGCGCTATCGTGGTGTTTAATTTGTAACCACAAGGCATCAGCTTGGGTGGCGATGGCTTGAAAATCCGATGTTTGGAAGTTGTTAATGAGAGTTTGCAGTGATTGTAAGACCTGATTGGGTTCACTTTTGCGTTTCACCGGATTAGCACTCAATTCACTAAAAGGCTGGTAGTGCGACAGAATTTTCGGGCTCAATTCGTCTAGTTCTACTTTTCAACTAGCGACCTGTTTTTGCGCTTTCAGTAACGCTTTTTGAACAGTCGTATTATTGTCATCGTTCTGGCGGTAAAAGCGAAACTTCTCTAAGCGTCCCATTGCTACAGTGCATTATGCACTACTGTTTGGATGTCATCATCCTCTTCACACGCATTTAAAAAGCGGTTTAAGAGGGTGTGTTGTTCGGCGTTAAGTTCCACCGTTAACAGCGGAATTAAGCGCAACTCACTCGCTTCAATCGTAAAACTGTTTTTAACGAGTAAATCCTTCAACGCAAAGTAACTCGGTGAATCGACCACTACTTCAAAGCTGTCATCATCTTCATTGAGATCTAACAAATTAATGTTGTTACTAATTAACAGTTCAATTAACTCGTCTTGGGTAAAGTTATTGTGTTTAACTAGCGCAATGCCCTTTTCCTCAAAGTTAATTTTAACACTGTTGGGCTTGGCTAGCTGTGCCTTTAATTTAGCAATGTAACCGTTTAAACTACTCAACAACCGGTTCGGATTATCGGTTAGACCAAAGACAATGATGCCAACACCATTGGGACCAAAGATCTCATAGCAAAACTCGCTTAGTTTTGTGGGATCCTTTTCACTGCCATGGATGTTGCGTTTAATTGAATCCGCACTTAAACCATGAGCTAACGCTAGTTCGACTGCCACCTTTAGCTGGGGGTTGGCATCAATGTTACTGCCACCTTTTTTGACAGCAGCAGCGATCCGCTTCGCTAACTTTTGTAGTTGCTTCGCGTTGGATTGTTGTTTTTTGTTTGTTTGACTGGCAATTAAATGCTTCCGCGGCATGAATTAAAACTCATTAGCAATTGCGTCCACTTGTTTAGCGAACATGTCCACTACTTCACTCTTACTTTTGTCCTTGTAAAGTAGCTTGGTACCATCAATGATTACACTAGCAAAACTAGCGACTCCAGCAAAACCAAACAGACCGCGTAGACTGTTGACATGATCGCCCCATGGGTATCAACCTAACGGTGCGCCTTGGGAACCCAAAACGACTACCTTGAGGTTACCCAACATTCCTGATGATGCGCCCTTAGTGACATACTTATCCTTAAAGGTTTTGTTTGCCACAAAGACATGGTCAATAAAGTTCTTTAACGTTGCGGGGTAGTTAAAGTTGGTCATTGGCGCCAAGATAATAACACCGTGCGCTGCTTTGAGCGCATCAATGTACTTATCGGAGTTTTCTACAGAAAAGAAAGTTCCAGCGTTTTGGGTGTTATAGGAAATTTGTCCCACTGGTAGTTCGTTGAGGTTCCAAGTGGAGAGCTCTACGTCCTTGTTTTTAGCTTGAAAGGTAGCTAAAAAGCGTTCTAACAATAAATGGGTGTAAGAACCACTAGGTGATACAGAAGCATCAATAATAATTACCTTCTTCATACTGAACTAATTGTTATTGTTTAAATTCTACTCAGCTTTAGTTAATTTAGCGATTAAATGATTGACTTCCGCTAATTTTTTTTGATATTCCTCTAACTTTAAAAGCTCCGCCTTAACTTTGTGCGGTGGTGCTTTTTTTAGAAAGGCAGGGTTAGTGTTAATCGCTTGACTACGTTGGACTTCCGCTAAATAAAAGCTCCGTTGTTTTTCTAAGTGGGCTAAGTTGTTGGCTGCATTGTCAACGATTTTGATTTGGAAGCCTGGAGTTTTGTTAACTTCTATCCTAAGATCGACCCAGTTAAAGTGGAAGTAGTTTTGCACTACAGGAGCAGCTTTACCACTTAAAACAACGGTTAAATTCTGGTTAGCTACTAGTTGGTTGTTGGCCTTGTAGTGGCGCAAGCTGGACACGGCTTCAACAACATCAGCAAACAGTTTCGGTGGTTTAACTGCTTTGGCAGTTGGCCAACTTGCTTGCATGACACTGCCACTGTGAAACTGTTGGTAGATCCGTTCCGCCAAGAAGGGAGTAACGGTACTTAGCATAACGACCGCCGTACTTAAAACAGTTTTAGCAGTTGTGTACAGCTGGGGTAAAAGTGCCGTGTCCTCTTGCTTAATCGTTTCAATGAAGGTATTGCAAAAATCATTTCAAATAAAGTTGACTAACGCTTGGTTGGCCAAAGCTAACTGGTACTTGTCTAATAACTTGGTGGTTTGGACAATGAGTTGTTTCAATTTAGCCCAGATCCAGCGCTCACTCAATGTAGAGGGTAAGTGAGTACTTGGTACAGTTTTGGCTTGTTCTCCTAACTGCAACACGTACTTGGTCACATTCCACAACTTGTTCAAGAAGTTAGCGGCACTCTTTAACTTCTGTTCGTTGAAGATTAAATCATCACCCGGAGTGTGATTGGAAGTTAAGAATAAGCGCGTGGCATCGGCCCCATAATCACGGATTAAGTCCATTGGGTTAATCCCGTTGTTTAGGGACTTGGACATTTTGCGGTTTTGGGCATCGCGGACTAGACCGTGAATTAACACTTGTTTAAAAGGTAACTGCTTGGTTTGAAAGTACGAGTTAAAGGTCATCCGTAAGACCCAAAAGAAGAGGATGTCATACCCGGTTACCAAAAGATCAGTTGGCACAAAGTGCTTGTTTTTGTGTCAGTCTAAACAAATTAACGGTCACAGTGATGAGGAAAATCAGGTATCGAGTACATCGGTGGACTGGGTGTAGTTTTGCTTATCAGTTGGTGCAGTACTGCCCACATGCAACGCACCACTTTGTTTATGTGTTCACACCGGAATAGGGTGACCCCAAATTAATTGGCGCGATATGCACCACGGTTTGAGCTGACTCAACCACCTTGTTACCTGTTTGTTAAAACGCTTGGGAATTAACTCGGGGTATTTCTTAATGGCGAGTGCTTTTTTGAGTTTCGGTAAATCGACAAACCACTGCTTGGATAATAACGGTTCTACGACCGTGTCACTGCGCTCGGAAAAACCAACGTTACTGGTTAGTGGCATAGTTTTCACTAGTAGTTTTTGCGTTTGTAAAAACTCGACTACCTGCTGACGTGCTGCACTTACGGTTAAACCAGTAAATTGCTTAGCGTGCTCATTTAACAAACCATTGTGGTCAATGCAACTTACAAACGGTAAACGGTACTTTTCGTTTAAGGCAAAGTCGTTAAAGTCATGGGCGGGGGTGCACTTCAACACACCGGTGCCAAACTTCTTGTCGACATAACTATCGGTGAACACTGGCATTAACGCACCAGTGAGCGGATTAACTACCTTTTGTTTGACAAAGCTGTGGTAGTGCTTGTCTTTGGGATGGACAAACAAACACACATCAACAAAGATCGTTTCTGGTCTAGTAGTTGCCACCACTAAACGTTTTTTGGGATTATTAGCTAACTTATAAGCAATGTAATACAGCTGTTGGTCAACTGGTTTATTAATGACTTCAATGTTCGAGATGGCAGTGTTTAGCTTGGTGTCCCAGTTAACCAAGGTTTCAGCTTGGTAGATAAAGCCCTGTTCAAACAACTGGATGAAACTATCGTTGACAATTTGACTCGCTTTTTTGGACAGGGTAAAGTTAACCTGGTTTCAGTTTAAGGATGCCCCTAAACTTTTGAGCTGACTTTGAATGGTGTCCCCTTGTGTTAAGGCCCAATCCATAATCATTTTGACCTTTTGTTTACGCGGCGCTTGGAAGTACTCGGGATTAGTTTCCCGTGCTAACTTTTCGTATTTGGTTTGCGTAGCAATCCCCGCATGGTCAAATCCGGGAATCCAGTTCACGCCATAACCCCGCAGTCGCTTAAAGCGCATAATTTGGTCAGTGATACTCACTTCAAAGGCATGACCAATGTGCAGCGTACCCGTTAAGTTTGGTGGGGGGAGAATGGCAGTGAAGGGTACCTTGTTTTTTTGTGGTTTAAAAAAACTAGCACTGCTTCAACTATCATAAAGACCAGTGCTCACTGTTTTGAAGTCGTATTGACCTTGAAAACTAAATTGCTTGTCCATCTGCTTTAAATAACTCAAAGATTTGTTTGTGCATTACTTGGAGGTTATACCCGGTTTTGGCACTAACAAATAAACACTTATTAGGATTGACTTTTAAAAAGTGTGCCAGTTTATTCTGGGTATGAAAGCGCTCGCTTTGGTTGAGCTTATCAAACTTATTGGCTATCACCAAAAAATTTAACCCCGTTTGGAGAATGGTTTTGACCACTTCCTGGTCCTGAACGGTCACTACACCGCTGTCAATCACTAGTACCACACCAGTTAAGTTTTGGCGAAAATTGAGGAACTGCGTTAATAAATTAGTAATTGCTTCCTTTTGCACTTTACTCAGTTTAGCAAAGCCATAACCTGGTAAATCGACAAAGCGTTTACGGTTGTATTCAAAGAAGTTTAACAGTTGTGTACGTCCCGGCGTCGCGGAAGTTTTAGCTAGCTTTTTTTGAAAAAAGGCATTAATGAGGCTTGATTTGCCGACATTACTCCGCCCCATAAAACAGACTTCCTTAACACTGTCTTGGGGACAACTCTCTAAGTCACTTGCACTTTTTAAAAAACGTGCCTCCATTTATTAATTACTTCTGGTTTTTAATGGAGCGCATAATTTCCTTGACTTGTGTTTCAGAAAGCTTACGACCCATTTTGGCATACATCGCCTTAATTTGGTTTTCGGTGATTGGTGGGTTATCACGAATCTGTTTTTTAAAGATTTTGATAGAAATAAAATAGCCAATAATGACACCGACTAACAGGGAAAGGGGAATTCCCAAACCTAAGGCAAGCGCAAGATCATTCATATCTATATCTTAATCTTAATCCTCTCTAGAATCTTATAAAATCAGAATAGCGTAATTAATGAACAAGCTAATTAGCATTCTGGTTCCTTGTTACCAATCCCAGCCCTTTCTCGATCGCTTTTTCAAATCACTTTTAAAGCAAGACTGGAACGGTGTTAAAGTAATCTTCTTTAATGATAACAAGCCAGATCCAACATACGAGATCCTAAAACAATTTCAACAAGCACATCCACAACTAGCGATTGAAGTACATTGTGGTGAGAAAAATGTCGGTGTAGGCGGTTCACGTGATCAACTAATAAATTATGTAGACACACCCTACTTTTACTTTGTTGATCCTGATGATGAATTTAGTGATCCCAACTGTTTTAAGGCAATAGTGGAAACAATTCAAGGAGAAAACTTTGATATTGCAGTGTTAAACAGTATTGTTTACCTCCAAATGTTGAAGAATGACTTTTTAATTAAACACATTCCGCTCAAAAACATCTTTCAGGGCAAGGTAAAACTCAATCCTGATAACACCGTAAATCATTTGCACTATATCCAGAATAACGACCAGTACATTTGGAACATTGTCATCAACACCGCCTTTTTCAAAGCATTGGATTTGCAGTTTGTTAACCGCTTTATTGAAGACATTGCGGTGTGGTTTCCGATTATGTTTAAAGCCCAAAAAGTGCTGTGAATTGATGTAAATGGGGTTAACTATTACTTGCGACCGAACAGTGCTTCCACCCAGAAAAACAGCATTAAATTACTCTCCTTTATTGAGGCTTACGAACGGTTGTATTTCCACTTAAAGAAGGTGGGTAAGCTAGCTGATTTTATTGACCCTAACAATAAGATTGAAAGTCGTTTTTGACGGCGTCAAGCCTTCATTTGGTTTAGTTTTATTAATGTTTCATGGATGAAAGCGGAATTTGAACAGACCAAAAGTGTGTTGCAAAAACTGTTTGACTTCATGGAAGCCAACGGCATCTACGACAGGGTATTTACTAATAAGCACCACGGTATTTACTTATTGTGAGTTAACCGCTTAAAACACTTTAAGAAGTTAGTGCAAGCACAACCACATCTATAAGTTTTGTGTTCTAACAAGCTAAAGCTTCGAGTAGCTTTTTAAAAAGTTGTTCTCTTTCTAGAGTTTGTTTTCCATCTTGGGCTTGTACAACCATTTCCTTTTGATTAGCGTGAATCTTTATGTAAAGTGTGCGTTTATTATCTTCATTGGCTTCGTTAAAAGCTACAAATGAAATTAGCTCACTTTGATTGAGTGAATTCATTGCGTGATCAATAAAAGGTAGTTTGATAATTTTTTTATTTTTCATAATTAATATTTGTTTTTTGGAGATTGAAAAAATAGCTACCACTTGCAACTCGGTTGCCAACAGGGATCAGACGTTTTGCTTATCAATTAAAAAAATAAAAGATTTGCATTTTGCTCCTCCACTAAATAAATTGAACTGAGACTTTATATGTGACAACAAAATTACCAAAAATTTTTTTGAATATTTTTTAGATAAATAAAAATACCAACAACTGACATATAAAAATCAACTGCTGGTACTTTTATTTTGGGTTGAATCTACTTAGACTCCAAACGATCCAAACGTTTGTTAATTACTTGAAGAGTTTCAAGAATTAACTTAAGCGTTTCCCCTTGGGTTTGAATTTGTTCGCCCTGCTTTTCAACAGTTTCAGTGAGCTTATTTATTTGTTCACCCTGAAGAATTGAAACTTTGATTAGCTGACTAATTTGTTCACCTTGAGAAACCAAAGTGTTCTCAATTTTTATCAGCCGCTGATTGTTGGAATTTTTGAAATCATTAAACTGCTTTTGGGTAACGTAACCACTTTTTCGTTTTTCCATATGGTTTAAATTGCCATAAAAGCCCATGTCATAGCTGCCATCAGGTAGATCTTCGATTCAGGCTTTTGATGTTTTAATCTTATCTTTTTTCAAATTTCTTTTAAACAAAGTAATTGAAATTTCACGTTTAATGATCAAATCCTCCTTTCTTTACAAGATTTAAAAAACTACAACGTGCAACAATGTTGCCAGAGGATATCAACTGCTTGGTTGATCCAGTAATTTTCTTGAAATACTTCATAACGATCATTTCACTAAATAAATTGAGTAGTTGATTTGGAAGTAACAAGTAGAATTTCTGAAATTTTTGAAGAGTCAAAAAATCTATTCATGAAATTAATTGAATGAAATTCAGGTAACAAGGCCTTTTCAAACTAAAAAAGCGCTTTTGCCGCCCTACTAATTAATCAATTGCGTAAATCAAATTGAAACGCCAAATTTATTTAACTCACCTCCCCCAAATCTTTCTTAAACTCACTTAACTTCCCCGCAGCAGCCAAATAATCCTTGTACTCGGATTGGATGTCGGTTAAGGCCTTTTTAAAGGTGGGGTTATCAGTGAAGGGTTTGGCCAAATCCGCACTTGATTTCAACAGCGCTTTGGCTAACTTAACCACTTCCGATTCTTGGGTATCAGTCGATTGCTGTCTGCTTTGCTGGGTAGTTTGAACGCTAACAGAAGCTGCTCGGCTACTCCCCTGCACACTGCCCTTAACTTGGGTCCCCTGACCCGAACCCATCATCGCCACCAAAGCACCGTACAACTTCGCGGTTAACCCCGTTTGTGCTCACGTTTGGAACAGGCTGCCAGATTCCAGTAAGTTCAAACTAAACTCGACGCCGTTTTCCTTAAAGTTATTACTCTTAGCTTGTAAATAGCGGTACAGCAAGATGTCGGCTTGTTTGGTGAAATCGCGTTTGTTGTTCGCCAAAAAATAATCACCACCGTCAATTGCCAGGGCGTATGTACCATCGTCACCACGGGCGTAAACAGGGGTTTGGAGTGTGGAGGTGGTTTGTTGAACTTGTTGCTGGGTGTGGGTAAGGGCGGCACTCCTTGGGAGCGGAATTAAAACAGAGTTGCCCCCGGAGCTACCACCAACATTGGTACCACTACTAGAATCTGCCCCAGTGGAAGCTGCCGCCATTGCTTGACTACTCGTCAACCGCACCGCGTCTTGGAGGTAGTGGTGTTTATCATTGGAATTATTACTACCCCCATTAGTTTGCCCGCCGCTCAGTTTGCGCTGGGTTGTGTAAAACGCATCGGTTTGATTATTCTGCTTCACCTTGACAAACGCCGGGTCGACCTTAAACCCGGGGGTTTGGTCGGTCATGGCAATTTTCGCACGCGAAACTATGGATCTAATCGCCACGGCATCCTTCCCCTCCATAAAAAAACTATCCAGCGGATTTTGGTTGGACTTATTCGAATCTACCTTGACCTCGGGCAACGAACTCGTCTTACTCCCACCCACCAGGTACTCGTACTGGTCAATAATGGCCGTAGCTAACCCCACGCCCTTAAAGGCCCCGCGCAGGTTGGACTTGGTCACCAAGAGCTTATTGGCAGCGCCATTGCTGTTTCACTTGGTTTGCCAGTCAAACAACCCGGTGCGGGAGGATGTATTGGATTGTTGGGTTTGACCATTCTTCTGCTCCGGAAACACCGCCTTAATGAAATCCCCGAAGTTTTGGGCACTGTTGGGGGTGGGGTCGAAGGTGGTTTTACCTTGGCTTTGTCCATTATTGGGCTCGCGAAACGCGGGGAAGGCATAGACCAACTGTAAGGCACTACCAATCGCGGCTTGGTCGTATAAGCTGTCGAGCCCGTCCTTGGGTGCTTGGTACGCGAAGAACGCTTGGGTGAGGGGAAACAGATAGAGCAAAAGCTGTAAGCCACTTTATAATTAAGTAAATTATAGCAACGCTGTCAAAGCGTACTTTTACCATTGATTATTTCCTTAAAAAGACTTGTTTAAATGACCAAAACTAAGTTTAATCCGTACCAATTTCGCAAACAATTTAAGTGGTTTAAAAACAACCCCCAATGGGTTAACTTTGACAACGCTGCTACCTCAATTGCGCTAGACACCGTTAGTCAAGCTTGCAAGGAATACTATGAGCTTTTTAGTGTCAACCCCCACAATAAAACCCCTGATCTCAACAACCAGATTATTGCCATTATTGCTGAAACCCGTCAACTAGTAGCGGACTGGTTTAATGTCACTGCACCTGAAATTATCTTTACAAGTTCAGCCACGGAGTCCATTAATTTGTTTGCCCATGGCTTAAAGCCCTGGATTAAACCCGGTGATGAAATTGTCTTAAAGGGTGATGAACACTCGGCTAACGTTTTGCCCTGAGTGGCACTAGCTAAACAAACAAAGGCCAGACTAGTATGGGTCGAAAAGCAAGCTAACCAATCCTTAGAAGACACTTTTAAGTCATTGATTAACCCGAAAACTAAAGTAGTAGCCATTACCGCTACTTCCAATTTGTTTGGCAATTCAATTGACTTTGCTCAAATTGCCGATTACCTCAAACAAGTCAATCCTAAAGCTTTTGTAGCCGTGGATGCAGTGCAAACGGTGCAGCACAAGCAAATTGACATTGCCAAAACCCAGATCGACTTCCTAGCCTTTTCTACTCATAAGTTTTACGGTCCCACTGGACTGGGGGTAGCTTACATTAAAAAAAGCTTACAACCCCAATTACAACCCCTCAAACTCGGGGGTGATATCTTTACCCAGATTGACCCGGACAATACAATTCACTTTAAAAGTACACCCCTAAAGTTTGAAGCCGGTACCCCCAACATTATGGCCATCTATGCCTTAAACAAGCTGTTGCGCTTCTTTAAACAAAAGTTTAATTTTGCCCAAATGATGGCTTATGGTCACCAACTTAAACAACAAGCTTACGAACTGTTAAACAGTAATCCGCAAATTGTGCTGGCCAACCACGACCAGGATGTCCCGATTTTTTCCTTTAAACACCGCCAATTGGCTACCATTGATCTAGCCACTTTCCTAAACATCAATAAGATCATGGTACGCCAGGGCTCCATTTGTGTGGGACGTTACCGCAATAAGGATTACTTTGTGAGAGTTTCGTTAATGCACTATAACACAGTGAAGGAGTTGCAGTATTTAGCTAAACTCCTAGCAACTGATACCAAGACAATTATTAAAAACGTAATTAAGTAACTATGGATCGCAAAATAAGGGAGCAAATTATTGCCATTTACAGCAACTTACAACACAAACAGGACTTAACTCAGTTTGCCCATTGTTTAACCACTAAGGCTGATGATAACTGTGAGGACTTCTTTAACTTAGGCTTACAGTTTCAAAACAACCAACTAACAGCACTTGGTTTTAACGGGGAGGGTTGTATTATTTCGACAATTGCTAGTGAACTGACTTTAAGTGCGTTGGAAGGCAAAACAATCAAAGAAGCCATTGTCTTGTTAGAACAGTTTATGGAAGCTGTACAAACTGGTAGCTTAAGCACGCCACTACCCCAAGCTTTACAACTGTTGTGGGACTTTCAGATTGACCAGAAGCGTTTAAACTGCTTACTCCTAACACCACAGAATTTGCTACAGTGGCTTAAAGATTTTTCGCACTAAGCGCTAGCGTTTGCCCTAACGCATCATACAAGCGTTTGTCACCCACCAGGATTTGCTGGTGACTACGTTTGTTTTGCACCTGGTTAGCGCGCACTAAGTCTAAAAAGGCTAACTCTTGCGTACCAGCGTCCAAGGCTTGTTCTACTAGTAAAGCCATAAAGATTTCCTTTTTGAGGCCTAAAGCACTGTTCTTATCAGTTTTTCAACTAGCAGAAATTTTGTTAACGTCCTCGTTGGTAATCTGAATGACATAGCTCAAAGTCTTGACACTCGAGTCCTTGGTGAGTGGTACGGCTTTGGCTTTCTTATAGTCTTCGTTACCTTGGGAACTACTACTTGAATCAGACATCTTCACCTTGGTTTGGCCAACATAACCTTCGAACTTGTTAAAGTAACCATCATCCAGTTTGTCCACTACATCAACCAAGAACTTCTTCTTGTTGTCAAAGCTAATCAACGGTTCCCCACTGGAGTTAAAACGTCCTAAGTTACTGGTATCGACATTAACTGCACGGTGCAACACTTCACCAAAGGCATTGAGCTCGGCATCGGAATTAGTGTTTTGGATTAAGCGTTTCAGGGTTGCTTTATCCTTGTACTGGCTCAAGGCCCCGGATTTGTCACTACTTGTTACTAACTGACCAAAGTTGTTAAAGATTTGTTCCGTGAGTCCGGCACTAGCAGTCGACACACTTTGGGGCGAGTTAATCGTTAAACCGTTAAAGCCAAAGAAGTGTTTTTCGTTAGTGGTACCACCAGTAGACCTCTTTTGACTTTTCGTCTTATCATCAAACGGTTCCGCGGTAAAGTTGTAAGTGCTTTCGCTTTCCAGTAACGAATCGGGTTTAATTGGCGTACTCTTATCGTTAAATCAGTTGGTTTCCGAACCCTGGACATAATCGGGGTTTTGGACAAACTTATTGAAGGGGTTGTCGCTTTGAGTATTTGTTGCCTGAGCTGTCTTTAATACTGCTACTTGCGCTTTTGCTGCGGCTGCTGATGCCGTAGCCGTATCATCATAGCTCACCGTTCACGACACAAAGGCACGGGTACCCACGGTAATCGCTTGTTGGAGCAAGCGCTTATAGTTCTTCGCCCCATCCTTAACTAGTCACATTAAGGTGGACAAGAAGCGCAGGTACTTGTACTGCCCATCACTACTAGATGCTTCCAGTTCACTTTCAAACGCTTTTTTACCGAGTTCCAAGAGGGTTTGATCACCAGATTTTTGCATGCCACTTGAAGCTACAGCATTTGCAACTGCTGCGCTACTTGAAAGTGAAACCATTCCTGATTGAGCTGCTTGTGCTTTTACACTACCCAACTCCTTGTAATAACCAAACTTTTCCTTGGAAGTGAGTCGTTGTCAGGAACGTAAGTACAAGGTTTGTTTAACGAGGTCGTTAAAGTCCTTGTACTCATTGCCTTTAAGTTCTTTCTTTTCAGAATCGTAATTGTTCTTAAAGTCGTTGGTATTAGTAAAGAACCACTCCTTAAAGGAATTGAGAATCTTGGTTCACTTAATCCCAACATCAGACAATAAGGCCAAGATCATGTTGGTCTGGGGCTTATTGTCCTTACTCTTGAGCGAAACAATTTCGGAGAACTGACTACCAATTTGGGGTGTTGCACCTCATTTGGTGATTAAACTAGATGCTTTAGTTTCTACATCACTAGTTAACTGCTTTAACTTTTTGTCGTTGTTTTCCCGAGTCGGTTTGATGTCCGGTTGTTTAACGGTGTTTGTGCTTTTTTGACTATCTGTTGTCTTTAGTGTTACTAAAGCGGCAGATCCTGATTCAGATGCTTTTACTTTTCCATCTGCTGCACTATCTTCCGGAATAAAGAACTTCTCTAAAGCGGGGTAACTACCATCACTAGCGCGTTGGTAAGGGAGCGGTTGGCCCAAGCCAATCGCACTCTTTTGGGCTTGTTTTTCTAGTTGAATGTACTTATCAGCGCGGTCAATAATAGCTTGCTGTAAGCCACTCACCTCCCCCAAATCTTTCTTAAACTCACTTAACTTCTCCGCAGCAGCCAAATAATCCTTGTACTCGGATTGGATGTCGGTTAAGGCCTTTTTAAAGGTGGGGTTATCAGTGAAGGGTTTGGCCAAATCCGCACTTGATTTCAGCAGGGACTTGGCTAACTTAACCACTTCCGATTCTTGGGTATCAGTCGATTGCTGTCTGCTTTGCTGGGTAGTTTGAACGCTAACAGAAGCTGCTCGGCTACTCCCCTGCACACTGCCCTTAACTTGGGTCCCCTGACCCGAACCCATCATCGCCACCAAAGCACCGTACAACTTCGCGGTTAACCCCGTTTGTGCTCACGTTTGGAACAGGCTGCCAGATTCCAGTAAGTTCAAACTAAACTCGACGCCGTTTTCCTTAAAGTTATTACTCTTAGCTTGTAAATAGCGGTACAGCAAGATGTCGGCTTGTTTGGTGAAATCGCGTTTGTTGTTCGCCAAAAAATAATCACCACCGTCAATTGCCAGGGCGTATGTACCATCGTCACCACGGGCGTAAACAGGAGTTTGGAGTGTGGAGGTGGTTTGTTGAACTTGTTGCTGGGTGTGGGTAAGGGCGGCACTCCTTGGGAGCGGAATTAAAACAGAGTTGCCCCCGGAGCTACCACCAACATTGGTACCACTACTAGAATCTGCCCCAGTAGAAGCTGCCGCCATTGCTTGACTACTCGTCAACCGCACCGCGTCTTGGAGGTAGTGGTGTTTACCCTGGGAGTTATTATCCCCACTTTGCCCGCCGCTCAGTTTGCGCTGGTTTTGGTAAAAGGTATCGTTCTGCTGACTCTGCTTCACCTTGACAAACGCCGGGTTGACCTTAAACCCGGGGGTTTGGTCGGTCATGGCAATTTTCGCACGCGAAACTATGGATCTAATCGCCACCGCATCCTTCCCCTCCATAAAAAAACTATCCAGCGGATTTTGGTTGGACTTATTCGAATCTACCTTGACCTCGGGCAACGAACTCGTTTTTTTCCCACCCACCAGGTACTCGTACTGGTCAATAATGGCCGTAGCTAACCCCACGCCCTTAAAGGCCCCGCGCAGGTTGGACTTGGTCACCAAGAGCTTATTGGCAGCGCCATTGGAGTTTCACTTGGTTTGCCAGTCAAACAACCCGGTGCGGGAGGATGTATTGGATTGTTGGGTTTGACCATTCTTCTGCTCCGGAAACACCGCCTTAATGAAATCCCCGAAGTTTTGGGCACTGTTGGGGGTGGGGTCGAAGGTGGTTTTACCTTGGCTTTGTCCATTATTGGGCTCGCGAAACGCGGGGAAGGCATAGCCCAACTGTAAGGCACTACCAATCGCGGCTTGGTCGTATAAGCTGTCGAGCCCGTCCTTGGGTGCTTGGTACGCGAAGAAGGCTTGGGTGAGGGGGAGGGGGTTTTCCTCCACTACTCACTGGGCAAATAGATAAGCCTGGAGGTTAGCAAAGAACTCCCCGTTAGGATCATTTGGTTTGGAATTAACAAACTTGATTTTGTTGCTAGTACTGTCGAGGTTATCTTTGGTAGTGGGTTTAAACTGATCACTACCATCAGTCAACTGCACATTAGCAACAATGTTGCTAAAGATAAGTGATTGGAAGTCGGCTATTAAACGGTCGTATAACTTTAAGGCCTTTCAGGAACTTTCACTCCCACCCCACTGGTCGTATTCCTTTTGGAGCTCTATTGGTCAATTAATCGGTTCGGCCTGTTGTTTTTGGTCCAACAGGTTATCATGTTCATCCTCCACGTTTTCACTAAAGATAGTTAAACGGGTAGCAATGTTGCGATCCTTATTGTTTTGGTACCAACTCTTTAACGCTTCACCAAAGTTAACCCTTAAAATGGTTTCCGTACCATTGTCCTCAGCTAAAGCGGCTTTTAGTACAGCTTCAGGTTTAATGATGTTGTTTTCGGTAAACCCAATCAACTGCTTGGAGCGGTTTTGACGGGGAAACAGATTGGAGGTATTGAGTGCAGAACACGCCGCTAGCACCACCCCTAGGCCAATTCCGGTAAATGTAAACGCAACTAAAGGTCATCGCTTTAACTTATAACCCATAAATTGTGTGTCCGTTAAAGAATAATAGTTTGCTAATTATCTCATGAATGGCACTAATTTAGCCATTGTTTATCCAGCTAATATAAATAGGTGAAGGTGAAAAACTTCAAACCGCTTTTACAATTTTGTGAGTTCTTTTGCCCAATTAAAACATTGGGCAGACCAGCATTAGATTGCTATGGTATATTTAAGCGGGACTTGGGAACCGTTAATACTATCTCATTTTCCTCAAGATACAACTGTTTCATTTTTTCGTAACTTTTATATTTTGTAAACGTTCCTCTTATCATTCATACATGTCTTTATAATTCCCAAGTTCTAAAGAGTCCCTTCGGGGACTTTCTTAATGCTAAAAAAGCAGTTTGATGCTACTTATAGTCGCTATAAGCCATCTAAACTGCTTTCTTAGTTTTGATAGTTATTCCTAATTTGTGTCTATATATTATATATAGTCCTTATTAATAACTATTTTTATATTTACCGGCGCTGTGGGGGTTGGCTAGCTCGCTGGGGGTGGCGGGCTGTGGATTTGCTTAATCGTGAGCTGCTTAATTTGTTCAAACAACTCTGGTTTTTCCGCCAACACGCTAAAGAGCTTCTCTTTGCCAATCGCAATGTTTTGGCTCTTAAACGAATATGCATTGTCACTGCGCACCACCACATTGTGTTTAAGCGCTAACTCAATCACTTCGTGTTCATACACAATACCGCGGTTAAACATAATTTCCAAAAAGGCAACACCAAACGGGCGCGCTACCTTATTCTTGGACACGGTTAACTTACTCTTAATGCCGACATAGTTACCAAAGCGGTCTTTGAGCAGTTCACTGCGTTTGGCCTCCATCCGCATCGAAGCGTAGAACTTCAACGCCCGACCCCCAGTAGTTACTTCCCCATTACCAAACATGACTCCGGGTTTTTCCCGGAGTTGGTTAATAAACAGTAAGCAGGTGTCAGATTCAGGTAAGAGTGACTGCACACGGCGTAGTCCCTTAGACATCATCCGCGCATGGAGTCCTATTGTCTGGTCATCCATGTTGCCCTCCAGTTCTTGCTTAGGAATCAAAGCCGCCACGGAGTCCACCACAATTAAGGCCACTTTGTTGGTCTTAATCAGTGACTCCATTAGGGCAAAGGCGTTTTCCCCATGCTTGGGATGGGCTACTAGTAATTTACCCAAGTCAATCCCAATTGCCTTGGCGTAACTTAAATCTAGTGCACCCTCAGCATCAATGTAACAGGCCACTTTGCCCGCTTTTTGAAAGCTAGCGACTGCATGTAACGCGACCGTGGTTTTACCCGAGGACTCGTTACCATAAAGTTCTACAATGCGCCCTAGTGGCAAACCACCAGTGCCGAGCGCTTCATCTAAATGAAGGCTTCCAGTTGAGACAGTTTTAATTTCACTGTTTTTCTTTGCATCTAAAAAATCAAAGTCTGCCAAGTTATTGTTTTGAATAAAACTGTTGTCTTGGCTAATTTTCTTATTAATCATTTCTTTTTGTACCATTGTCGTTTACATCATCTAAATTGATTCAAAAAGGGAAAAACGCCATTTTTTTAGATAATTAAGGCAAATTTTTATGAAATTAACACTTTGGCTGGTGTTGGGCGCTGTCGGAGTCGGTGCAGTTGGTACGGGTGTGGGCTTTGGTACCAAGTACTTTTTAGACCACAAAGCCAAAAGTAACGTGGACGTTGCGTTTAAACAACGTTCACTACGCAAACAGGTCAATGTGGGCTTTTGGAATGCACTCAACTTCTTGGGTAGTGAAAGAAGTTTCGGCAACCAAAACAGTAAGGTTAAAACCAAGGGGATTGCTGAAATTATTAACCTCCTTAAGTACGACATTGTCGGTTTAGCGGAAATTCAACCATCCACTGAAAGTACTGCTGAACGGTTTGTCGACCAACTCAACGAGTACGCTGATCCTTATACCTCCTGGTCTTATGATCTATCTCCCGTAACTACCAGTAAGACTGCTAGTGAAGGCCAGAAGGAACGGATCTTAATTGTTTACAACAGCCAGAGTGTCAAAATGGAGGGACAAGGTTGGTTTTATGACAATCCCGAAATGGACATTAGTAACTATGTCAGTGATGGGAGTTCTTCCAAAACAAGAACACCTAAGAAAACTAAAACTAGTAAAAAGAAGCCTACTAAAAAGAAAAGTTCAAGAAGCAAATCTTCCAAAGGTAGTAAGAAACAAAAAACTACCAATGAAAGTGAAAGTGAAACTTTAGAACTCAAACTGGAACAACGCCGTGTAACAACACGCTCACAATCAAAGCAACAAAAGGGGCAAGAACAAGCAACTGATCAAACTGATAGTGAGGGTGTGACTACTGAAGAAGGAGCAGATAACACTGACACTGAATTAGTTGAAACCACAGCGGAAACAACCGAACAAGAAGCTACCACGGAAAGTACAAAAGACACTAAGGAAACTAAAGATAGAATCAAAGTGGACTGATCGCGTCCCCCTTACAGTGCTGAATTTAGTACCCAAAAGGGCAAAGTAGTAGTGGCTTTTGGTCATTTTGACTCTCCGGGGGCAAACACTAAGCGGGGTGAAAAAATCGCTAAGATGGGCAAGGGTCAAGGTGCCCATGAATACTTTGAAGCGCAAACTACCTTCAAGGCAATGGATTCCATTAAGCAGCACTTTAACAACGAAAACATCCTGTTTATGGCTGACACTAACATTAAATTCGGTAATCAAGCCGCTGCTTTTGGTGAAAGCAAAGATTACACCTTTTTAACTGAAGATAATGAAGCGTGAAAATCTTCATTGGGTACAAAGAGTGGTTATGCCAACCCTTATGATAAGATTATTACCTCTAACAGCTTTAAGAATAAGGTCTTGAATCAAGCTGAACCCTACTGAAATTACTTTGACCGTTACTTAAAAACTAAGGGTCACAATAGTTATCTGTTTGATCTAGCTAGTTGGGGCACTAAACCTAGAACTATTTCTGACCACGCCCCTGTAGGAGTGTTGTTTTAAGTTAATTAACAGCGCAAAATATAAACATGGCGGATAAATGTGTGACCCTTTTTGGGTTCCGCCATTCATAAGGGCGCTCGGGAAACCGGGAGTTTTTTATTGCTAAAGAATACAAGTAAACGGCTTTTTAGGCAAAAGCTATTTAACTCTCTTTAAAGCCAAGTCCCACTGCTGTTCGTAAAACTGCTTGGCTTGTTTTAACTGCGCCACATTTTGCACGGTACTTTCAGCAGGATCATTTTTCGATCACATTTCAATTAGAATTGGTACTGTTGGTACATACTGGTGAATGGCTTTTAAAGCTGCTTCAAATTGGGCTGTACCTGTGCCAAACGGTACTTCCTTAAACTGCTTGGGTAAAGTATCTTTAAAGTGAAAGCCCACTATCTTGTCTTGACCTAATGCGATTTCATCAAAGACTGCCGTACTAAATTGCGATAGGTTACCAATATCCGGATAGAGCAAAATGTTAGCCTTACCAATCCGCTTAATCAAGTTTAAACAACGCACAATCGTGCCAGCAAACGGCGTGTCCATCACCTCAAAGGCAATGGTAACAGCGTACTTTTGCGCTAACTCTGCCACTTTCCGCATGTTAGTAATGAAATTGCGTTCTGTTTCTGTGTCATGTGGCTCATAATACACATCATAAGCCGCTAACTGGATAATACGAATCCCTAGTTTGCGTGCTAACACACAGGCCTTTTCAAAAATGGTTAAGCCCTGTTGGACAGTAGTTTTATTCTTGGAACCCAAAGGAAAGCGCCGGTGGGCACTTAAACACATTGAGTTTAAACAAAAGGTTTGTGCTTGTAACTCATTGTGGAGTTGGTTAATTTCGGTATCACTCCAATCCAAGCGTTGTAACCTAGCATCCGATTCATCAATGCTCAACTCAATAAAGTCAAAGCTAGCTTGCTTAGCAATAGCAATTTTGTCCTTTCAGGCAAACTTATTGTTAATTGCCTTTTCATAAACACCCAGGAGGTGTTTATTTTCAGTACTTGTGAAACTCATCTTTAAATTGTTGTACGGTTTGAAGTGGATCACTAGCATCCCTAATGGTACGCCCAGCAATAAAGATATAAATGGGAATATCCTTAAATAACTGGATGTCGTTGAGGGTAATGCCGCCGGTAACGGTGACCTTAAAGCCCAAATCCGCTAAGCGTTTCACTGCTTGCAAATCCTTATCTGATCAGTTGACTCCCGCTGCTTGGGCATCACGGGAACGGTGTCACACTACCTGCTGAACTCCCACTTGTTTTCACTGCGTTACCTGCTCCCAAGTGAAGTTACTGGTCATTTCCACCTGGGTTTCTTTTATGGGCGTGTAACTGTTACCCACAGTTACCACATCCTTTACGGTGGGCAATTCCGCTGCACAAATGACCGTGGTAAAGTGTGCCCCAGCATCAAAGAACATTTGGCTAAACACCTTCCCCGCATCAGCAATCTTGCCATCAGCCACTATTAACTTATGGGGATAGCGTTTGGCAATTTCTTTAACAGCATTAACGCCCTCCGCTGTTAGTAAGATAGTGCCCACTTCAATAACATCAACAGCATCCCCGACTTTAGCCAGGTCATTTAAAGCACTCGCTAAACTGAGGTTATCAAGCGCAATTTGGATTAAAGGTAAAGCCATATTAAGTTAAATATTTGTGTAAGTTAACCCGATCAATCACAGCAAACAAGCTGGTCTCATCACAACAGTCCAACAAGTCCTTAACCACTTGAGTATCTTCTACTAGGGCCGCAATTTGTGGTAAAGCTTCTGTCGTATGAATGGCAGCGCTGGTAGCCGCTAATCCAATTAACAAGCGCACCGGGCGGGGATCGTTGTCAAAGTAAACTGGTTCCTTTAGGGTCACTAAAGAGAAGCAGTTTTGCTGTACCGTACCGTTATTCTGGGCATGAGGCATGGCGACATTTTCCGCAATAATGAAATACGGACCGTACTGAGCTACACTCTTTAGAATGTCATCAAAGTAAGCTGGTTGGACTAACTTGGCAGCAATTAAAGGATGGATGCAGAGCTGTATCGCTTGTTTTCAGTCCTGCGCGGTTTGGTGCAACCGCACGGTGTGGTGTTGCTTTAAGACGGCCTTAAAATCGAGCTTTGTCATCTTAAAGCACCTTACTTAACGCTTGCTTAATTTCGTTTTCATCCATCAGGTTTAACA
This sequence comes from Mycoplasmoides pneumoniae FH, assembly GCF_001272835.1. Lineage (NCBI taxonomy): Bacteria > Bacillati > Mycoplasmatota > Mycoplasmoidales > Mycoplasmoidaceae > Mycoplasmoides > Mycoplasmoides pneumoniae. Next base: position 596,385 of record NZ_CP010546.1, read on the forward strand.
CCCCAACAATCTTGGCCTTAGCATTCGGGTTAAACTCACTCGTTAAGTGAATCGAGGAAATAATAATGTCAGCGCTGTGCTCCATCCCCTTGGTTTGTCCCATTGACAAAGCTTCCACTTTGGCGGTGTAGCCCAACTCCTTCATAATCTTTTCAACCTTAATCTTGATTAGCATGCTCGTACCCATGCCGTTACCACAAGCAGCAATAATGTGTAATTTCTTATTTTCCATGGTTAGTTATTTAAATCTAATTGTGGGTTAATTTTGAGTAATTGTTGTAATTTAGTTACTTTAGTTTGCTTACCATTGTCAATAATTTGTGCCAGCAAGATTAAACCAACGGTAGCCAAAATTACTAAGATCCAACCACCAATTACATTGTAAGCCCCAATTCAAACTAACAACCCAAAGTAAAGATTCCAGTCAGCCATTCCAATAAAACCGTTGTCAACGGGTGATGCACTTTTACTGATCCACTCAATTGCTTGTGCTAGCGTACTGTTAACAGCTTTTAAACTGTTAAAGCTATCGGATTTAACAAAGCTTTGCGCTTCGGTTATCCGGTTAACACCAGTAGCATTTACAACCTTTTCTACGGCTGTTTTTAATGCCGAACCGTTGTTATTGTCCAAACTATTACCCATTAACGCCTTTAAATCAAAGCTTTGTTTAGCATCTAACAGTGCCGAAGCCTGGTAAGCGTTTGATACGGTGCGCAGCGCAAATGAAATCACAATAATTTCTAAAAAGCCAATAATACCCGGGAGCAGTAAGGCCGCCTTCCAACCACCCTCGGCATTAGCATACACGCCAAAGGCACCACTGTTAAAGAAGAGTGTAATAAACAAAGGAATCGCCACAAAGCTAAACTGGTTACCCGGAATATAGCTAATGCCAGCCATAATGGCAACAGCTAAAAACTGACCAATGACCCCACTTAAAAACCCAAAGGTCACGGAGTTAATTGAAAACCCATAAACAGCTGCAATATCAACCGCTACCACGGCCCCTGGTACTACCTTTTCACTAATACCTTGAAACGCCTGTTGTAACTCAGTGATAAACATCCTTACCCCAGTCATAATGGCAATTAAGCTGGCCACCATTTTCAAAGCACCCCCAATAATGTTGAGCGTAAAGTTAGCTCCGCCAAAGGTAGTGTTTCAAATCTCTAAACCATTAATGGCACCAAATTTGTCCCAGTTAATTAACAGTGGTTTATCACCCTTGTAACTAGCCAAAATCACAATAAACAACACCACAAACAAACTAAGGATAATGATCGTTTGGGTGAAGATATTATCTTCAAAGATCTTTAGGGCCTTAGGCAGTTTTTTGTGCTCGGCACTATCGTTTTTGTCACCAAAGTACTTGCCCAATTTAGCAACCGTCATAATCCCTAACATCTGCTGGTGACCAATCGAAAAACCAGCATTATTGGTTACCTTATTGGTCACTAAATAGGTACCCGTAGAGGCCGTAGACCAGTAAACTCCCAAAAAGATACCACTAATAATCACTAGACCGGCTTGGGCACCGTAAGCAATGCCCGTACCCAACAACGGAATTTGGCGGAACAAGACAATATAGAACAGCGTAGTAACTACCGCTGCTTGTTGCAACATAACGTGTCCAGTAACCATAATCGAATTGGTGTTAGTTCAACGCTTTAACCCCACAAAGATAATGTTGACAATAAAGCCCACTAACAGCGAAAAGGCAATCAAGGACACATAGTCATTGTTCAAGAAACTGTTCGTAAAGAAATCGTTCGCTGATGCTAAGGAAAAGTAAGGATCCAATAGTACCACACCAGTACCCCCTAAACCCTTAATCGTGTCAAAAACGGGACGGGCGGTGGACACCAACACGCCACTACCAATGCTTAACAGGATAAAGCCAATTACGGTCTTTAGTGCCCCCACCACCGATTGCACCCCACCACGACCTAAAGCAAGGTAACCAATTAGGGTAATAACACCTAACAATAGCGCTGGTTGACGCAAAAAGTTATCGAGGTATACCCGCGTAATTAAAAAGATAAAGGCATCACCAAAGGCTTGGGCCGAAAACGGGGTTACTCCCTTACTAACTAAGTTCGGTAATCCTGCACGCAGTAATACTGTCAAGAGAATTACCACCAGGTTGATCAAAGCAAAAACGGATCAACCGATAATTAACTTACGTTTTTGTTGGAGCTTAATTTTGTTGAGCATTACTCTATTTTTAGTTGTTTTTTAAGTGCTAATACCCGTGGATGCACAGCCTTGGGATTAAACTTCCGCGGTGCATCAAAGGCCAGGATTTCAGCGGGATTTTCGACCAAGATGGTGTTAATGGCCGCATCGGAAACTCCCACTTCTTTAAGGAGCGGAATAAAGCGTTCAAACAGATATGCAAACCCAAAGCACTCCTTCCCTTTTTCTAAACCATAGTGTTTTGGTACAGTACCCGCCCCGCATCTAAGGCCAGGGTAATGTGTTTAACAAAGCCCAAGTCCACTAAGTATTTAATGTGTTTAGCCAATAAACAATCGGGGTAATACTTCACCCGATCGGGCCCATCAAAACACAGGGTCACACCCAGTTCCCGAATAATCTTGGCATAGTAATACTCATCGGGATTCTTGTTTAAGTGCGATAGTTAAATTTTCCGCGGATTAACGCCAAAATCAATCAGGTGTTGTACTGCTTCATATGCCATGGTACCGAGTTGGGTGTGCACGAGTACGGGAGCACCAGTAGTAATCGAAGTAATCGCGACTGCTTCCAAGGCCTTTAATTCCAACCGGTCAATCGCAGCATAGCCCGTACCAGCTTTAATAATGCCTGCCTTAGCCTTGCCCCGTTTAACCACGGGACCGGAATAGTTATACAAATCCATACCCTCTTCTATTTCAGCGACCAACATCGGCACAATTTCATTAACTGGCACTTGTGCTAACCAAGAACTTCCCTTGTCATAGAAAGCAGCCTTGTGAAAACCAGTGGCCATAATAATGTTCAGCTTGCCCTTTAGTTGTTCTGCAATCGCTACCATCCGTTTGACATCACGGCCCACATTCGGTGGATCCATGGTGACAATGCTCCGACCACCATGGTGGACAAATTACAAACACTCTTTAATAGCAGCTTCATTCGATAACATCACAAAATCAGGGTGCTCTTTGGCTTCCGGACCCCAATTCTTAATTAAATGATCGTGACAGTCACAAATACCTAAATCCTTAGGGTCAATGTCCCCTAAAACTGTTCTTACAAATCTTTTCATTTCTAAATGGACGTTAAATGGTTTAAGTGTATTGAAATAACCCTAATAATGTGTAAGCTACTGGATAATTTGCCATTAACAGTTGTAAAGCTGGCAACTATTTTTAGAATCAGCCATGGATCAAAAAATGATAAATGACCTCAAAGAACAGGTTTTTCAAACGAATTTATTACTACCCAAATATGGCTTAGTCATCCACACTTGGGGTAATGTTTCGATGATTGCCCCGAACCGTCAGTTCTTTGTCATTAAACCAAGTGGTGTGAGCTATGACAAGATGCGTGCCCAAGATATGGTAGTGGTCGATTTGGACAACAATGTTCTAGATACCAACGGCCTCAAACC